>NZ_JBLRVY010000024.1:0-187810 GCF_048159485.1 Streptomyces sp. 4F14
GTCCTGATTGACAGCCGACCCCCGCACCACAGCAAGAACCTTGTGCCCATTCCGCCGAGCATCCGACAACCGCTCCAACACCAGCAGCCCCACTCCCTCCGCCAGTCCCACCCCGTCCGCAGCAGCCGCATACGCCTTGCACCGCCCGTCCGGCGCCAGCCCCCGCTGCCGGGCGTACCCGGCGAACATGTCGGGATCGGCCATGACGGTGACACCCCCGGCAAGCGCAAGATCGCACTCCCCCTGCCGCAACGCCTGCGCGGCAAGGTGAATCGCGACCAGCGACGAGGAGCATGCCGTATCGACGCTCACGGCGGGCCCTTCGAAGCCGAGTGTGTAGGCGACCCGCCCCGACACCACGCTCCCGGTGCTGGCCAGGAAGGCGTACCCCTCCAGATCGGCGTGCCGGCCCCCGGCGTAGTCGTGGTACATCACCCCGACGTACGTCCCGGTCCGACTCCCTTTCAGGGACGCCGGATCGATCCCGCCCCGCTCCAGCACCTCCCAGGACGTCTCCAGCAGCAGCCGCTGCTGAGGATCCATGGCCAGCGCCTCACGCGGATTGATCCCGAAGAACGCCGCATCGAAGTCGCCCGCGTCGGGCAGGAATCCCCCCTGGTCGGTGTAGGTGGTGCCGGGATGGTCAGGATCGGGGTGGAAGAGCCCGTCCAGATCCCACCCTCGGTCGGTGGGAAACGCCCCCACCGCGTCCACACCGTCGATGACGAGGTCCCACAGCTCCTCCGGCGAGGTGACGCCGCCGGGATAGCGGCAGGCCATGGAGACGATGGCGACCGGTTCGTCGGTGACGCCGGAGGGCAGGACGACAGGCGTGGCGGGCGCCTGCACGGCCCCGCCGAGGCGGCCGTCGAGGTAGCTGGCGAGGGCTCGGGGCGTGGGGTGGTCGAAGGCCGTGGTCGCGGGCAGCCGCACACCGCCCGCCGCAGCAAGCCGATTGCGGAGTTCCACCGCCGTCAGCGAGTCGAGCCCGAGGTCTTTGAAGGCGGTCGTGGCGCTGATGCGCTCGACGGAACCGTGCCCCAGGACGGCGGCGACGTGCTCGCGTACGACGTCGGTGAGGACACGGAGCCGGTCGTCCGCGTCGAGCCCGGCCAGGCGTGTGATGAGGACGGCTTCGTCGTCGGCGCCGGCGGCGAGGCGGCGTCGAGGAGGCGTCGCGGTGAGGGTGCGCAGGAGCGGGGAGAGGTCGTCGGGCGTGCCGCGTGGATCGAGGTCGGCCGCGACGACGTACGGGTGGTCGAGGGCGTGGGCCTGGTCGAAGAGGGCCAGTCCGGCTTCGTCGGTGAGGGGGGAGAAGCCGGTGCGGCGCATGCGGGCGAGGTCGGTCGGGGTCAGTCCGGTGGTGGATTCCCACAGGCCCCAGGCGAGGGAGACTCCGGGGAGTCCTTGGGTACGGCGGTGTTGGACGAGGGCGTCGCAGTAGGCGTTGGCCGCCGCGTAGTTGGCCTGTCCGGGACTGCCCAGCGAGGCGGCCGCCGAGGAGAAGACGGCGAACAGGCCGAGGTCCAGGTCGCGGGTCGCTTCGTGGAGGTGGTGGGCACCCGCCGCTTTCGTGGCCCACACGTGCGCCAGGCGCTCGGGGGTCTGGGCGGTCACGACGGCGTCGTCCAGGACGCCCGCGGCGTGGATGACGCCGGTCAATCGGTCGATGGACGCGACCAGTTCGGCCACGGCGGTACGGTCGCCCACGTCGACGGCCGTGACCGACACGTCGGCGTCGAGTCCCGCGCGGAACTCCGTGATGCCGGGGGTCTCGGGGCCGCGCCGGCTCGCGAGGACCAACCGTCGCACTCCCCACTCCCGCACCAGGTGGCCGGCCACCAGTTGGCCGAGGACTCCGGTGCCGCCTGTGATCAGGACGGTGCCGTTCGGGTCCAGCGTGCCGGGGGTGTCGGGGCCGGTGGAGGTTCGAGCGAGGCGGGGTACGCGGATCTCGCCGTGGTGCAGGGCGAGTTGGGGTTCGTCGGGGGGCGCCGCCGCCATGGCCTCGGCGAGTGTGTCGTCCGGGCCGAGGTCGATGAGGGTGAATCGGTCGGGGTGTTCGGACTGGGCGCTGCGGACGAGCCCCCAGACGGCGGCGGCCGCCGGGTTGCCGGGGGTGCCGTCGAAGGTCACGGCGCCCCTGGTGGCGAGGGCGAGGCGGGAGTCGGGCAGGGGGGCGGCGAGCCAGGTCCGGACGAGGTCGAGGGCGCGGGTGGTCAGGGCCAGCGCTTCGTCACTGCCGGCGCCGTCCCGGCTGTCTTCGCTCTCACCATGGCTGTTGTCGGCGCCGTCGCCGGTGTCTTCGAGAAGAACCGCCACCACCTGCGGCGCCTCCGCACCCCCTGCGACCTCCTCCACCAGCTCCTCGACCCCGTGCTCCAGCGCCACCCACGGCACCGAGCCCGTCGCCCTCTCCGCCGCGACCCACTCCAGGTCGAACAGTGCGTGCCGGTCCCGGGTCCCTCGGCCGATCTCGGCGAGGCGGTCGGCGTCGATGGGGCGGGAGCGGAGGTCTCGTACGGTCAGTACCGGTGCTCCTACGGCGTCCGCGACAGTGATCCGCAGTCCGTCGCCGACCTCTTCGCCGAGGGGGGTGAGGCGCACGCGGACGGTGGTGGCGCGTACGGCGTGCAGGGTTGTGTCGTTCCAGGTGAAGGGGAGCCAGGTGCGGCCGGTGTCGGTGGGGGGCAGGAGGAGGGCGGCGGGCTGGAGGGCGGCGTCGAGGAGGGCGGGGTGGATGCCGTACCCGTCCGGGTCGCCCGCTTCGTCGGGGAGGGTCACCTCGGCGAGGACGTCCGGGCCGTGGCGCCAGAGTTTGCGGATGCCTCGGAAGGCGGGTCCGTAGCCGTACCCGTTGCGGTCGGCTCGTGTGTAGAGGTGTTCCGGGTCGGCGGGTTGGGCGTCGGGCGGGGGCCAGGGGGTGCCGTCCGGGGCGCCGTCCGTCGTCTCGGGGCCCAGGACTCCTGTGGCGTGGCAGGTCCAGGGGTGGGTGTCATCGTCGTCGGGGCGGGAGAAGACCTGGACGTGGCGCCGCCCGTCCGCGTCGGCGGCGTCCACGACGACCTGGATCCGCAGGCTGCCGGTGTCGGGCAGGGCGAGGGGGGTCTCCAGGGTGAGTTCCTGTACGGCGGGGCAGCCGGTGTCGTCGGCGGCGCGCAGGATCCACTCCAGCTGTGCGGCGCCGGGCACGAGGGGGTGGCCGGCCACGGTGTGGTCGTCGAGCCAGGGGGTGGAGCGTCGGGAGACGCGGCCGCTGAGGAGGTGGACGTCCCGGTCGGCGAGGCCGACGGAGGCGCCCAGGAGGGGGTGTCCCGAGGCGGTGAGTCCGAGTCCGGCGGGGTCGCCGGGCCGGCCGGTGGGGGGTGTCGTCCAGAAGCGTTCGTGCTGGAAGGGGTAGGTGGGCAGGGCGATGGTGCGGGGGGTGGGGTCGGCCGGGAACCAGGGGCGCCAGTCGATGTCGGCGCCTGCGGCGAACGTCTGGGCGGCGGCGCGGGTGAGCTGTTTCGTGTCGCCTCGGCCGCCGCGCAGGGTGGGGACGACCGTGGCGGGGACGTCCGCGCGCTCGATGATGCCCGCCATCGCGAGGTTGAGGACGGGTTGGGGGCTGACCTCGATGAAGAGGCGGTGGCCTGCCGCGAGGAGGGCGTCGACGGTGTCCGCGAACCGGACGGGGCGGCGTACGTTGGCGACCCAGTACGCGGTGTCGAGTCCGGCGGGGTCGGTGGGGGCGGCGGTGACGGTGGAGTAGAAGGCGACGTCGGAGGCGGTGGGGCGGATGCCGGTGAGGCGGGTGGTGAGTTCGCCGGTGATCTCGTCGATGTGGGGGCCGTGGCCGGCGATGTCGGAGTCGACGGGGCGGACGCGTACGTTGCGGGCGCGGGCGTCGGCGACGACGGCGGCGATGTCGTCGGGCGGGCCGGAGAGGACTGTGGAGTAGGGGCCGTTGACGGCCGCGACGACGACGTCCGGGCGTCCGTCGATCAGTTCGGTGGCCTGGTCGCAGCTCAGGCCGAGGGCGGTCATGGCGCCGCGCCCGGACAGGGTCCGCAGAAGGCTGCTGCGGGTGGTCACGATGCGGGCGCCGTCGGCCAGCGAGAGCGCTCCGATGACGCACGCGGCGGCGATCTCGCCCTGCGAGTGCCCGATGACGGCGGCGGGTTCGATGCCGTGGTGGGCCCATACCTCGGCGAGCGCGACCATGACGGCCCACATCACGGGTTGGCCGACGTCGATCCGGGCGAGTTCGGCTCCGTCGCCGCGCAGGACGTCGGTGAGGGACCAGTCGGCGTAGGGCGCGAGGGCGCGTTCGCATGCGGTGATCCAGGCGGCGAACACCGGGGATTCCGCGAGGAGCCGGGCGCCCATGCCGGCCCACTGGCCGCCGTGTCCGGGGAACATCAGGACCGGTCCGGGGCCGGTGGCGGAGGCGGTTCCGGTGATGACGCTCATGGACTCCTCGCCGGCCGCGAGGGAGCGCAGTCCGGTGAGGAGGGTGTCGCGGTCGTGGCCGATGACGACGGCGCGGTGTTCGAAGGCCGAGCGCGTGGTGGCGAGGGACCAGCCGACGTCGAGGGGCGAGGCCGGGGACGCGGCGGCTTCGGCCAGTCGCCGGGCCTGTTCCCGCAGCGCCGTCTCGGTCCGGGCGGAGATGACCCACGGTACCACCCCGCCCGGGGCCTCGCCGGAGGGCTCATCCTGGGTGACCGTCTCGGGCGCCTCCTCCAGGATCACGTGCGCGTTGGTGCCCGACATCCCGAACGCCGACACCCCGGCCCGGCGCGGACGTTCACCGCGCGGCCAGGGCACGGGCGAGGTGAGCAGTTCGACGGCGCCGGAGGACCAGTCGACGTGCGGGGTCGGATCGTCGGCGTACAGGGTCGCGGGCAGTTCCTCGTGGCGCAGCGCCATCACCATCTTGATGACGCCCGCGACGCCGGCCGCGCCCTGCGGGTGGCCGAGGTTGGACTTGACCGACCCGAGCCGCAGCGGCCGGCCGTCGGCGCGGTCGCGGCCGTACGTGGCGAGCAGGGCGCCGGCCTCGATGGGGTCGCCGAGCCGGGTGCCGGTGCCGTGTGCCTCGACGGCGTCGATCTCGGCGGCGCCCAGGCCCGCGTTGGCGAGGGCGGCGCGGATGACGCGTTCCTGGGAGGGGCCGTTGGGGGCGGTGAGGCCGTTGGAGGCGCCGTCCTGGTTGACGGCCGAACCCCGCAGCAGGGCGAGGATGTCGTGGCCTCGGGTGCGGGCGTCGGAGAGGCGTTCGAGGAGGAGCAGCCCCGCGCCTTCGGAGAAGCCGGTGCCGTCGGCGTCGGCCGAGAACGCCTTGGAGCGGCCGTCGGGGGCCAGCGCGCCCTGCCGGGAGAACTCGGCGAACGCGGCGGGGGTGGGCATGACGGTCACCCCGCCGGCCAGCGCGAGGTCGCACTCGCCCTGCCGCAGCGCCTGCACGGCGAGGTGCATCGCCACGAGGGAGGAGGAGCAGGCCGTGTCGACGCTGACGGACGGTCCCTCCAGGCCGAGGCTGAAGGAGATACGGCCGGACAGGACGCTCAGGGCGTTGCCGGTCAGGAGGTGTCCTTCGACCGCCTTGTCGGGCTGTGCGCCACCGAAGCCGAGGACGCCCGCGCCGACGTAGACGCCGGTGGGGCTCAGTTTCAGGGTGGCGGGGTCGATGCCGGCGCGTTCGAGGAGTTCCCAGGCCGTCTCCATGAGGACGCGCTGCTGGGGGTCCATGGCGAGGGCCTCGCGGGGGCTGATCCCGAAGAACGCGGCGTCGAAGCCGGGCGCGTCGGTCAGGAAGCCGCCCTTGATGTCCGTCGTCTCCCAGCCCCGGTCCGCGGGGACCTCTCCGATGGCGTCGCGGCCTTCGGCGACCAGGTCCCAGAGCGCCTCGGGGGTACGGACGTCGCCGGGGAAGCGGCAGGCCATGGAGACGACAGCGATCGGTTCCTGCGCGCGCTCCTCCACCTCGCGCAGACGCTTGCGCGCCTGGCCGAGGTCCGCAGTGACCCGCTTCAGGTACTGGCGAAGTTTTTCCTCGTTGCTCGGCATCGGACGTCACTTCTCCATCGGCGAAAGTCGGCGAAGCTCGGGGAGGTGGTGGGGAGGTCTGGGCGGGTGTCAGACGGTGTGGGGGCGGGGTGTGGGGGCCAGCGGGACTCAGAGCTCCCGGTCGATCAGCTCGAACATCTCGTCGTCGGAGACCGCGTCGAGCGCGTCGAGGTCGGGTGCGCCGTTCAGCTTGGTCAGCAGGGTGGTGAGGCGTCTGGTGATCCGGCCGCGCGCCTCGTCGTCGAGGTCGAGCGCGGTGAGGGAGGACTCGATACGGCCGAGTTCGCCGAGCACCGGTCCCACGGGGTCCTTGGGGAGAGCCGGGGTGCCGTTGAGCCGTTCCAGGAGGTGCTCGGCGAGGGCGGCCGACTCCGGGTGGTCGAAGACGAGGGCGGCGGGCAGTTTGAGCCCGGTGGCCGCCGCGAGCCGGTTGCGCAGTTCGACGGCGGTCAGCGAGTCGAAGCCGAGTTCCTTGAAGGACGTGTCCGGGCGGATCGTGTCGTGGTCGGCATGCCCGAGCACCCCGGCAGCGTGGGACCGGACGAGGTCCAGCAGCAGCCGGTGCCGACCGGCAGGGGGCAACGCGGCGAGCCGGTCCGCGAACCCGTCCACGGAGACGGCCCCCGCAGCAGCGGTACGCCTCGCGGTGACGGCCTTGGTGACGAGGGAGCGCAGGAGAGGGGGCGGCGCGGTGACGGCACGTACGTCGAGATCGACGGCGATCACATGCGGACGCTCCTGCGCGCGGGCGGCGTCCAGGAGAGCCAGCCCGTGTTCCGTGGTGAGCGGGGTGAAGCCGGTGCGTTTCATGCGGGCGAGGTCGGTGTCGTTGAGGTGGCCGGTCATGCTGCTGGCGGTCTGCCAGAGCCCCCAGCCGATCGAGAGGCCGGGAAGCCCTTGGGCCCGGCGGTGTTGCATCAGGGCGTCGCAATAGGCGTTGGCAGCCGCGTAGTTGGCCTGCCCGGGACTGCCCAGCGTGGCGGCGGCCGAGGAGAACACCACGAACAGATCGAGCCCCACGTGCCGTGTCGCTTCGTGAAGATGGCGTGCACCGAGCGCCTTGGCGGCCCACACCCGCGCCAGACTCTCAGGGGTCTGGGCGGTGACGACGGCATCGTCCAGCACACCAGCGGCATGAACGACGCCGGTCAACCGTCCGATGGACGACACGAGTTCAGCCACAGCACCGGCATCGGTCACATCCAAGGCCACGACCGAGACATCGGCACCCAGCCCCTCTGCGATGCCCTCGGCGCCCCCGCTCCGACTCGCCAGGACGAGCCGCCGCACCCCCCACTCCTTCACCAGACGCTCGGCAACTGCCGCACCCAGCACGCCTGTCCCACCAGTGATGAGAACCGTGCCGTCCGGGTCGAAGGCGGGCGGAATGTCGAGCACGAGTTTGCCGGTGTGCTCGGCCCGGCTCATGAACCGGAACGCCTCCCGGGCCCGCCCCACCGGCCAGGCCCGGACGGGCAGCGGAGTCAGAGCGCCGGAGGCGAACAACTCCCCCAGTTCAGCCAGCATTTCCCCGATCCGCACGGGCCCGGCGTCCGGCACGAGATCGAAGGCCCGGTACCGGACTCCCCCGTACTCGGCGGCGACACGCCCGGCGTCCCGTTTGTCGGTCTTCCCCATGTCCACCATCCGCCCACGCCCGGCGAGCAGTCGCAGGGACGCGTCGGTGAACTCCCCGGCGAGGCTGTTGAGTACGAGATCCACACGCCCCCGGAACTTCTCCGCGAACCCGAGGTCCCGCGAGGAGGCCCGGTGCGCCTCGTCGATCCCCAACTCCTCCAGCACGGCATGCTTACCGGGGCTCGCGGTCGCGAACACCTCGGCGCCCAGATGACGGGCGATCTGCACGGCGGCCATCCCGACCCCACCGGTCCCGGCGTGCACGAGCAGCGACTCGCCCGCGCCCAGCCCACCGAGCTCTACGAGCCCGTACCAGGCCGTCAGGAACACGACGGGTACGGCGGCGGCCTCCCGCAGGCTCAACGCCTCCGAAACCGGGACGATCATCCGGGCGTCCGCGACCACCAACGGCCCGAACGCGCCCTCGAACAGACCCATCACACGGTCGCCGACGTTCAGATGCGTGACATCGGGCCCGACCTCCGTCACCCAGCCCGCGCCTTCGCTCCCCCCGAACGTGCCTTCGTCGGGGTACATGCCCAACGCGATCAGCACGTCACGGAAGTTCACGCCGGCTGCCTGTACGGAGATCCGCACCTGCCCCGATGCCAGGGAGGCCAGGGCTTCCGGGGCCTCGATCACCGTCAGGGCGTCCAAGGTGGCTGGGCCTGTGGTGGAGAGGCGCCAGGCGGAGGTGCCGGTTTCGGGCGGCAGAAGGCGGTCGTCGGGAGGTGTGGCGGGGGTCAGTCTGGGGACGTACAACGCGCCCTCCCTCAGGGCGAGTTGCGATTCATCCTCGGGCAGTGGGGGCAGTTCGCCGCCGTCCGTGTCGAGCAGGAGGAGCCGGCCCGGGTGTTCTGTCTGGGCGGTGCGGATCAGGCCCCATATGGCGGCTGCCGAAGGGTCTACGTCGCCGCCGTCGATGGCCACCGCATCTTGGGTCACTACCGTCAGGCGGGACTCCTCGGAGGAGTTGAGGAAGTCCTGTACCTCGGTCAACACCCTCGTGACGGCGGTCAGTTCCTCGCCGCCCACCGTCAGGACGAGGGTCTCCTCGCCCTCGATGTCCGGTGCCGTGAGCGGGGTCCACTCGACGGCGTAGAGCCCCTCGACGCCAGGCGCCAACTGATCAGGAGCGACTGCGCGCAAGGTCAGCGCGTCCGTGGTGAGGACGGGGGCGCCCGTGGTGTCTGTGATTGTGACTCCGACGGTCTCGCCGTGAGGGGTCAGCCGCACGCGGATATGGGTGGCGCCGGTCGCGATCAGGTTGACGCCGGTCCAGGCGAAGGGGAGCCAGAGGCGGCCGTTTCCGGGCGGGTCGAGGAGCATCAAAGGGTGCAGGGCGGCGTCCAGCAGGGCGGGGTGGATGCCGAAAGCGTCGTGGGGGCCCGCTTGTTCGGGGAGGGCGATCTCCGCGAGCAGGTCGAGGCCGTGGCGCCAGAGTTTTCGTAGGCCTTGGAATGCTGGCCCGTAGGTGTAGCCGGATTGTTCGGCGTGCGTGTAGAAGTCCTCGACGTCTACGGGGGCGGCGTCGGGCGGGGGCCATTCGGGGGCCAACTCCGCTTCCAGCAAGGCATGTTCGGGGCTCGCAACACCCGTGGCGTGGCATACCCATGCGGTGTCGCGTCGCGCGTACGCACGGACCTCGCGCCGGCCCTCCTCGTCCGCCGCGCCCACGGTTACCTGGAGCTGGATGGTTCCCGAGGCGGGGAGTACGAGTGGTGCCGTCAGCGTGACCTCGTCCAGGGTGGGGCAGCCTGCTTCGTCGGCGGCCCTGAGGAGCCATTCGATCAGGGCGGATCCGGGGACCAGGGCGTTGGCGGCGACTACGTGTTCGGCCAGCCAGGGGGAGGTTTCGCGGGTGAGGCGGCCGGTGAGCAAGTAGGCGTCGGTGGCGGGGAGTTCGGTGGTGGCGGTGAGGTGGGGGTGGTTGAGGGGGGTCATGCCGAGGCCGGTGGCGTCGGTGGGGGTGGTGGGGGGTTCGAGCCAGTAGTGGTGGTGTTGGAAGGGGTAGGTGGGGAGGTCGATGGTGCGTGGGGGTGTCGGGAACCAGTGGCGCCAGTCGATGTCGGCGCCCGCGGTGAAGGCTTGGGCGGCGGCGAGGGTGAGTTGCTTCACGGAGCCGTGGTCGCGGCGCAGGGTGGGGACGACGGTCCCGGACGAGATGGTCTCTTCCATCGGCAGGACCAGCACCGGATGGGGACTCACCTCGATGAACAGGCGGTAGCCGTCGGCCTGGAGCGCCTCGACGGTCTCGGCGAAACGGACCTGCTCTCGAAGATTGGTGACCCAGTAGCCGGTGTCGAGCGTGGCGGTGTCGATACGGCTTGCGGTGACGGTGGAGTAGAAGGCGATGTCGGACTCCGCGACCGGACGGACCCCGGCGAGCCGCTCGGTCAACTCCTCGGCGAGTTGGTCTATTTGTGCATTGTGGGAGGCGTAGCCCACGTCGATGAGGCGAGCCCTCAGTCCCCGCACCTCAGCCTCGGACACCACCGCCGCCACATCAGCGGGCGGGCCCGAGATCACCGTGGAGGAGGCACTGTTGACCACGGCGACGGACACACCCGGCCGCTCGTCCCCGATCAGTGCACGCACCTCGTCCGGTCCGGCGCCGATCGAGGCCATGTCACCCCGGCCCTGCAACTGCCGCAGCGCATCACTGCGGACGGCAACGACCCTCGCCGCGTCCGAGAGCGACAGCACCCCCGCCACGCAGGCCGCAGCTATCTCACCCTGCGAATGCCCAAGTACTGCGGCGGGACGAACACCATAGCCCTCCCAGACAGCGGCCAGGGAGACCATCACCGCCCACAGGACCGGCTGCACCACATCGACACGGTCCAAGTCGCCGCCGTCCCGCAGCACTTCGGTCAGCGACCAGTCGACATGAGGCGCAAGGGCCTGCTCACACTCCCCGATCCGCGCCGCGAACACCGCAGACTCGTCCAGCAGTTGCGCCCCCATCCCCACCCACTGCGACCCCTGCCCAGGGAACACCAGCACCGGCCCGGGTCCGATGTCCCCGGCCACCCCCGACACCACATCCCCACCCACGACCACCGCACGATGCTCGAACACCGACCGGGTCGTGACCAGCGACCACCCCACCTCCGCCGCCGTCGCCTCCAACTCCCGCACCCGCCGCACCTGTTCACCGAGCGCCGCCTCACTCCGCGCAGACACCACCCACGGCACCACCCCAGACACCTCACCACCCGACACCTCAACATCCCCCAACGGCGCCTCCTCCAAAATCAGATGCGCATTAGTCCCCGAAATCCCAAACGAAGACACCCCCACCTTCCGAACCCGCTCCCCCCGAGGCCACCCCACAGCCTCCCCGAGCAACCGCACCCCACCCAACTCCCACTCCACATGCGGAGTCGGCACATCAGCACTAAGGCTGACGGGAAGCAGCTCATGCCGAAGCGCCATCACCATCTTGATGACCCCGGCCACCCCAGCCGCCGCCTGCGTATGCCCGATGTTCGACTTCACCGACCCCAACCACAACGGCCGCTCCACAGAACGCCCTTGCCCATACACAGCAAGCAACGCCCCCGCCTCAATGGGATCCCCCAGCACCGTCCCCGTCCCATGCGCCTCAACCGCGTCCACATCCGACGCCTCTTGCCCCGCCCCAGCCAGAGCCGCCCGGATCACGCGCTCCTGAGACGGTCCGTTGGGCGCGGTGAGCCCGTTCGAGGCCCCGTCCTGGTTGACAGCCGACCCCCGCAACAGCGCCAGCACCTTGTGCCCGCCCCGCCGCGCATCGGAGAGCCGCTCCAGGACCACCAGCCCGGCCCCTTCCCCCCAACCAGTCCCGTCAGCGGCGGCCGAGAACGGCTTGCACCGCCCATCAGGCGCCAGCCCCCGCTGCCGGGAGAACTCCACGAACGTGTTCGGCGTAGCCATGACGGTCACGCCTCCCGCGAGCGCCAACTCGCACTCCCCCTGCCGCAGCGCCTGCGCCGCAAGGTGGATCGCGACCAACGACGAAGAGCACGCGGTATCGACGGTGATCGCGGGCCCTTCGAGCCCGAACGTGTAGGCGACCCGCCCGGAAGCCACGCTCGGTGTGCTCCCGGTCATGATCCGCCCCTCGAACCCTTCGGGTTTGCGCGCGAGGAAGCGTGAGCCGTAGTCGTCGTACATGATCCCGGTGATCACTCCGCACGACGTTCCGCGCAGCGTCGCCGGGTCGATGCCCGCGTTTTCGAAAGCGTGCCAGGCGGTCTCCAGGAGGAGCCGTTGCTGAGGGTCGGTCGCGGCGGCCTCGCGCGGGCTGATGCCGAAGAACTCGGCGTCGAACTCGCCCGCGTCGTAGAGGAATCCGCCTTCTCGGGTGTAGCTGTGGCCGACCCGGTCGGGGTCGGGGTCGAAGAGTTCGGCGGTGTTCCAGCCCCGGTTCTCGGGGAAGGGCCCGATGGCGTCGGTGCCGCTCGCGACGAGGTCCCAGAGTTCCTCGGGGGAGGTGACCCCGCCGGGGTAGCGGCAGGCCATCCCGACGATCGCGATGGGGTCGTCGTCCGTGGTCACCCGTGCGGTCGCGGCCTCCATCGTCCTTGCCGCACCAGGGAGTTGGGCGCGCAGATAGGTCACCAGCGCCCTGCCGGTCGGGTGGTCGAAGGCCAGGGTCGCGGGAAGTCGCATGCCGGTCGCGGTGGACAGCCGGTTGCGGAGTTCCAGCGACGTCAGTGAGTCGAAGCCCAACTCGTGGAAGGCGCGGTCGAGTTCGATGGCATGGGGCGAGGGGTGCGCGAGCACGATCGCGACCTGTTCCCGGACCAGTTCGGTCAGTACGCGCTCCTGGTCGGTGTCCGGCAGGGCGGCCACGCGTGCGGTCCAGGTGGTCTCCTCCTCGCGAACCGCCGGTTTGGGGCGGGGTGTTCGGACGAGGCCGCGCAGGACGGGCGACATCAGGTCGTCGCGGAGTACTGCCCGGTCGAACCGGGAGGCCAGCACTGCGGGCCGGGTGGCGGTGAGTGCCGTGTCGAAGAGTCCGAGGGCCTGCTCGTCGGTCAGCGCCGCGACTCCGGTACGGCGGATGCGCGCGCGGTCCGTGTCGTCGAGCCGTGCGGCCATCCCGCCCGAGGCGGACTCCCACAGCCCCCATGCGACGGAGGTCGCGGCGAGGCCCTCGGCGCGGCGGTGTTCGGCGAGGGCGTCGAGGAACGCGTTGGCGGCTGCGTAGTTGGCCTGGCCTGCGGACCCGAGGACAGCGCCGGCGGAGGAGAACAGCACGAACGCCGCGAGGTCCAAGTCGCGCGTCAGTTTGTGAAGTTGCCAGGCCACGTCGGCCTTCGGGGCGAGTACGGCGTCGAGTTGCTCGGGCGTCATCGCCGTGACGAGGCTGTCGTCGACGATCCCCGCCATGTGGACGACACCACACAGCGCACGGGAGCCGACGAGTCGGGCCAGCGCCTCCGGGTCGGTGACGTCACAGGCCACCGCTTCCACCTCGACGCCTTCGACCGCGAGGTCGTCGCAGAGTTCGGCCACGCCTTCCGCCTCCGGTCCACGGCGGCCGGCGAGGACCAGGTGACGGACTCCATGTACGGCGGCAAGATGGCGGGCGACCGTCTGCCCGAGCCCTCCGGTCCCGCCGGTGATCAGGACGGCGCGCTCGGGGTCCAACTCCGGTGCGGTGAGGTCGGATGGCCCCTCGGCAACCAGGCGTGGCACCAGGGCCGTGCCCTCCCGCAGAGCGAGCTGCGTCTCGCCGCGAGCCGTCGCGGCAGCCAGTGCGGCGGACTGCGCCTCCCGCGATGCGGGGTCCTGGTCCGTGTCCAACAGCACGATACGGCCCGGCTGTTCGGCCTGCGCGGCGCGGACCAGGCCCCACAAGGGGGCGGTGGCCAGGTCGGGCGGCGAGTCGTCCGGGCGTGCGGTGACCGCGCCTTCGGTGACGATGACGAGTCGCGCTTCGGTGTCCGTGGCGAGCCAGTCGGACACGAGGCGCAGGGCTCGGTGGGCGTGGGTTCGCGCTTCCGTCGGGGCGTCCCCGGCGGGGAAGGTGGCGAGCACCAACTCGTTCTCGGTGTCCAACACCTCACTCGCAAAGGGAAGTTGCTGCCACTCCAGGTGGTGCAGGGGGACGCTCGTACGCCAGTGTCCGGTAGGGATCCGGCGCAGGCGGAGCGTGTCGACAGCGGCGACCGGAGCGCCGTCCGTGTCGGTCAGGGTCAGGCGGAGCCGGTCGTCGGCGAGGGCGCTGAGGTGTACGCGGACCCTGGTCGTGCCGGTCGTGTACTGGCGGACGCCGGTGAAGGAGAACGGCAGGCGGACGTGCCGGTCGTCCTGCGGGTACAGGGTGTCCACGGCGTGCAGCGCCGCGTCGAGCAGGGCGGGGTGGAGGGTGAACCCGTCGGTTTCCTCGGCGAGTTGGACGTCGGCGTACAGGTCGTCGCCGTGTCGCCAGGCGGCGTGGACGGCGCGGAAGGCGGGGCCGTAGGCGTAGCCCTGTTCGTCGAGGCGGGCGTACAGGGCGTCGACGTCGACGGGGGTGGCGTCGGTGGGCGGCCAGGTCGTGGAGGTCGGCGGCTGGGTGTCGGTGTTCGTCGAGAGGGTTCCGGTGGCGTGGCGGTGCCATGTGTCGTCGGTGCGGGCGTGGACGGCGAGGGTGCGGTGGCCGTCGGAGTCCGGTGCGGCGAGGGTGAGTTGGAGGCTGACGGTGCCGTTGTCGTCGAGGAGCAGCGGGGTTTCGAGGGTGAGG
The DNA here is from genome assembly GCF_048159485.1 of Streptomyces sp. 4F14. Taxonomy (NCBI): domain Bacteria; kingdom Bacillati; phylum Actinomycetota; class Actinomycetes; order Kitasatosporales; family Streptomycetaceae; genus Streptomyces; species Streptomyces sp. 4F14. The sequence continues at coordinate 14,408 of NZ_JBLRVY010000024.1, forward strand.
TCGTCGATGGTGTCGCACTGGGTGAACCGGCTTGCGAACAGGGCGAGTTCGAGGAAGGCCGTGCCGGGGAAGGGGACCCCGCCGCCGATGGTGTGGTCCGCGAGCCAGGGGTGTGTGTGCAGGGAGAAGCGTCCGGCGAACAAGAAGCCGCCGTCGGCCTGTTGTACCGCTACCGGCAGGAGCGGGTGGCCGGTGTTGTCCAAGTCGACTGCGCTGGAAGGGGTCGCGCGCCAGTAGCGGCGGCGTTGGAAGGGGTAGGTGGGGAGGTTCGGCCGGTCGGTGCCGGTCGGGATCAGGGGGGTGAAGTCGATGAGCTGGCCGTCGGTGTGGAGGGTGGCCAGAGCGCCGAGCAGCGTGTGTGTCTCGTCTTGTCCGGTGCGCAGGGCGGTGGTGACGACAGGTTCAGCTGAGGTCAGGCAGTCCTGCACCATCGTGGTCAGGACCGGGTCCGGCCCCAACTCCAGGTACCGGACGACCTTCTGGGCGTCGAGGGCGCGCAACCCGTCGGCGAACCGCACCGGTTGGCGGACGTGCCGTACCCAGTACTCGGGGTCGCACAGTGTCTCCGCGTCGGCCAGGGCTCCGGTGAGGTTGGAGACGATGGGGAGCGTCGGCGGGTGGAAGGTCAACTCGCGGACGATGTCGCGGAATTCGTCGAGCATGGGGTCGAGGAGTGGTGAGTGGAAGGCGTGGCTCACGTTGAGTCGTTTGGTGCGCAGTCCGCGTTCGCGCAGGGAGTGTTCGAGCGCGGCCGCTTCGGTGGCGTCGCCTGAAATCACCACGGACGTGGGGCCGTTGACCGCCGCGAGGGAGAGGCGGTCGGTGAGGAGGGGGAGGACGTCGGTCTCGGTGGCCTGGACGGCGAGCATGGCGCCGCCCGGTGGCAGGGCCTGCATGAGGCGTCCTCGCGCGGCGACGAGGGTGCAGGCGTCCGGCAGGTCGAGGATTCCGGCCGCGTGGGCGGCGGCGATCTCGCCCACCGAGTGTCCGGTGAGGTGGCTGGGGGTGACCCCGAAGGAGGTGACGAGCCGGTAGAGGGCCGTTTCGAGGGCGAACAGGGCTGCCTGGGTGGTGCCGGTCTCGTTCAGTGCGGCGGCTTCGGGGCTGTCGGGCGGGGCGGACAGGGTGCGTTTCAGGGAGGGGTCGAGGTGGGCGCAGACGTCGTCCAGTGCTTCGGCGAAGGCGGGGAAGGCGGCGTACAACTCCTGGCCCATTCCGGGGCGTTGGCTGCCCTGGCCGGTGAAGAGGAAAGCGGTGGTGCCGGTGCGGGCGGCGCCCGGCGGGCGGACGAGGGCCGGGTGGGGGCGGCCTTCGGCGAGGGCGGCGAGGGCCTGTGCCCGTTCCTCGGGGTCGGTGCCGAGTACCACTGCGCGATGTTCGAAGTGGGTGCGGTGGGAGAGCGCGTCGGCGACTGCCGCCGTTGAGTCGTTCAAGTGCCCTGTCAGCGCGTCGGCTTGGGCACGCAGTGCGGGGGCTGTGCGGGCGGACAGCAGCCACGGCACCACCCCCGGAGTCCCCTCGGTCGACACCGCGACAGGGCTCGACGGTGCTTCCTCCAGGATCACGTGTGCGTTGGTCCCGGAGATCCCGAACGACGAGACGCCGGCCCGCCGGGTGCGCTCGCCGCGCGGCCAGGCCACCGGCTCGGTGAGGAGACGTACGTGCCCCGATGCCCAATCGGCGTGCGGGGTGGGGGAGTTCACGTGCAGGGTCGCCGGGAGGGTCTCGTGCCGTAGTCCGAGGATCATTTTGATGAGTCCGGCGACTCCGGCGGCGCCTTGGGTGTGGCCCAGGTTGGATTTGACTGACCCGAGCCACAGCGGTTGTTCGTCGTGCCGTTCCTGGCCGTACGTGGCGAGCAGGGCGTCCGCCTCGATGGGGTCGCCGAGGCGGGTGCCGGTGCCGTGTGCCTCTACCGCGTCGATCTCGGCGGGCGAGAGGCGAGCCCCGGCCAGCGCTGCGCGGATCACGCGCTGCTGGGCGAGGCCGTTGGGCGCGGTGAGCCCATTGCTGGCGCCGTCCTGGTTGACGGCTGAACCCCGGAGCACCGCGAGGATCGGGTGTCCGGCCCGGCGGGCGTCGGTGAGCCGCTCCAGCACGAGCAGGCCGGCGCCCTCGGAGAACGCGGTGCCGTCGGCGGCGGCCGCGAACGGCTTGCATCGCCCGTCGGCGGCGAGGCCGCGCTGACGGGAGAACTCGGTGAACACGTACGGCGTGGTCATCACCGTGACGCCGCCGGCGAGTGCGAGGTCGCACTCGCGCTGGCGCAGGGCGTGGGCCGCGAGGTGCACGGCGACGAGCGACGAGGAGCAGGCGGTGTCGATGGTGACGGCCGGGCCCTCGAAGCCGAAGGTGTAGGCGAGGCGGCCGGACAGGACGCTGGGCGCGCTGCCGGTGACGAGGTATCCCTCGGCCTCGGCGTCGAGGTGCGGGGTCCCGAAGCCGGGCAGGGCGGCGCCCGCGTACACGCCGGTGCGGCTGCCGTGCAGGGACCTCGGGTCGAGGCCGGCGCGTTCGAGGGCCTCCCAGGCGCACTCCAGGAGCAGGCGCTGCTGGGGGTCGAGGGCCTGTGCCTCGCGGGGGCTGATGCCGAAGAACTCGGGGTCGAACAGGTCGGCGTCGTGGACGAATCCGCCTTCGCGGGCGTAGGTGGTGCCGGGGTGGTCGGGGTCGGGGTGGAAGAGCGCGGCGAGGTCCCAGCCCCGGTTCTCGGGGAACGGGCCGAGCGCGTGGCGGCCGTCTGCGACCAGGTCCCAGAGCGCTTCGGGGGTGCGGATCCCGCCGGGGTAGCGGCAGGCCATCTCCACGACGGCGATGGGTTCTTGGGCGCGTTCCTCGGCCGCGCGCAGCCGCTGCCTGGTGGTGTGCAGGTCGGCGGAGACGCGTTTGAGGTAGTCGACGAGTTTCTCCTCGCTCACCATGCGCACTCCCCGTGTTCGGTGGGCACCCGTCTCACACCCCGAGTTCGTTGTCGATGAAGTCCAGTACCTGCTGCGGCGAGGCCGTCTCCAGCCGGTCGACGCCGTCGCCCTCGCCGCTGTCCATGACCTTGGCGAGCAGCGCTTCCAGCCGCGCGGCGACCGCCGCCCGGTCGAGGCTCTGTACGACGGCTGCGGACAGGCCGTGTTCGACGCGGGCGACCTCGCGCAGCACCTGCGCCGTCGCGTCCCCTGTCGGCGCCAACTGGGCGTCGGGCAGGAGCCGTTCGACGAGGTGGGCGGCGAGCGAACGGGGCCGGGGATGGTCGAAGACGAGGGCGGCGGGCAGTTTGAGCCCGGTCGCGGCGGCGAGCCGGTTGCGCAGTTCGACCGCCGTCAGCGAGTCGAACCCCAGTTCCTTGAACTGGATGTCCACGTGCACCGCGTCCACGTCGGCGTGTCCGAGCACTCCGGCGGCGTGCGCGCACACCACCCCGGTCATCAGGTCCACGCGTTCCTCGCCGGTCAGCGCGGCGAGCCTGGCCGGCCAGTCCGCCACCGCCCCGGCCGAGGCGGCGACGGGGCGTGCGGCGGAGGTCGTCAACCCCCGCAGTACGGTGGGTACTTGTCCGGCGTCCGGAGTCCGGACGTCCAGGTCGAGGGCGAGCAGATCGGGCCGTCCGTGCAGGCGTGCCGCGTCCAGCAGTGCGCATCCCCGGGCCACGCCGGTCGGCTTGATCCCGTACCGGTCGATCCGGGCCCGGTCGGCGGCGGACAGGGTTCCGGTCAGTCCGCTGGTGGCCTCCCACAGCCCCCACGCGACGGAGAGCCCGGCGAGCCCCTGGGCCCGGCGCGACACCGCGATTGCGTCGCAATAGGCGTTGGCGGCAGCGTAGTTGGCCTGACCGGGGGTCCCCAGGGTCGCGGCGAAGGAGGAGAACGTCACGAACAGCCCGAGCCTCGACTCGCGGGTGGCCTCGTGCAGTTGACGCGCGGCGCCCGCCTTGACGTCCCAGACGCGGGCGAGTGTGTCGGGGTCCTGGGCGTCGATGAGGGCGTTGTCGAGGACCCCGGCGGCGTGGACGACGCCGGTCAGCGGGTGGGCGGGGTCGATGCCGGCGATCAGCGAGGCCACGGCGCCGGGTTCGCTCACGTCGGCGGCGACGACGTCGACGTACGCTCCCAGGTCCCGCAGCCGGGCGGCGAGTTCCTCACCTCCGCCTCGCCGGTTGACCAGGAGGAGCCGGGTGGTCTCTCCCGTGCGCACCAGGTGTTCGGCGACGGCGCCGCCCAGGGTCCCGGTGCCGCCGGTGATGAGGACGGTCCCCTCGGGATCGAGGGGCGCGGGCACGTCGAGGACGAGCTTTCCGGTGTGCTCGGCCCGGCTCATGCAGCGCAGGGCGTCACGCACCCGCCCCAACGGCCAGGCCCGCACCGGCAACGCCCCGGAGGCGAACACGTCACCGAGCCGCCCCAGCATCTCCCCGAGCTTCCGGGGCCCCGCGTCGGCGACCAGATCGACGGCCGTGTACGCGACCCCGTCCGGCTCCCGGACATCGGTCTTACCCAGCTCGACGAACCGCCCACTGGTACCGAGGAGTTGGAGGGAGGCGTCGATGAACTCACCGGTGAGGCTGTTGAGTACGACGTCCACGTGCCCGAACTTCGCGGCGAACCCGAGGTCCCGTGAGGAGGCCCGGTGCGCCTCGTCGATGCCCAGCTCCGCCAGCACGGCATGCTTTCCGGGACTGGCCGTCGCGAACACCTCGGCACCGAGCCGACGCGCCACCCGGACGGCGGCCATCCCGACCCCACCGGTGGCGGCGTGGATCAACACGCGCTCACCGGCCTTCAGTTGAGCCACCTCGACCAGCCCGTACCAGGCGGTGAGGAACGCTGCGGGAGCCCCGGCGGCCTGCCGCATGTCCCACCCGTCCGGTACGGGTGCCAGCATCCGCGCATCGGCCACGACCCACGGACCGAACCCGCCGTCGACCATCCCCATGACCCGCTCCCCCACGACCGGCCACGTCACCCCGGGCCCGACCTCCGCCACCACCCCGGCGACCTCGGTCCCCATGACGGCGTCGGGGTCCGGATACATGCCCAACGCGATCAGCACGTCACGGAAGTTGACGCCCGCAGCATGCACGCCGATCCGCACCTGCCCCGCGCCGAGCGCCACTTCTTCGCAGGCCACGGCCGACACCGCGTCGAAGGTCCCGGCCGCCCCGCTCACCACCCGCCAGACACGCGCCCCGGAAGGTCCGGCAACCTCGTCCGACACCCCGGCCCGCGCCCACCGGGGCATCAACAACCGACCTCCCCGCAAGGCGACTTGAGCCTCGTCCGCCGCGAGGGCCCGCCGTACGGCATCCACGACGACGGCAGCCTCCTCCCCATCCGTGTCAACCAGCACGAACCGCCCCGGATGCTCCGACTGCGCACTACGCACGAGCCCCCACACAGCGGCACCCGCGAGATCACCCTCGGCACCTCGCGTCACGACCACGAGCCGCGACCGCTCCAACTCGGGCGCGGCAAGAAACTTCTGGATGGTCGCCAACACCCCTTCGGTGACGGCGAGTTCATCGGCCCCGCTGGTGTCGACCGCGGCCAGGACCAGGTCGGTCGGGGACGCGCCCTCCTCCAGCGCCGCCCAGGTCAGTTGGTCGTCCACAGCCACCAACGGCAGCGGATACCAGCGCAGTTCGTAGAGCCCGTCCGCCCCGACGGCAGCCCGCACCTGCTCAGCGCCGGTCGGCCGCAACCGCAACTCCGCCACGTCCAGCACCGGCCCACCCGCAGGATCGGTCACCGTCACGCGTACGGCGTCCTCACGCAGGTAGGCGATGCGTACGCGTACGGCGGTCGCTTCCGAAGCCCATAGCGACACCCCGCTCCACACGAACGGCAGCAGCACCCCGTCCCGGTCCCAGCCGGCGAGCAACGGATGCAGGGCGGCGTCCAGCAACGCCGGATGAATGCCGAACCCGGCCGCAGGACCGGCCGGTTGGGGCAGCTCCACGTCCGCGACGAGATCCCGGCCGGCCCGCCACAGCCCGCGCAGGCCCTGGAAGGCGGGGCCGTACGCGTATCCGGCGTCCGCGATCCGCTCGTAGAACCCCTTCAGCTCCACGGCCTCCGCGCCTGCCGGTGGCCACGGTCCGGCCTCGCGCGCAGGGGGGACGACCGCCGCACCCCCCAACTCCCCGACGGCGTGGCACACCCAGACGTCCCCCTGCTCCGAGCGCGCGTACACGTGCACATCCCGCCGCCCGCGCTCGCCCTCCGCCCCCACGACGACCTGCACCCTCAACCCGGCGTCGGGCACGGCCAGCGGCGCCTGCATCGTCAGCTCCTCGACCGTCGCGCACCCTGCTTCGTCGGCGGCCCGCAAGACCCACTCGACGAAGGCGGCACCCGGTACGAGCGGGGTTCCGGCGACGACGTGCCCCTTCAACCCGTCGGGGCGGCCGTCCAGGACGATGCCTCCGTCGGCGAGGGTGAGGGCGGTGGAGAGGTGGGGGTGTCCGGAGTTGGTGGCGTGGGTGCCTCGGGGGGCTGTGTCGGGGAGCCAGTAGCGGTGGCGTTGGAAGGGGTAGGTGGGGAGGTCGATGGTGCGTGGGGGTGTCGGGAACCAACGGCGCCAGTCGATGTCGGCGCCGGAGACGAAAGCCTGGGCGGCGGCGAGGGTGAGTTGCTTCACGGAGCCGTGGTCGCGGCGCAGGGTCGGGACCACGGTCCCCGACTCGATGGTCTCCTCCATCGGGAGGACCAGCACCGGATGGGGACTCACCTCGATGAACAGGCGGTAGCCGTCGGCCTGGAGCGCCTCGACGGTCTCGGCGAAACGGACCTGCTCTCGAAGATTGGTGACCCAGTAGCCGGTGTCGAGCGTGCTGGTGTCGATACGGCCTGCGGTCACGGTCGAGTAGAAGGCGATGTCGGACTCCGCGACCGGGCGGACCCCGGACAGCCGCTCCGTCAACTCTCCGGCGAGTTGGTCTATTTGTGCATTGTGGGAGGCGTAGCCCACGTCGATGAGGCGAGCCCTCAGTCCCCGCACCTCAGCCTCCGCAACCACCGCCGCCACATCAGCGGGCGGCCCTGAAATGACCGTGGAGGAGGCACTGTTGACCACGGCGACGGACACACCCGGCCGCTCGTCCCCGATCAGTGCACGCACCTCGTCCGGTCCGGCGCCGATCGAAGCCATGTCACCCCGGCCCTGCAACTGCCGCAGCGCATCACTGCGGACGGCGACGACCCTCGCCGCATCCGAGAGCGACAGCACCCCCGCCACGCAGGCCGCAGCTATCTCACCCTGCGAATGCCCCATCACTGCGGCAGGACGAACGCCATAGCCCTCCCAGACAGCGGCCAGGGAAACCATCACCGCCCACAGGACCGGCTGCACCACATCGACACGGTCCAACCCGCCGCCACCCCGCAGCACTTCGGTCAGCGACCAGTCGACATGAGGCGCAAGGGCCTGCTCACACTCCCCGATCCGCGCCGCGAACACCGCAGACTCCTCCAGCAGTTGAGCCCCCATCCCCACCCACTGCGACCCCTGCCCAGGGAACACCAGCACCGGCCCGGGTCCGATGTCCCCGGCCACCCCCGACACCACATCCCCACCCACGACCACCGCACGATGCTCGAACACCGACCGAGTCGTGACCAGCGACCACCCCACCTCCGCAACCGACGCCTCCAACTCCCGCACCCGCCGGACCTGTTCCTCCAGCGCCCCTTCACTCCGCGCAGACACGACCCACGGCACTACCTCCGACGCCGCCCCGGCCGACACCTCAACATCCCCCAACGGCGCCTCCTCCAAAATCAGATGCGCATTCGTCCCCGAGAACCCGAACGACGACACCCCCGCCCTCCGAACCCGTTCCCCCCGCCTCCATCCCACCGCCTCGGTCAGCAGCCGCACCCCACTCCCGTCCCACTCCACATGCCCCGAAGGCACCCCCACATGAAGGATCGGCGGCAGCACCTCGTGCCGAAGCGCCAGCACCGTCTTGATCACCCCGGCGACCCCGGCCGCGATCTGCGTATGCCCGATGTTGGACTTCACGGCCCCGACCCACAGCGGCCGTGAAGCATCCCGCCCCTGTCCGTACGCCGCGATGAGTGCCCCCGCCTCGATGGGGTCGCCGAGGACGGTCCCGGTGCCGTGTGCCTCGACGGCGTCGATGTCCTCAGGGGAGAGCCGAGCGTCGGCCAACGCCGCCCGGATCACCCGTTCTTGGGATGGCCCGTTGGGCGCGGTGAGCCCGTTGGAGGCGCCGTCCTGGTTGACCGCCGATCCCCGGATCACGGCGAGGACGTCGTGCCCGTTGCGCCGCGCGTCGGAGAGGCGTTCGAGGAGGAGGACGCCGGTGCCCTCGGCCATGCCCATGCCGTCGCTGTGCGCGGAGAACGGTTTGCACCGTCCGTCGGGTGCGAGTCCGCGCAGTTCGCTGAAGCCGATCAGCGGCGCGGGTGTCGCCATGACGTACGTGCCGCCCGCGAGGGACAGTGCGCATTCCCGGGTGCGCAGGGACTGCACGGCGAGGTGGAGGGAGACCAGCGAGGACGAGCACGCGGTGTCGACGGTGACCGCCGGGCCTTCGAGGCCGAGCGTGTAGGCGACGCGTCCGGACGTGACGCTGCCGGAGTTGCCGATGGTGAGGTAGCCGGTCGTGCCGTCGGGGACCTCGACGTCGCCGAACGCGTAGTCGAGGCCGTCGCAGCCGATGAAGGTGCTCGTGTCGCTGCCGCGCAGGGTCAGCGGGTCGATGCCGGCGCGTTCGACGGCCTCCCACGCCGTCTCCAGGGCGAGCCGCTGTTGCGGTGCCATGGTGAGCGCCTCGCTGGGGCCGATGCCGAAGAACGCCGCGTCGAAGCCGCCGACGTCCTGGACGAAGCCGCCCTCACGGACGTAGCTGGTGCCGGGGTTCTCGGGGTCGGGGTCGTAGAGCGCGTCGAGGTCCCAGTCGCGGTCGCCGGGCAGTTGGGTGACGGCGTCCCCGCCCGTGGAGACCAGGGTCCACAGGTCCTCGGGGGAGCGGATGCCGCCCGGCAGGCGGCAGGCCATGCCGATGATCGCGATCGGCTCGTGGCCCGCCGTCTCCAGGTCGTGCAGCCGGTGTTCCGTACGCCGCAGGTCGGCTGTGACCCGCTTGAGGTAGTCGAGGAGCTTCTCTTCGGTGTGCGCCATCCCGATCCTCTGCTCAGGGCAGGTGGGGCCTGTCTGACCGCAGAGTTGTCGACGCCGCTAAAGCGCTTCTAAGACTCGGCTGCCGTCCGGCGCGCGGTGTCTTAGGGGCGCTTAAGCGGTCCGTGTGAGGGTGCGGTGGTCGGTTTGACGATGGGAGACGAGACGCGATGTCCCTCACGGAGAGCACGTCGGCGGCCACGGTGCCCGACCTGGTCGACCCCTCGTTCTGGGCCCGGCCGTACGCCGAACGCGTGGCGTTGTTCGAGGAGTTGCGGGCTCTGCCGCATCCGGCGTTCGTGCAGCAGCGGCTGCCCGGGGTGCCGTGGGCGCTCGGGTATCGGGCGCTCGTGAAGTACGCCGACGTCGTCGAGGTGAGCCGGCGTCCGCAGGACTTCTCCTCGCAGGGGGCGACCAGCATCGTGGGGATGCCGCCGGAGCTGGACGAGTACTACGGGTCGATGATCAACATGGACAACCCGGAGCACGCCCGGCTGCGGCGGATCGTCTCTGCCTCCTTCGGCCGCGCGACGGTCCCCGAGCTGACGGCGAGGGCGACGCGTATCGCCCGTGGCATCATCCGTGACCTGGTGGAACGCGGTCCGGGTGACTTCGTGCGGCCCGTCGCCGCGGAGATGCCGATCGCGGTGCTCGGCGACATGATGGGCCTGCCGGAGGAGGACCACGACCTCCTCTTCGACCTGTCCAACAAGATCGTGGAACCCTCCGGCGGGGAAGCGGTCGTCGAGGCGTCGCGGGAACTGGGCGACTACATCGCGCGGTTGCGTGAGGAGCGGCTCGCCCGCCCGCGTGCGGACGTGATCACGAAGCTGGTGCGGGTGCAGGCGGACGGTGAGTACCTGAACCGGCAGGAGCTGGTGTCGTTCTTCATCCTGCTCGTCATCGCCGGCATGGAGACCACCCGCAACGCGATCTCGCACGCCCTGGTCCTGCTGACCGAGCATCCGGAGCAACGGCGGCTGCTCGTCTCGGACTTCGACCGGTACGCGCAGGGCGCCGTGGAGGAGATCCTGAGGGTCTCCACGCCCATCAACTGGATGCGGCGGGTCGCCGTCCGGGACTGCGAGATGAACGGGCACCGGTTCCGCAAGGGCGACCGGGTCTTCCTGTTCTACTGGTCGGCCAACCGGGACGCGGGCGTCTTCCCCGACCCGTACCGCTTCGACATCACGCGCGGTGCGAACGCGCACCTGACGTTCGGCGCGGTCGGCCCGCACGTGTGCCTCGGCGCCCATCTCGCCCGGCTGGAGATCACGGTGCTGTACCGGGAGCTGCTCGCCGCGCTGCCCGAGATCCGTGCCGTGGGGCAGCCGCACCGCCTGGACTCCAGCTTCATCGAGGGCATCAAGCGGGTCCGCTGCGCGTTCTGAGCGTGCCGGAGCACCGCACACCCCGTGGCGCGTGATGTGCGGAGCTGCGGTCAGCGACCGGACGCGGCCGGCAGGGCCATGAGGCGTCGGTCGCCGGCGAGGATGGCGCGCTGGAGGTCCTGGAGCGGGCGTCCGGGCTCCAGGCCCATTTCGTCGTTCAGGGTCTTGCGGACCGACTGGTACACCTTGAGGGCGTCGGCCTGCCGCTCGGAGCGGTAGAGGGCCAGCATGAGCTGGCGATAGAACGATTCACGCATGGGGTTCTCGGCGATGAGGGCGTACAGCGTGCCGACGGCCTCGCGGTGGCGGCCGAGCTGGAGCCGGCACTCGGCGAGCATCTCCTGGCACTCCAGGCGGACTTCGGCGAGCCAGGTGGAGAACCCGTCGATGATGGGGCCGTTGGCGGCGGGTCCGCTGCCGCCGTGTCCGAGGGCCGGTCCGCGCCACAGGTCGAGCGCCGCCTCGAACTGCTCGGCGGCCCGGTCGAGGCGTTTCTCCCGCAGCAGCGACCTTCCTGTGTCGACGAGTTGGGGGAAGAGGTGGGCGTCGATCTCGTCGTGCCCCTTGCGCAGGACGTAGCCGGGCGCGCGGGTCTCGACGTGGCTGTCCCCGCTGCACCGGGCCCTGAGGAGCTTGCGGAGCTGCGAGATGTACACGTGCAGTCCGGCGGTGGCACGCCGGGGCAGGTCCTCGCCCCACACCTCCAACATGAGCTGTTCCAGGGAGACGACCTGGTCGGCCCGGATGAGGAGGACGGAGAGGACGATCTCGACCTTGCGTGCGTTGATCGTGGCGTACTTGTTGCCGTCGACGATGCGGAGGGGGCCCAGGATCTCGTACCTCACCGGCCGCTCCCCCTCACGGCTTCGGAACGGGTGAGGGCCTTCACGACGATGTCCGTCACCTCGTGGCGGCGGTTGTCGAGGTAGAAGTGGCCGCCGGGCAGGACCCTCAGGTCGAAGGGGCCGGTGGTGTGCTGCCGCCAGGCGGCGACGTCGTCGCGGGGGGCCTGCGGGTCGCTGTCGCCGACGAGGGCGGTGACCGGGCAGCGCAACGGTGGTGAGGGGGTCCACCGATACGTCTCGGTCGCCCGGTAGTCGTTGCGGACGACCGGGAGGATGTCGGCGAGGAGTTCCTCGTCGTCGAGGAAGAGCGGGTTGGTGCCGCCGGCGCGGCGGAGTTCGGCGGCGAGGCCGGGGTCGTCGAGGAGGTGGACGGTGCCTGGGTGGAAGCGGGACGGGGCGCGGCGTCCGGAGACGAAGAGTTGTTCGGGGGCGGGGAGGCGGCGGGCGACCTCGAAGGCGAGGGCGGCGCCCATGCTGTGTCCGAAGAGGGCGAGCGGGCGGTCGAGGTAGGGGGCGAGGGCTGCGGTGACGTGGTCGGCGAGGTCGAGGATGCTGTCGATGAGGGGTTCTCTGCGGCGGTCCTGGCGTCCGGGGTACTGGACGGCGAGGATTTCCGCCGTGGGGGTGAGCGCGGGGGAGTGCGCGAAGGCGTGGTAATAGCTGGCGGAACCGCCCGCGTGCGGGAAACAGAGCAGGCGGACTTCGGCTTCCGGGAGAGGGCGGAAGCGCCGTATCCATAGGTCCGGGAGATCTTTTGAGGAGGGGGCAGGCATGATTGTTCCCTTCTCCGAATAAGTGACAAGGGAACCGCCACATCGCGATCATCGTCGACCAGTTGTGGCGGCCGCCGAAAAGCACGGACCATCATGCAAGGTCACAGTTAAAACGGCAACGACGTGCCGGGACCTACTGGGCGGAATAAGACATTCCAGTGTTCTTGTGTCGGAAAATAAGATGCGACCGGTCGGCTTTTCCGGGCTATTGATCGGGGCCGAATTGCGGGAAGGGCGATGTGCTGGTCCACCGACCTGACCGCATGTGGAGGTTGTGTGAAGAATGGGAGGGCTGGGAAGTGGCTGGATCCGTTCACTGGGGTCGCCGCCCGCGAACGGGGTACCCGCCCCTCCCCGAAGGAGCGAGAGACCATGACAGACAACAGCCTGTGGCTCGACCACGACGTCCGCCGGGCCCGCAAACAGGGCGCGGACGCCGTCGCCCGACGCCAACGCGCCCGGTTGGCCCGGACCGTGGCCCACGCCCGCTCCGCGTCGCCCTACTACCGCGACCTCTACCGCCACCTCCCCGACCGCGTCGACACCCCGCAGCCCCTCCCCGTCACCGGCAAACAGGAACTGACCGACCACTTCGACGACTGGGCCACCGACCGCGCGATCACCGCCGACAAGGTCCGTGCCTTCACCGACGACCCCGACCGCGCCGGACGCCGCTTCCTCGGCCGCTACCTCGTCGCCACCACCTCCGGCACCAGCGGCCGGCGCGGCATGTTCGTCCTCGACGACCGCTGCCTGCACGTCGGCTCGGCCGTCCTCTCCGCCGCCCTCACCTCCTGGCTGAGCCCCCGCGACCTCGCCCGGGCCGCCCTGCGCCGCGCCCGCTTCGCCCAACTCGTCGCCACCGAGGGCCACTACGTCGGATACGCCAGCTACTCCCGCACCCGCAGGGAAGGCGGCCTGCGCGGCAAACTCGTACGCGCCTTCTCCGTCCACGAACCGACCCCGCGACTGGCCGCCGAACTCGACGCCTACCGGCCCGCGTTCGTCATCGGCTACGCCGGCACGATCATGCTGCTCACCGCCGAGCAGGAAGCCGGCCGCCTCCACCTCGACCCCGTCCTCGTCCAGCCCGCCGGCGAGACCCTGACCACCGCCGACACCGACCGCGTCGCCCGCGCCTTCCGCGCACCCGTCCACATGGCCTACAGCGCCACCGAGTGCATCTACCTCAGCTACGCCTGCGCCCACGGCTGGTACCACGTCAACGCCGACTGGGCCGTCCTCGAACCCGTCGACGCCGACCACCAGCCCACCCCGCCCGGCGAGTTCTCCCACACCGTGCTGATCACCAACCTCGCCAACCGTGTCCAGCCGATCATCCGCTACGACCTCGGCGACAGCGTCATGGCCCGCCCCGACCCCTGCCCCTGCGGCAGCCCCCTGCCCGCGATCCGCGTCCAGGGCCGCTCCGGCGACATCCTCACCTTCCCCACCGGCCGCGGCGACGACGTACGCCTCGCCCCCCTGGCCTTCAGCACCCTCTTCGACCGGGTCCCCGGCGTCGAACTCTTCCAGGTCGAACAGACCACCCCGACCACCCTGCGCGTCCGCCTGGCGACGGCACCCGGCGCCGACCCCGACACCGTCTGGCGGGCCTCCCACGACGAACTGACCCGCCTCCTGGCCGACCACCACCTCGACGACGTCACCGTCGAACGCGCCGAGGAACCACCCCACCAGACCCCCGGCGGCAAGTACCGCACGGTCGTCCCCCTGCGGTGACCCCGCTACCGCGCGTACGGCCGCAGCGGCGGCTCCTCGGCCGCCCACGGCCTGCTGTGCAGCAGGATCTCCAGGGGGAACGCCAGGAAACCGGGCAGCGCCGCCACCGCCTCCGCAGTGTTCAGCGGCATGACCAGCCGCGCACAGTCCGCGGGATCGACCCGCGCCGGATCCGCCGGGCCCGGATGCCCGATCGCGTCGGCCACCAGGTCGTAGCTCACCTGGTCGACCACCAGCGCCACATGGCTCGGCCACGGACGGCCCGGACACACGTCCTGCACCCCGACCCGCGTGGCCCCCGGCAGCGCCGGCGGACCGCCGTCGGCCACCACCGACTCGTCGGCCGTCGAGTAGACCGTGGTGTACGAGGGACCGGCGGGCATCGCAGTGCCGTCCGCGGTCAGCGCCTTCGACCAGTTCGAGTCACGCGCGAACTGCAGCACCGACGCCGGACACCCCGTCACCTCGCTCAGCGGCAGACACGAACTCGCCAGCTGGGTCCCCTGGAACGGGGCGCCCAGCGTCACCGCGTCGTCCACCTTCCCCGCGAGATCCGGCCAGAACCGCAGCGCCCACGCCACCAGCAGCCCGCCCTGGCTGTGCCCGACCAGGTCGACCTTGCGGCCCGTACGCTCCTCGATCACCCGCGCCGCGTACACCACGTACTCGACGGACTCCTGCATGTCCCGCAGACCGCGCCCCGGCGGATCGACCCAACATGACGGATGTCCGGCCTTCCTCAGCTCGGCCACATAGTTCCACGCGAAGTTCTCGTACCCTGTGAGACCCGTGGCCGGAACGAACAGCACGGTCGAACCGTCGCCGCCGCCCGGTTCGCAGTGCAGCGCCGCCGCGAGTTCGGCCACCGGAGTTTCCAGAGGTGGCGGAGGATCGCCGTCCGCACGCGCGACGGGCGCCGAGAAAACAGCCAGGGACAAGACCGCCGCCGCGAGACGGCCGGCCGCCGGAAAAAACCGCACACGAACCTCCGGGAACGAGAATGCAAGAATCCGGTAAGGGCCCTCGAAATATTTCCGCCGATATCACGGACGGAGAATTTCCGGCCGTCGCGGGGAAAACGCAGTCAGAGCACCGAGCTCTCCTGGAAAAGATCGATCCGCTCCCGTTTCAGGGCCCGCAGATCCGGGTCACGCACCCCCATCCCGGGCCGGTCGGCCAGACACAGCACGCCCACCTTTCCCTGATGCGTGTTCGACGAGACCGCGTGCGTCGCCTCCCCGACGCTGTCGAGCGGGTACGTCCGCGACAGCACCGGATGGACACTGCCCCGCACGACCAGCTCGTTGGCGGCCCACGCCTCGCTGTAGTTCGCCATGTGCGAGCCGACGATCCGCTTCACGTGCATCCACAGATGACGGTTGTCGTAGGTGTGCTGGTAGCCGCTCGTCGACGCACAGGTCACCACGCACCCGCCGCGCGCCGCCACCATCACGCTCACCCCGAAGGTGTCCCGGCCGGGATGCTCGACGACGATGTCCGGGTCGTCACCCGCCAACTTCCGCACGGCGCCCCGGAACCGGCTCCACTCGCTGAGCCGGGGCCGCTCCTGCTCGTCCCAGAACACGAAGTCCTCCGCCGCCCGGTCCACGACCAGCTCCGCCCCCATCCGGCGGCACAGCTCCGCCTTCGCCGGCGACGACACGACACAGACCGGGATCGCCCCGCCGTTCAGGGCGAGCTGCGTCGCGTACGCGCCGACACCGCCCGCCGCACCCCAGATCAGGATCCGCTGCCCCTGCTTCATCGCCGCCCCGTGATGGGACACCAACTGCCGGTACGCGGTGGACAGTCCGACCCCCAGCGACGCCGCCTCCTCCCACGTGAGGTGGGCCGGCTTCGGCATCAGCTGGTTCGCCTTCACGAGGGAGATCTCGGCGAGCCCGCCGAAGTTCGTCTCGTACCCCCACACCCGCTGCCCCGGGTCGAGGAGCGTGTCGTCGTGCCCGCCCGGCGTCTGGAGATCCGGCTGCAGACAGTGCGCGACGACCTCGTCCCCGGGCTTCCACTCCCGCACCCCCGCCCCCGTGCGCAGCACGATCCCCGACAGGTCGGAGCCCAGCACGTGGTACGGCAGGTCGTGGCGCGCGCCCTCCGGGGAGAGCTTGCCGAGCGTGCGCAGGAACCGGAAGGTCGGCACGGGCGCGAAGAGCGCCGACCACACGGTGTTGAAGTTGATCGAGCTGGCCATCGTCGCGACGAGCACCTCGTCGTACGCGAGTTCAGGCGTCGGGACCTCCTGCACGTGGATCGTCCTGCGGGGGTCGCGCTGCTCGACGGGCGTACGGGCCAGGGCGCGTTGGTCGGCGGCGAGGGTGACGGCGGCCCGGTAGCTGTCCGGGACGTCGCAGGCGGCTACGGCGAGCGGGTCGTCCGCCGCCGCGGCCTCACGCAGTCGGCTCATCGGCTGCTCCTTGTCTGCCGGTGAAGTGTCTGCCGGTGAAGGGTGATCACGGGTCCCGGCCCGCCGTCGTCCGGTCCCACCGCGGTCTCGGCCGCGTCGGTGTGCAGAGCGCGCAGCACGGCGAGGACACCGTCGGCGGCGGCGAACGTCTCGCCCGCCGAGGCAGAAGCCGAAGCGGAGGCGGTACGGGGTGCGCGGTGCCAGGCGCTGCCCAGGCGGGCGAGGGGGTCGAGGCCGTGCGCCCGGGCGACCGACTCCCGGGTCAGCGCGAGCAGGAACGCCCCCTCGGCGACCCGCCCGGCCTCGATCCCCATGAACCGCGCGAACTCCGGTCGGCTGCTGGCACTGACACCCAGCACGAGCGCCATGTCCAGCTCGCCGTGGGCCAGTTGCCGGGCCGCGACATGGACGGCGGTGAGCCCGCTGTCCACCAGCATCGTGACGCCGCCCAGGTCGTACCGGTTGGCGACGCGGGCCGCGACGACGTTCGGCAGGATCCCCGGCAGCGTGTCCTTCGTCGTCGGCTCGGTCACCGCCCGCAGCCCGGCGACGTACGCGGCGAACTCCGTACGGTCCGCGCCCTCCAGCAGCGCGTCCAGTTCGGCGGCGTGGCAGCGCACCAGGTTGTCCGACGCGGACGGCTGGGGGCCGGACGACGCCGCGACGACCCCGGTCCTGGCCCGCACCGGATCCCACAGCTCGCCGTGCTCGGCGCCGAACAGCGCCGTCACCCGCAACGCCATGAGCTGGCCCGCGTCGGTGGCCCGCACGGTCGGCGGCGGCAGCCGGACGTCCGGGAACGGCGGCGCCGGGTACCGTGCGCCGAACGTACGCGGCCCCGGCAGCTCACCACCGCGCAGCCACCGCGCCACCTCCCCGGGCCCCGGATCGCCGGGCAGATGCGCGGTCCACGCCAGCAGCACCACCGGATCGGCGTCCAGAGCCGGCCCCGGACGCGACGCGGGCACCTCGGCCCGGTCGGCGATCACGAGATGCCCGTTGGTCCCGCCGAACCCGAACGCGGAGACCCCCACGACCCGGGCCCGCCGCCGGTCCTCGGGCCAGGGCACATCGGTGACCGGCACCCGCACCCGGTCCGCGTACGGCGCACTCGCGCCGAACGACGTGAACCGGGCCTGCGCCGGGATCGCGCCCTCCCACAGGGCCGTCAGCGCCTCGATCACCGAGACCACACCGGAACTCCAGGCGCTGTGCCCCAGCAGTGACTTGTTCGACCCGCACCACACCCCGCCCGCGCCCGTGGCCTCGGCCAGCGTCCGCAGCTCGACCGCGTCCCCGACCGAGGTCCCCGTCCCGTGCGCCACCACCCAGTCGACGTCGTCGGCGGCCACCCGCGCCGCCCGCCGGGCCCGCTCCAGACACCGCCGCTGGCCCACCGGGTTCGGCGCGTAGATCGCCGTACCCCGGCCGTCCGACGACCCGCCGAAGCCGAGCAGCACACCCAGCACCGGGTCGCCGTCCTCGACGGCCCGCTCCAGGAGCTTGAGGACGACGACGCCCGCGCCGTCGGCGAACAGGGTGCCGTCGGCGCGCTCGTCGAAGACCCGGACGTCCTCGGCGGGGCTCAGCCCGCGCAGCTTCGCGAAGGTCACGTTGTAGCGGGGCGTCACCGCCGACACGCCGCCGCAGACGGCGAGGTCGCAGGAGCCGTCGAGCAGGCCCAGGACGCCGAGGCCGATCGTGTACAGCGACGACGAGCAGGCGGCGTCGACGACCGCGAACTCGCAGTCGGCGGGCAGCAGTCCGGCCGCCGCGGTGCGCGCGATGCGGTCCGGCAGGGTGTCGCGCGGCGGGCCGCCGCCGTACAGCAGGGACCGCAGCCGGTCCGCGGCCGCCGGGTCGGTGCGGTGGCCGGCGACCGCCTCGGCGAGGACCGCGCGCTCGGCGCGGTGGCCGATGAGGGAGCTGGTGCCGACGTAGTAGGCGTACCGGTCGGTGGCGCGGACGGCGACGTCGGCGCGCGCCTGGAGGAGGCAGTGCCGCAGCCACAGCGCGGTGCGGTCGGCGTCGTCGTGGATGCCCGCCGCGATCTCCCCGGCGAGCACGGGGTGCGGCCGGAAGTCGTGCAGGAAACCCGAGGTGCGGGTGTAGCAGCGGTCCTCGGCGGCCGGGTCGGCCGACCAGAAGGCGTCCAGCGGATAGCGGTCCGCCGGCTCCTCGAACACGGGCCGGCCGCCGCGCAGCAGCTTCCACAGCTCGTCCGGGTCACCGGCCCCCGGTACCGCGAGGCCCATCCCCACCACGGCGACGCCTGCCGTCATGGCCGGTCACCGCCGCTCGGGCTCGGAGAGCGTCTCGTCGCGCAGCAGGCCGGTGACGAGGGCGGCCAGGTCGACGACCGTGTCGTAGTCGCCGGTGTCGGCGACGTGGAACAGGTGCTGGAGGTCGTAGCGGCGCAGAGAGCGCTCCAGGAGCTCGGTCATGCCGAGCGAGTCGACCCCCAGGTCGGCCTGGAAGTGGGCGTCGTCGGTGAGCGTCTCCAACGGGTACTCCAGGAGTTCGGCGCAGACCGCGCGGACCGTCTCCAGGACCTCGGGGTCGGCCGCCGGCGCGGTGGACGCCGTCGCCGTCGCCGGGCCCAGGGAGCCCAGCCGGCCCGACAGGTCGGGTTCCGTCAGCGCCTCGCGCAGCGGGGCCACGGTGAGCGCGGAGGGCAGCGCCGCGGAGACCAGCCGGGTGAGGACGTCGAGGGCGCCGCACTCCACGTACGTCGTGACGCCCTCGGCGTCCAGGGCGCGTACGGCGTCGTGGAAGCGCACCGGGCGGGTCATGTCGTCGACCATGAGCGCGACGACGTCGTCCTCGGCGGTCAGGAAGCGGCCGAGGCCGTGGGAGTAGCAGAACCGCTCGCGGGGCGCCGCCATCGGGATGCCCGGTAAGCGTTGCGCGTAGGCGGCGCTCGCCTTGTCCAGCACCGGGACGTGGAAGGGGAGGACGACCTTCAGCCGGGAGGTCCGCAGACCCGCCGCCCGTGCCGCGTCCCACACCCGGATCAGGTCCCCTTCGGCGCCGCTGACCACCGACTGGCCCGGCGCGTTCACGGACGACACCGCGACCGTCGAGGCGTGCACCGACGCGATCAGCTCCTCGGCCCGCTCCGGATCGGCCTCGACCGCGACCATGCCGCCCGCCGGCGGGGGCGCCTCCCGCAGCGCGGTATGCCGTTCGCACACCGCCCGCACCGCGTCGCCCGGCGTGAGGACCCCGGCGACGGACAGGGCGGCGAACTCGCCCAGGCTGTGCCCGATCACATGGTCGGCCGTCAGCCCGTACCGGGACTCCAGGAGCGTCGCCAGCGCGAGGGAGGTCGCCAGGGTGGCGACGTCCATCCGGTCGGGGTCGGACTTGAGGAGGACGCCCACGGTGGGGGCGTTCGGGGAGAACAACAGGGGCCGGACGGGTTTCACCCCGTACTCGGCGGCGGCCTCGTCGATCTCCGCCACCTGATCCGCGATCCGGTCGGCGTCGGCGCCGAGACCGGCGAAGACGCCCGGCAGGTACGACCCTTGGCCGGGGAACAGCAACGCCACCCTCATCTGGTGATCCTTTCGACGCGTCGAGCCTAGGAGCGGGGCACTGGGGCGTCTGCCCCTAAAACACGGGGGCGCACCCCTAAATGACAGTGGGGTTGCACGTTCGCTCTACTCGGCCACGTACGTGTGCCGGCTCCAGATGAACACCACCACCTCCCGCCCCTGCTCCCGCACCCGGCGGGGGGTCGGCTCGAAGTGCTCCCAGCGGTTCCCGTTCAGCAGCCGGAACTTCCTCGCGGTGTCCGGCACGTACCGCAGCCGCTCCGTGTCGGGGAGGAACCCCGGACCGCCGGTCAGGAGGACATTGGGCTCCTGGGTCGCCATGGTTGCCACCTTCCGTCGTCGGAATCCGGGAGAAAGTGCATCATCCTGCCGACAGCCGTGGGGGATTCCGGAGGGAAGGTAGGGGGTCGCGGACCGGAGTTAGGGGTCCCGGCACCCGTGGGGGGCGCCGGGACCGTCGCGCTCTCAGGCCGCCGGCACCTCCGTGTCCACCCGGTTCTCCCGCCACCACGCCGCCCCCACCGCGAGCACCGCCCCGCCGACCGCGTAGGCGCCCAGCACCCACAGCGCCCCCGACGTCGCGTGCCCCGTGAAGTACACGGTGTTGCGGACCAGCGTCGTCCCCGCGCCCGGCGGCAGCGCCTGCCCGATCGCGCTCCAGAACGACGGCAGCAGCGGCGCCGGATACACCCCGCCCGAACTCGGGTTGCCCAGCACCACGAAGAGCAGGATCACCACACCGGTCCCGATCAGCCCCAGCAGCGTCTGGAGGGCCAGCGCGGTCGTCGCGGACGCCAGCACGATCAGGGTGCCGATCCCGGTCAGCGCCCAGAAGTGGCCGCCGAGCGCGTCGAACCCGGGACCGACGATCGCCGCCCCGGCGAGCCCCGACACCAGCGCGTACAGCACGAGCACGGCGAGCCGGATCAGGGTGCGGGAGCGGTTGGCGGGCCGGGTACCCGCCGCCATGCCCATGATGGTCGCGGTGAGGTAGCCGCCGATCACCCATCCGACGACCAGGTAGAACGACGTCATCCCGCGCCCGTCACCGGAGTTGGGCGGCCGGATGTCGGTCACGGTGATCTGCCGCTTCTGCGCGGCCTCGATCTTCTGCGCGATCTGCGTCGCCGTCTGCGAGACCGAAGGCCCGCCCGCCGACGCGACCAGCAACGTGTCCCGCGTGCCGGTCGCGTCGAACAGGAACGCGGCGTCCGACTCACGGTCGAGGACCCGTTTCCGGGCCGCGTCGGCGTCCACGACGGCCTCGGCCTTCACGGGATCGCCGTCCAGCGCGTTCAGTTGAGCGACGATCTTCGCGGACACCTGCTGCGGCGCGGCGACCGCGACGGGGATCCGGTGGGGGGTGGGGGAGTGGAACGCGCCGACGTACGAGACGATGAAGGCGAGCTGCACCAGCAGCCCGCCCAGCACCAGACCGAACGCGCGGAGCGTGACGGCGTCCTTGAACTCGGCCGCGAAACCACGGGAGTCGACAGGGGACGGAGTGGGGGGAATGCCCGGGGATGGGCCGTTATCCGTGTTCACCGGCGAATGATCGCACGCATTCGCGAACGGCCCACCCCCTGGATCCGGATGAGATCTACTTGAGATACGGCCCCGCCGAACCCACCTTCCCCGGCGCCGCGTTGGCCCCGCCCAGGTCGAGCACGAACACCCGCGCGTTCCCCTTCCCGGGCGCCCCCACGCTCAGCTTCCCGTCGGAGACGGTCCGCGTCTCCCCGGTCACCGCGTCCTTGTACGTCCCGTTCGGCACCCCCGAGAACGTCGCCCCGTCGGTCAGCGTCACCAGCGCGAAGCTGTCGACGCCGCCCTCGGTGTACCGCCGCTTGAACGCCATGTTCCCCGCGACGCCCTCCGTGGAGTACTGCCCTTTCTGGAGCGCCGGGACGGCCCGCCGGATCTGGTTGAGCCGCTGGACGTGCTTGACGAGCGGTGAGCCGAGCGTCGTCGCGACGGTCCCGGACGCGCTGGACACGGTTCCGAAGCCGGAGGCGGTCACACTGCCCTGGAGATGGTCGCCGTAGTACGCGCGCCCGGTCGTCGCCAGCGGACACGTCGGCCCGCAGTCGATCTTCTTCCCCTTCTGGAACTCGATCTCCGACCCGTAGTACAGCGTCGGGATCCCCCGGAAGGTCCACATCAGCGCCATGTTCTCGGCCCACGCGTCCGTGCCGCCCGCGTACCGCTCCGACGACTTGTTCGGCCCGTAGTCGTGGCTGTCGACATACACCACGTTGTACGTCGCGTCGTTGACGCTGTCGTCCGAGTCCTTCCCGTTGTGGAAGGCGTTCGGAGCGTCCCCGAAGTTCATGTGCATCCGCATGTCGATGATGTTCATCCCGGAGAACCGCGACCGGTCCGGGGCGTGGTACGCGTTCCCGTTCAGGAACGCGTTCGTGGACGTCGGCTGGTTCCCCGTCCCCTGCCCGTTCTCGTAGTCGAACTGCTCGATCGCCGCCTTCTCGTCGTCCGCGCTGTACTCCTTGCGCTCCTTCCACGTGTAGAACTGCGCCGAGTGATTGACCGACCCGCGATTCCACTTGTCGTTGACGAACGCGGCGACCTCCCCGAACACGAAGAAGTTCTTCGCCGCCTCGGCCCCGAACCGCTGCGTCACCCGCTCCTGGATCGCGGGCAGGAACCGCCGGTTCCAGGTCACGCGCGGGATGTGGACGGCCGTGTCGACCCGGAACCCGTCGACACCCATGTCGATGTACTTGTCGTACGCCCCGATCAGGTAGTTCTGCACGGGCGCCGACTCGGTGTCGAAGTCGGCGAGATCCTCGTGCAGCCAGCAGGAACGCGCGTCCTCGCCCTCCCAGTTGCCGATCCAGCACTGGTGGTAGTACGCCTTGGGGAACATCCCCGACGTCGGGTTCGGCCACTGGCAGTTGTAGAGGGTGTACCCCTCGGCGCTCTTCCCGCCGGTCGGCTTCCCCCAGTTGACGCAGGTGTTGCCGGACGGCTCGGCCGTCGACCACAGGTCGCCGTTGTAGTACGACTTCCCGGACTTCGTCTCGACGGTCAACCCGTCGTACTCGAACGCCGAGTTCGGCTCGTCGTAGTACCAACTCCACTGCGTGTCACGGACCCCGTACACCTTCGGCGTGAACAGGCCCTTCGCGCCCCAGCGGGAGGAGTGGTTGTAGACGACGTCCTGGTAGATCTTCATGCCCTTGGCGTGCGCGGCGTCGATCAGGTCCTGGTAGGAGGCGCCGGCCGACTCCAGACGCGGGTCCACCTTGTAGAAGTCGTAGCCGTGATAGCCGTGGTAGTCGTAGTCCGAGCGGTTGAGGACGACCGGCGTGATCCACACCGCCGAGAAGCCGAGGCCCTTGATGTAGTCGAGCTTCTCGACCAGCCCCTTGAAGTCGCCCCGGAACATGGGGTCGTCGTTCGCCGCGTTCCCCGACTTGGTGTGCTGGCTGCCGCCCCGGTCGTTCGCCGGGTCGCCGTCGTAGAAGCGGGCGGTCAGCACGAAGTAGATCGGGTCCTCACGGGGATCGGTCCCGAGGGGCCTGCCCGTCTGCGGCGTGGGCGGCTTGTCGCCGGTGGTCGCGGAGACGGGGGCGGAGGCGGCCGACGCGTTGCCCGCCGCGTCCAGCGCCTTCACGGTGTACGTGTACGCCGTGCGCTCATCGAGGCCCGTGTCGGACAGGACCGTCGACGTCACGTCGGTGACCGTCGTGCCCTTGGTGCCGCCGGTGCGGGTGACCTGGTACCTGGTGACGCCCCGGTCGTCCGTCGCCGGGGCCCACGACACGACGACCGACGTGTTCGTGGCCGTCGCGGTGACCTTGGCCGGGACGCTCGGGGCCTGCGTGTCCGGGGGCTGCGCGGCGCAGGGGTCGGCGGCGTTCGTCGTGACCGTCTTGTCCTTCACCGTCGAAACGCCGGTCGGCAGGGCGTAGTTGCGGCTGTCGTTGTTGTCCCAGACGCCGTTGCCGTTGTTGAAGGTGACCTGCATGCCGGTCGCCGTGCCGAGGTCGAGGGTCTTCTTCCACCAGCCGGTGCAGGCCGGGTCCATGCCGAGGCCGGGGACCGTCGTCCAGGCGCCGCCGGTCGGGGCGTAGTGGATGTTCGCCGTGGTCCAGCCGAGGGACGCGGTCGAGTAGTAGACGGTGGCCTGGTTGCCGGGGGTCGTCGGGACCGTCGTGCACGGGTCGCTGTGGGCCACGACGCCGTCCTTGACGGTGATCGTGCCGGTGCCCAGGGCGTAGTTCTTCCCGCCGTTGTTGTCCCAGGTGCCGCTGCCGTTGTTGAACGTCGCCTGGAGCCCGGCCGCCGGGCCGAGATCGACGGTCAGCTTCACCCAGTCCGTGCACGCCGCCGTCATCCGGACGCCGGGGACGGTGGTCCAGGCGGCGCCGTCGGGGGCGTAGTGCAGGTAGGTGGCGGGCCAGTTCTTGGTCTTCGTGTAGTAGAAGACCGTCGCCGCGTTCGAGGTGTCGGCGACGGCCTCGGCCCCGGTGGGAGGGGGAGGGGTGGCGGTGACCAGGCCGAAGAGTCCCGCTGCGGCGGTGAACACCGCGAGCGAGCGTGGGGGTGTGCGTCTCATGCGCGTCTCCAGTACGGGCCGGGGAGTACGGTCGCAAGGGTTTGCTGGAAGTTCCTGCAAGCGGTTGCAGCGACTGAAATTACCTGCGCATGACAATGACGTAAAGGGTTCGTGACCCGTGAATGCCGGTGTCAGCTAAGGTGAAGGCGTTCCCATGGAAGACCCATACAAGCTGAGGAGGCGGAACGTGAGCGACACCGCGACGACCCTCGCGGAGAAGATCGAGGCCCTCTTCCGCATCGTGCGGCGCCCCAACCGGGAGCAGTTCAGCCATGAGGAGGTCGCCCGCGCCTGCCGGGAGGCCACCGGGGAGACCTTCTCCGCCACCTATCTCTGGCAGCTGAGGACGGGCCGCCGGGACAACCCGACGAAACGGCACCTCGAAGCGCTGGCCCAGTTCTTCGACGTCCCCGTGGCCTACTTCTTCGACGACGACCAAGGCGCCGCGATCGCGCGGGAGCTGGAGCTGCTCGGCGCGCTGCGGGACGCGAAGGTGCGCAGCGTCGCGCTGCGGGCGGTGAACCTCTCGCCGGAGAACGTGAACACGATCAGCGACATGATCGACGTCCTCGCGCGCCGCGAGAGCCGTACCGACGACTGATCCGGGGAACGACGTGCGCAGCGACAAGCGCCTGTGGCAACGGTGTCGGAAGCTGGTGGACGGCCTCGACCTGCCGACACCCTTCGACACCGGCGCGTTCATAGCCAGGCTGGCCAAGGACAGGGCCCGGCCGATCGAACTCGTGCCGGTGGCGGCCCGCCCGCACCTGCCGTGCGGCCTGCTGGTCACCACCGACCACGCCGACCGCATCCTGTACCCCGCCGACACCACCCCCCTGCACCAGCGGCACATCCAGCTCCACGAGGTCGCCCACCTGTTGTGCGGCCACCACGAGACGTCCCCGGCGGCGGCCTCGGCCGTCGAGGTCCTGCTCCCGCACCTGCCGCCCGCCCTGGTCCAACGGGTCCTGGGCCGCACCGTCTACACGGAGCCGCAGGAGGAGGAAGCCGAACTCGTCGCCTCCCTCATCCTGAGCCGCGTGGCCACCCCCGACCCCGAACAGGCCCGCCTGCGCTCCCTGTTCGGCCCCGGCCGATGACGAACGCCACCGCCGTCCTCGCGGCCCTCCTCTTCCTCGCGTTCGCCGCCCACCGCCTCCTCACGACACGCGGCGCACGCAGAGCACCCGAACAGCGCGACGCGGCGGGCTTCGCGCTGTGCGCCGGCACGGCGATCCTCCTCAACGCCCCCGCCGTCACCGGCCTGTTGGACCGCCCGACCGCCGAGATCCTCCTGCCCTACCAGCTGAACACGGCGGCGGTCTCCTTCCTCACCCTCATCGCCCCCGCCCTCGACTCGGCAGCCCCCGAACCGGCCCTGCGCCGCCGCCGGATCCGCACGGCGCTCCTCGTCCAGGCCCTCGGCATCGGCCTGTTCCTCACCGCGCACGTCACCGTCACCGACACGGCGGTCACCCCCGCCCCCGGCCGCGCCTGGCTGCTCGCCGCGTACAACGCGCTCTTCGCCGGGTACGTCTGCTGGTGCCTGCACGTCATGGCCCGCACCCTCCTGGCCCGCACCCGCGGCATCCGCCCGGGCTCCCTGCGTACGGGGCTCCTCCTCGCGACCCTCTCCACGGCCACCGGCGCGCTCTGGGCGCTGTGGGCCCTCGACGACGTCGCCGCGAACCTCGCGCACGGCGGCCAGGCGGCCGGCGAGGACCTGGTCTCCACGACCCTCGGCATGATCACGGCCGTCCTCGCCACGGCCGGCGCGACCGCCACCCTCTGGGCGGCCCCGGCCCGCTGGCTGCGCGCCCGCCGGGCCCACCGGGCACTGGACCCCCTGTGGTCCGCGCTGTACGCGGAACTCCCCGAGATCGCCCTCGCCCCCCACCACCGGCCCCCCTTGCGGCAGGCGGAGTTCGCCCTCTACCGCCGGGTCATCGAGATCCGCGACGGCAGCCTCGCGCTGCGCCCCTACCACCGCCCCGAGGCCCTCGCCTGGGCCACCGAGGCGGCCTCCGGTTCCGACGACCGCGAGGCCGTCCTCGAAGCGGCGCTCCTCGCCGCGGCGCTGGCACACAAGCGCAGCGGACGGCCGCCCGGCACGACCCCCGCCTACCCGGCGCCCGCCGCCGGCCTGGAGACCGTCGAGGCCGAGGCGGCCTGGCTGACCCGCGTCACCCACGCCTTCACGGACGCCCGGCTCCTCGACGAGGCACGCACCCTCACGCCGGCTCCCGCTGACAGTCGTTGATGACATTGACGCCGGTCGATGGCGGTCCTACCGTTGCCGGAACGTTCCGGCACGGGGGTGTGCGCAGAAGTGGAGCACTCCATGACCCTCCCCGACGAGGACTGGCTGGTCCGCCCCATGCCCACGGTCGACGAGCCGGCGATCACCGCGCTGCTCGCCCAACGGTTCGGCGTCCAGGGAGACTTGCGCGACCTCGGCAGCCAGCAGGACCGCAACTACCGGGTCGGCGCGCACGTCCTGAAGATCGCGAACCCGGCGACGGCGGTCGGCGCGCTGCGCGCCCAGTGCGAGGTCGTCGAGCGGCTGGCGCGGGCACTGCCGGACGTACGGCTGCCCCGGGCACGCGCCGGTGCCGACGGGGACGTCATCCAGTGGCTGCCGGCGGGGGAGGAGCGGCTCGCCTGCCGGCTCCTCGACTACGTCCCCGGCGAGCCCATCATGGACAGCCGCTACCTCGCCCCCGCGGTGGTCGCCCGCCTCGGCGACCTCGCGGGGCGCGTCGTGCGGACGCTCGCCCCCGCCGGTCCGGTCGAACCGGAGTCGGGACGGCTGTGGGACCTGTCGTACGCCGCCGAGGTGATCGAGGCGCTCGCCCCACGCATGGCCGACCAGGAACGCGCCGCACGGGTCCTCGCCGCGGCGCGGGCCGCCTGGGCCGTGGTCGAGCCGTACGCCGAGCACCTTCCGGTGCAGGTGATCCACGGCGACCTCACGGACAACAACGTCGTCTGCGACACGGGCGCGGACGGCCGTCCGATGCCGGTCGGGGTCATCGACTTCGGCGACCTGGGGCCGGGCTGGGCGGTGTCGGAACTGGCGGTGACCTGTGCGTCGGTGCTGCACCACCATGGCGCTGGGCCGGTGTCGGTACTGCCCGCCGTGGAGGCGTTCCGCGCACAACGGCCGCTGTCCGACGTCGAGTTGACGGTCCTGTGGCCGCTCGTGGTGCTGCGGGCCGGCGTGCTGGTGGTGAGCGGGCAGTACGACGCGGCGCAGGACCCGGGCAACGCGTACGCGTCGGCCGCGCTCGACCGGGAGTGGGCGATGTTCGAGGCGGCGGTGTCGGTGCCGGTGGAGGTGATGACGGCGCTGCTGGTGGAGGGGGCGGAGGCCGGGGCGGTGACGGGAGAGCGGCTGCTGCCGGGACTGCCGGACGATGTGCGGGTGCTCGATCTCTCCGTGCACAGCGACGAGTTGCACGGCGGGCGCTGGCGCGAACCCGGCGTCGAGGCGCGGCTCGCCGACGGGGACGCGCTGACCCGGCACGGGGAGTTCCGGCTGACGCGGGCCGGCGGGGACACGTGCGCGCTCGGTGTCGACGTGTACCTGGAAGGGGAGTCGGAGGTACGGGCGCCCTGGGCGGGCACGGTCACGCGCACGGCGGACGGCGTCAAGCTCACCGGCGACGGTCCCGCCCTCTTCCTGAACGGCGTCGACCGCGAACCGGGCCCGGTGGAGGCCGGGGAACTCCTCGGAACCGCTTCACGACACCTCCACGTGCAGCTGAGCACCCTCCCCGAGGGCACCCCACCCCGCTTCGCCCCTGCCGAACTCGCCCCCGCCTGGCTGACGTTGTGCCCCGACCCCGCCCCCCTCCTGCTGCTCGCCACCCCCCACCCCGAACACCCCGACACGACCCTCCTGGCCCGCCGCACCCATGCCTTCGCCCCCGTCCAGGAGCACTACTACACCACCCCACCCCGCATCGAGCGAGGCTGGCGCCACCACCTCTTCGACACCGAGGCCCGCCCCTACCTCGACATGCTCAACAACGTCACCATCCTGGGCCACGGACATCCCGCCCTCGCCGACGCCGTCCACAACCAGTGGCGCAAGCTCAACACCAACTCCCGCTTCCACTACGCCTCCGTGGTCGAACTCTCCGAACGCCTCACGGAGTTGCTCCCCGAGGAACTCGACACGGTGTTCCTGGTGAACAGCGGCTCCGAAGCGGTCGACCTCGCCCTCAGGCTCGCCTGGGCGGCAACCGGCAGACAGGACACCGTCGCCGTCGAAGAGGCGTACCACGGCTGGACGTTCGCGAGCGACGCCGTCTCCACCTCGATCGCCGACAACCCCAACGCCCTGACCTCACGCCCGAGTTGGGTCCACACGATCGCGGCTCCCAACTCCTACCGGGGCCGTCACCGGGGCGAGGACGCACACCGGTACGCCCCGGAGGCCGCCGCGAGGATCGCCGGGATCGGACCCGGCGCGTTCATCTGCGAAGCCTTCTACGGCAACGCGGGCGGCATGCCCCTGCCCGACGGCTACTTGAAGCAGGTCTACGAGGCGGTCCGCGCGGCCGGCGGCCTGTGCATCGCCGACGAGGTCCAGGTCGGCTACGGCAGGCTCGGCACCCACTTCTGGGGCTTCGAGCAGCAGGGCGTCGTACCGGACATCGTCACCGTCGCGAAGGCGATGGGCAACGGGCACCCCCTCGGCGCGGTCGTCACGCGCCGCGAGATCGCCGACGCCTACCGCACGCAGGGCTACTTCTTCTCCTCGGCGGGCGGCAGCCCCGTCAGCTCGGTGGTCGGCCTCGCCGTCCTGGACGCGCTGCGGGACGAGGGCCTCCAGGCCAACGCCCTTGACGTCGGCGGGTACTTGAAGGAACGGCTCCAGCAACTCGCCGGACGGCACGAGCTGATCGGCGCCGTCCACGGCTCCGGGCTGTACCTGGGCGTGGAGTTCGTCCGCGACCGTACGACGCTGGAGCCGGCCACCGAGGAGACCGCCGCGATCTGCGAGCGCCTGCGCGAACTCGGGGTGATCATGCAGCCGACGTCGGACCGGCAGTGCGTGCTGAAGATCAAGCCGCCGCTCTGTCTGACGCGGGACGACGCCGACGTGTTCGTCGCGGCGCTCGACGACGTCCTCACGCACGGGTGGTGAGGAGGACGCCCGCCACCATCACCGACGTCGCCCGCGAGGCACGCGTCTCCAAGACGACCGCCTCGGACGCCCTGCGCGGCCACGGCCGCGTCTCGGAGCCCACCCGCAGGGCGGTGCTGGCCGCCGCCGAACGCCTCGGATACGCGCCGAACCGCAGCGCGCGCAGCCTGCGGACCTCGGTCACCGGGACGATCGCGCTGCACGTCCCGGAGTCCCTGACGAGCGCCGAGTACTCCATGCCGTTCGTGTTCGGCGTCACGGAACAGGCGGCGCGCGCGGGGCTGAACGTCACCCTGCTGCCGTCCGGCCACCTCCCGCACCGGGGCACGGTCCCGCAGGCCGACGGCGTGGTCCTGTGCGACCCGGTCACCGAGGACCCGGTCGTCGAGCAGCTCATGAACAGCGGCCTGCCCGTCGTCACCGCCGAACGCCACGTCGGCGACCGGCAGCCCACCGGCGTCGTCCGGCCCGACCACGAGACGTCGATGACGGAACTCCTCGACCACCTCCGTGCGAACGGCGCCCGCCGCCCGGCGTTCATCGCCTCCGACACCACCTCCGACCGGTCCACCACCCTCCGGTCGGCGCACGCCCGCTGGTCCGAGGCCCACGGCCTGCCCCACCTCGTCCGCAGCGCCCTCTCGGGCTCACCGCCGGACGTCCTGCGGGCCGTCGTGCGCGAACTGCTCGCCGAGACACCCGGCATCGACGCCGTCGTGTGCGCGGCGGACGGCGCGGCGGCGGCCGTCCTGCCCGAACTCCGGGCGGCGGGACGGCGCGTGGGGCACGACCTGCTCCTCGCCTCCTGCGCCGACAGTTCCGCGATGCGGACGGCGGAGCCCCCGATCACCGCGGTCGACCTTAGGCCGCGGGCCGTGGGCGCCGCATGCGGGCGCCTGCTCTGCGAGATCCTCTCGGGCGACACCCCGCCGGGCACGGTCCGTGACCTGCCCGTCGAACTCAACATCCGCGCCTCGACCCGTACGCGCCGCTGTGCTGTTCCCGTGCGCGACGTCGAGGCGGGCGACTGAAATTTTCGGTGATCGTCTCCGGATGGTGAGCCGGTCGTGGGCCCGGTACGGTCGTCGCAACACGTCGGCACACGGACTCTGGACAGCACATGCGCAACCGCGAACTCGGCCGCACCGGCCCGACCGTGTCGGAGATCGGCTACGGCGCCTGGGGCCTGGGCCAGGGCGCCTGGGTCGGCGCCGACGACGACTCCGGCGTCCGCGCCCTGCACCGCGCGCTCGACCTGGGCGTCACGTTCATCGACACGGCCAGGGCGTACGACCGCAGCGAACGGGTCGTCGGACGCGCGCTGCGGGAGCGTCCCGGAGACGACGTGTACGTGGCGACCAAGGCGGGCCCCAAGGTGCCGGTGCCCCTCGCGGCCAGCGGGCTCGACCCCATGGAGACCTTCCCCGGCGCGCATCTGCGGGAGAGCCTGGAGACGAGCCTGCGCGAACTCGGCCGCGACCACGTCGACCTGCTGCAACTCCACACGTGGGAGGACGAGTGGACCGGGCGCGGCGACCTCCTGGAGACCGTCGCCGCGCTCAAACAGGAGGGAAAGATCCGGCACTTCGGGATCTCGGTGAAGGACCACCAGCCGGAGAACGTCCTCACCGTCCTGCGCACCGGCGTCCTCGACACCGTCCAGGTCATCTACAACATCTTCGAACAGGCCCCGGCGGACGCCCTGTTGCCCGCCTGCGAGGAGTACGGCGTCGGCGTGATCGTCCGCGTGGCCCTGGACGAGGGCGCGCTCACCGGCACGGTCCGGCCCGGCGTCGCCTTCCCCGAGGGCGACTGGCGCAACTGGTACTTCCGGGAGGAGCGCCCGGCGCAGGTCGCGGGCCGAGTGGACGCGCTGGTCGCCGAGTTGGGGATCGAGACCGCCGAACTCCCCTCCGTCGCCCTGCGGTTCGCGCTCGCCGGGCAGGGCGTGTCCACGGTCATCGTCGGGATGCGCTCACTGGCCAACGTCGAGCGCAACGCGGCGATCTCCGGGCAACCCCCGCTGACCGCCGAACAGTTGACGCTCCTCGCGAAGCACCGCTGGGACAAGAACTTCTACAGCTGACCTCACCACTCCAGGCGGCCGTCCTCGACCTTGCCGTAGTCGCGCATCCCGTCCGCGAGGGAGTGGAAGTAGGCGGCCAGCGAGTCGTGGACGCCGAAGCGGTTCAGGTCGCCGTTGCTCCAGTCGCCCACCTTGCCCGTGGCGGTGTCGAGGAAGTCGCCGTAGAGCCAGTCGGTCTCCACGGCGAGCGGGATCCAGTCACGGTGCCAGGTCAGGCACGAGGGGTCCGGGTCGGGGGACGGCTCCATCTCCTCGTACCCGGAACGCGTCTGATGGACCCTCACCATCTGCTCCAGGGACAGGAGATGCCAGCCGGAGGACAGGAACCTGCCGTCCCGCTCGGCGAGGTGCCTGTCGGCCATGCGGACGCCGTCGTTGGTGAGCAGCCACGTCCACAGCTCCTGCGGGAAGCGCACGCCGAGCAGTTCCTCGGCGTCGCTGATCTCCTTCGGGCGGGCCGGAGGGCGCAGGGACGCGGCGTTGCGGGGAGCGTGCTCGCCGAGCCAGCCGGTGACGCGGCCCCACGCCCGGCGGACGTTCTCGGCCTCTTGGTTCATCGCGGTGCTCCAGCGGGTTCGGGGCGGTGGACGCCGCGCGGGCGGTAGCCGAGGGTGTCGGCGCGGCCCGTCAGGTCGGCGAGGTACCAGATGATCGCGAGCCACATCTCCGTGCCCTGGAGGCCGGGGTCCGAGGCGGCGAACGCGAAGCCCTCGCCGTCCCGCCAGCGGGGGAGGACCGCGTCGAGCTGACGGCCCGCCCAGGCGCGTACGTCCGCCGAGCGGTAGCCGTCGAGTTGGCGGGCGCACAGCCACAACGGGTGGGCGACGTCCAGGACGTTGCACGCGTTGTCCCGGCCGGGGCCGAAGTGGCGGGGATCGCGGGAGTGGTCGAGGACCGCGTCCACGACCCGCTCCGCATGCGGCACCGGCAGACCGAACTGGGCGAAGGAACCCCGGGTGAGCCGGTAGTAGCCGTTCACCACCTGGAGCCGCCCGGTGTCGGGGGAGGGGGTGCCCCACATGCCGGTCCACGGATCGGCGCGGGTGAGGAGCCAGCCGAACAGGGCCTCCAGAGAGCCGGGTCGAACGCCGTCATGCCGACGTATGTTCCAGTGCGCGGCCGTGGCCCACGCGTCGATCCACGCGCCGGCACCCCACGCGCCGTCCCGCCACGGCAACCCGTCGAGACGCTCGGTGAGTTGACTGGCCGTCATGTCCTGTACACCGCGCACCGGTTGGGGGAAGGCGGACCCCAGCAGGTCGAGCGCGTACCCCACGGACAGTACGTGGTACAGCGCGGAACCGTCCCCGACGAACCCGTCCGCCTCGGGCACCGGCACGGCCTCACCCAGTTCGGGCACGAGCCCCGTCACCGGATCCTGCGCCCCGGCGAGCCGCTCGACGTGCTCCTCCACCGTCAACTGCTCCGGCACCGACCCCAGCAGCAGATCCGCGATCTCCACGGCGTCGCAGTGCGCGCGCAACGTGGGCGCGGCCCCGGGCCGGTCGACGTACCGGCCGCCGTCCCAGCAGCGTCCGATGACGTCGGCGGCCTGAGCGCGAACGGTGTCGGCGAACCGGGCGAGCGGGTCGGCCTGAGAAACGCCCGGCGCGGCTCTTTGCGCGACCCCGTTCACAACCCCCTGCGAGGCCCCCTCGACAGCAGTCCCCTTCACCTCCGCCGTTTTCGCATCCCGCCGATCTCGCAGCGGCCGCGCCGGATTCCCCGCCGCCATCGTCCACGCCGGCAGATCCTTCGTCACCACCGCCCCGGCCCCGACGACGCAGTGATCCCCGATGCTCACTCCGTCCACCACGACGACGTGCGACCCGATCCACACGTCGTCCCCGACGGTGATCCCCCGGCTGGTCAGCGGCTGCCGGAACACCGGCCGGTCGGGCGCCATGGAGTGGTTGAAGCCGAGCAGCGACGTGTGCGCCCCGATCCGCACCCCGTTTCCGAGGACGACGTTTCCCCGCACCGTCGCGTACGGGTTGACCGTGCAGTCCGAGCCGGTCGTCAACTCCCCGGTGACATAGGCGTGCGCGGCGATGTACGAGTCGTCGCCGAGCCGCAGCCGGTCGGGGAACACGGCCGCCGACCCGGCGACGTAACACCGCTCCCCGACCACCGTGTCCCCGCCGATCCCGGCCTGCCGCTCGCGCTGGGCGGCACGCTCCTCGTCGTCGGCCTCCGCCGGGAACAGCCAGGGGCAGTGGTCGAAACGCCGTTCTTGATCCACGGGAGGAACGCTAA
Organism: Streptomyces sp. 4F14; assembly: GCF_048159485.1. NCBI lineage: Bacteria > Bacillati > Actinomycetota > Actinomycetes > Kitasatosporales > Streptomycetaceae > Streptomyces > Streptomyces sp. 4F14. Next base: position 48,347 of record NZ_JBLRVY010000024.1, read on the forward strand.
CCCGGAGAACCCTCGCTGGAAAGGGGCATCACCGGCAGAACGACGGCCGACGGACGTTCCGGATCGTGGAAGACGAGCTGGTCGGCGACGCGCAACGCCCGTGCGGTGGCCCGGGGTTCACCGGTCCCCGGATTGCGGTTGAAACGCGGGAAGGACCCGCTGGACACCTGCACCCGGATCCGGTGCCCGGCCCGGAACCGGTACGCCGTCGGCCACAACCCCACCCGCGCACACGTGAGTTCATCGGCCCCCGTCAACCCGGCCAGCCCGTCACAGACGTTGGAGGACCGTCCCTCGGCGTCGACGTCGCAGAGCCGTACGAAGACGTCCGCGTAGGGCAGGCTGGACCGGAACCAGATCTCCGCGCCGACCTCGCCGATCACCTCGACGTCCGTTTCCAGCACGGGAGTTGTGTACGTCAGGACGTCCGCCCGGGATTCCAGGGGCGCCTGGTCGACGGCGCCGGACGTGACGCCGAACCCGAGCCGTACCCCGCCGACAGCGGGCGTCGGGTCGCCGGGGTCGTACCGGTAGCCGTCGGGCTTCGTGTCGCCCGGCGGCTCCCAGGCGAGGGCGCTGTCCGCCTGGAGGTGCAGGCGCCGGGGTGTGGACCCCGGGGGCGGCCAGGCCGGGAAGTCGCGCCACTCGCCCGAGCCCATGACGTACAGCCGCACCGGCGCCCGCTCGGCCGGTTGGCGGCCCTCGGCGAGGTCCAGGCCGAAGCCGAGGGCCTCGCCGAAGCCCACCGGGCCCATGCCGGGCGAGGTGTGCGTCCAGGGGCCGACGGTGAGGCGGTGGCCGGAGCCCTGGAGCGCCTGGAAATCGCGGAGTTGGCCGGGGAGGAAGATGTCGTACCAGCCGCCGACGCTGCTCACGGGCACGGGGACGTCCGCCACCCGGTCCCGGTGGTCGAGGGCGTGCCAGAACGGGGAGTCGGAGTCGTGGGCGAGGATGTCCTGGAGGTAGTCGTAGCGGCGGCCGATCGCCGCGTGGTCGGCCTTGTTCAACGGCAGGGTGTGCAGGGCGCGTCGGAGTTTCTTCCCGCCGAGCATCATGCGCGGCATCGCGAACCGGCGCTCCTGCCCGGCGACCTGGACGCCCCAGCCGAACGGGGCCTCCAGGGAGAAGCCGTCCGCGCGCAGGAACTCCAGGGTGAGCGCCGACTCGGTGACCAGCGGGATCATCGCCTTGACCTGCGGCGGCAGGGCGTCGGCCACCGCCCACTGGACGAAGCCGAGGTAGCTCGGGCCGTACAGGATCATCGACTCGCCGAACCAGGGCTGCCCGATCACCCAGTCGAGGGTGTCGAGGCCGTCCTCGCGTTCGCGGCGCAGCGGGTCGAAGGGGCCGTCGGAGCCGAAGGTGCCCCGGGTGCTCTGGACGAGGACCTGGAAGCCGCGCTCGGCGAGCGGGCGGGCCATCGAGGTGCCGAAGAGGCCCGCGCGGCCGTAGGGGGCGCGGATGAGGGCCGTCGGGAGGCCGGAGGTGCCCGCCGGGTGCCAGTGGTCGGCGAGCAGGGTCGCGCCGTCGCGCATCGGGACGCGCAGGTCGCGGGTGACCGTGAGGTCGCGGGTGCGGGGCGGGGGGAGGCGCAGGGCGCGCTGGACCAGGTGGCTGGTGAGGTTCATCGGGGGGACCTCCTGAGGAGGGTGGTGAGGTGCAGCAGGCGGTTCGCCAGCTCCTCGGGGTCGAGGGGGTCGGGTGCGTCGATGATCCAGTCGTTGACGATCGTGCCGGTGCCGCCGGTGATGAAGGACTTGATGTCGTCGGCGGTCGTCGCGTCCAGGTCGCCGAACGCTTCCCGCAGGCCGTCCGTGCTGATGAGGCTCGCGAAGAGGCGGTTGAGGGCGCGGGCCATGGGGAAGGCGCAGGAGCCGGTGAGCAGGGCCCGGTAGAAGGGGCGGTGCCGGGCGAAGTGCCGGGCCAGGGTGAGCATGCGTACGGCGTGCGGGGCGCTCTCGTCGCCCACCTCGGGGAGGACCTCCCGCTCGACGAGGTCGGCCGCCGCCGCGACGAGGAGGCCGTCGCGGTCGCCGAACTGGAGATACACGAGCTGGCGGCTGACCCCGGCGGCGTCCGAGAGGTCCGCGACCGGGAGCGCGGTGGTGCCGCGCTCGGTGACCAGCTGGACGGCGGCGGTCATCAGGGCGGCGCGGTTGCGGAGGACGCGGCGGTCTTGCATGGGACCGAGAGTAGACAGATGTCAAAAACTAGGCAACTGTTAAATCGAAAGGCTTACCGAAGGGACCTCTCCCGTGCCCGATCCCCTGTTCCCCGAAGTCCGCACCACCTCCGGCCCCGTCCGAGGCCGGACCGAATCCGGACTCGCCGTCTTCCGAGGCATCCCCTACGCCCGGCCCCCGCTCGGCGAACTCCGCTTCCAGGCCCCCCGCCCCCCGCTCCCCTGGACCGGCACCCGCGACGCGGCCTCCTTCGGACCGCCCGCCCCGCAGGACCCGAGCATGGCCGCCCGGTCCGCCGCCACCGGCATCTTCGCCGAAACCGGCGACGACTGGCTCACGGTGAACGTGTGGACCCCCGCCCCCGACCCCGCGGCCCGCCGCCCCGTGATGGTGTGGATCCACGGCGGCGCCTACAAGACGGGCGTCTCCGGCAGCCCCGGCTACGACGCCCAGCACATCGTCCGCGACGGCGACGTCGTGTTCGTGTCCCTCAACTACCGCCTCGGCGCGGAGGGGTTCGCGCACATCGAAGGTGCCCCCGCCAACCGGGGCCTCCTCGACCAGGTCGCCGCCCTGGAGTGGGTGCGCGACAACATCGCCGGGTTCGGCGGCGACCCCGACCGGGTGACGATCCTCGGCGACTCCGCCGGCGCAGGGTCCGTCGCCGCCCTCATGGTCATGCCGAGCGCCGCCGGACTCTTCCGGCGAGCCGTCGGCCAGAGCCTGCCGGGCACGTACCTGTCCGCCGCCCTCGCCCGCGACATCGGCACGGCCCTCACCACCGAGGCGGGCGGCGACCTCGCCGCCGTCGACCCCCGCGAACTCCCCGCGACCGGACACGCCGTCGAGCAGAAGATGCGCCTCTACGAGGACCGCTGGGGTGCCTTCGCCCACACCCTCAGCCTCTACTCACCCGTCGTCGACGGCGAGATCCTTCCCGTCACCCCCTGGCAGGGACTCGCGGACGGCGCCGGACGCGACATCGACCTGATCGTCGGCCACAACCGCGACGAATGGCGCACGTTCCTCCTCCTCGGCGGCCTCTTCGGCAAGGTCACCGACGACCTCGCGGCCGAGACCGTACGCCGCTTCGCCCCCGACCCCGACGCCTACCGCGCCGCCTTCCCCGACCTCGGCGCCGAGGACCTCTTCGAACAGGTCCAGTCCGACTGGTTGTTCCGCATGCCGGTCCAGCACCTCGCCGAGGCCCAGACGAAGGGCGGCGGTACGGCCTACCTGTACGACCTCGCCTGGCAGTCCCCCGGCATGGACGGCCTCCTGCGCGCCTGCCACGGCCTCGACGGCCCGCTCCTGTTCGGCACCTACGACGCCCACCTCGGCCCCGCCGCCATCGGTCCCGACCACGCGCCCGCCGCCCGCCTCCTCACCGCCCAACTCCGCACCGCCTGGACGTCCTTCGCGACGACCGGCGACCCCGGCTGGCAGCCCTACGACACGGAACGCCGCCTCACCCGCGTCTTCGACACGGACCCGGCCGTCACCCCCTACCCCTTGGAGACCTCACGCCGCCTCTGGCAGGACCACCGCTTCGAGGCCCTGCCCCTCCTCACCCCGTGACGACCCGCCGGTCCGCGAGCGCCGCCACCTCGCTGAAGTACGCCCGGAACAACGCCTCGTCGGCGGGCGGGATCTCGAAGGACGGCGAGGTCGAGTACCAGAACGCTTGCCGGTCGGTGCCGTAGAGCGCTGCGCCGGGATCGCGGACGGAACCGATGTACAACTTCCCCGGCTTGGCCGGCTTCTTGTAGAGGATGGTCGCCCCGAGCCAGCGCAGCGGGATCCGGAAGCTGTCGGCCGGGGTCGCCAGGGAGAACTGCTCGAAGATCCCCCGGTCCACACGGAGATGGAGGTAGTCGTAGTCGAACGTCAGTGGTTCCATGCGGGTGAACGTACCTCAGACCAGCAGGACCACTCCCGTCGCCGTCGCCCCCGCCAGCACGGCGAACACGAGGAGGACGAACGGCACTTCCCGCTTCTCCGACCGGCGTGCGGCCGCGAGGTCGAGGGTGAAGTCGGCGGGGTCCGCGGGGGTGTAGTGGACGGTGACGTCACGGCCGTACGCGGTGGCGGGTTTCGAGATGCCGGACGTGCAGTGGGCCGTGACCGTCTGGCCGTCGAAGGTCGTGAAGGTGACGACCGGCGTGATCGTGGTCATGGTGCCGCCCTCGGAGTCCTCGCTGACGTCCTTGAGGACCGCGGTCACCTTGCCCGGCACGGCGACCATCAGGGCCAGCCGCTCCACACGGCGCGCGCTCGCGCGGACAGCGTCAGGAACGTACGCCAGACCCATCACCGCCCACAGACCGCAGAACCCGACCAGGGCCCAGGGCCACGCGCGGTCGACCGCGAGGTACACCACCGCCCCGGCGTAGATCAGGAACACCGCGAAGTTCGGCCAGCCCAGGCCCCGGCCGGGATCCGTGGGAGCACTGGAGAAGCGGTACGCGTGCGGCCTGCCGCGCGGATGGCTGACCTCGATCTCCCGGCCCTCCCACGCCGCCGTGATCATGTCCCCGCGCTCGCCCTCGTTCGTGACGGTGACCGACTCGCCGGTCTCCGGCTCCACGTAGGAGACGACGACGGACACCCCGTCCCGGCGCGAACCCCCGTGCCGCGGCTCCCTGACCCGCTCGATCCGCCCCGTCGTCCGGACCGTCCGCTGCGCCTTGGTCACTCCGGCCAGCGACCTGCCGTACCCGGCCAGCGCGAGCACGCCCAGCACCGCGCACCACCACGTCAGATACCCGCCCATACGCCCTCCCTCACCGTACGACCTCGCCCTTCCCGTCCGCCTCCAGCGAGTTCGTGCCCCCGCTCCCGGTCGCCGTGACCTTGAGCGTGACCGAACCGGTGACGCCCTCGGCCGTGAGCTGCCAGGTACGCGGCGAGCCGAGCCCGGACCCCGCCTCCTCGACCAGCGCGGGGACGCGGTCGAAGGGCAGGGACCGGGGATCGAACCCGGCGGCACTGTCACTGGGGGAACCGGGGGAGTAGACGACCGTCAGCAGCCGTTCCTGTACGACGACGGTGATCGCCTTGCGGTGGTTCCCCTGATCCAGCGACTCGACCGACCGGCGCAGTTGGCCGGGGTCGAGCATCGACTGATTCGGACCGAGGGCGACGGTGCCCGTCGAGGTCGTGACGGTCGACGTCGTCGACGAGGAGGACGACGAGGACGACGTCGTCGGCTTCGCGGGGGAGTCGGAGTCGAACAGGTCCCCCCGGAACCCGTACACCACGACCCCCGCCCCCACCAGCAGCGCGATCAGCGTCATGAGACCGACCGCGCACCCGTCCCTGGGGTTGCTCTCCAGCACGGGGCCCGGCACCGAGTCCAGCCGGGCCGTCGCCGCCCGCTCCTCCCACTGAGGCGTCGGCCGCCTCACGATCCGCACCTTCCACGGCCGGTCCGGCGGATACGACACCACCACGACGCCGCCCGGCCGGTAGTCGGGCAGCTCGGCGAGGTTGACGTCCTGCCGGAACCGCACCCGCCACGCCGGCGCGTCGTCCGGCACGACCGAGACCTCGAACTTCACCGGCACATCGCTGGTCTCCCCGCCGACCGCCTCCCGGCTCTCGATCACCGCGAGCGCCGTACGCGGGACGACCGCCGCGTCCCGGGCCCGGCCCGGCGCCCCGGCGAGCAGGACCAGCAGGCCGTAGAGGGCCGGCAGGACCAGCGAGCCGACGATCAGCGGTGCCCGTTCGAGGATGCACCCGACGACGAACGCGGCCAGCGACACCCCGATGACACCGCCCGTCAGCACCCCCCGGACGAGGTCCAACGGCGAGTCGTGCTGAGGCGGCGCCGCGCCCCCGGTGATCGTCATGGGCCGATTGTGCTGGTTGCGGGTGACGTCCGACAGACCTTCCGAAGAAGGAAATGTCATCAGTACGTCCCGATGCCGGGTCCGGGGCCTACGCCGGGTTCCCGAGGTGCACCGGGAGCTCCTGGTGGCCGTTGCTGATCAGCGAGGCCAGCGGGCGGAGTTGGTCCGGCGGGACCGCGAGACGGACGTCCGGGAAGCGGGCGAACAGCTGACGCAGGGCCTCCGTCACCTCCAGGCGGGCCAGCGGAGCGCCCAGACAGAAGTGCGCGCCGTGACCGAACGCCAGGTGCTCCTTGTCGGCCCGCGTGATGTCGAAGACGTCCGCGTCCGTGCCGTGCAGGTCCGGGTGACGGTTCGCCGCGCCGTACGACGCGAGGATCGGCTCGCCCCTCGCGATCGTCGTGCCGTCGGGCAGTGCGAGGTCCCTGAGGGCGTAGCGCAACGGCAGGTGCGTCACCGCGGGTTCCAGGCGGAGCGTCTCCTCCACGACGTCCTTCCAGCCGCACCGGCCCGCACGGACCAGGGCCAGCTGGTCCGGGTGCGTCAGCAGCAGCGTGATCGCCTGGTCGATGACGTTCACCGTCGTCTCGTACCCCGCGCTCAGCATCAGCACCAGCGTCCCGAGCAACTCGTCCTCGGTGAAACCCGTGCCGTCGTCGTCACGGGCCGCGATGAACTGCGAGGTGAGGTCGTCGCCGGGGGCCTCGCGCTTCGTACGGACCAATTCCGCGAGCTTCTCGTACAGCAGCGCGGTGTTGGCCTGCGCCTGCTCCGAGGTGAGCGTCGTGTCGAACACCCCGTCCACGACCTCACGGAACCCGTTCGCCCGCGCCGCGGGAACCCCGAGCAGATGACTGATCACCGCGATCGGCAACGGATACGCGAGCCGCTCCCGCAGATCCACGACCTCACCCCCGACCGGCAGCGCACCGACCAACTCCCCGACCATCCGCTCCACGGTCGGCACCAGCGCCCGGATCCGGAACCCCGTGAACGACGGCGCGACCAGCTGCCGCAGCCGCCGATGATTCCCCCCGTACGCGGTGAACATGTTCTCGACGGCCACCCACAACGCAAGCGGCCACCGAGCCACCACGTCACCGAACTCGGGCCAGTGCGCCCGAGCGTCCTTCGACACATCAGGATTGGTCAACAACGCCTTGAGCAGGGCGGGTTCGGACACAGCCCAGACCTCCACCCCGAGAACGTCCACCCGAGTCACCGCACCCCGCTCCCGTAACACCCGATGCTCGACCTCCCGCCGCGCGCCTGTGGGATCAAGCACGTACGCCGTTTGCTGCTCCACGAAGCTCTCCTCACCTCGGACGACACCTCTATGACAGGGCACGCGCCGAGACTGTGACGGCTGTTGGGAGAAAGGGAGGCCTAATGTTGCGACGTGCAGACCTACCAACTGCTGCACCGGTCGGCTCCACTGGACACCGGCGGCCGGGCGGGAGGCCGATGACGAGAGGTCCGGGCAGGGGACGGCCGGTGCCGCTCTCGCGTATGTCGGCTACCTGGACGGGGAGTTGGCCGGGGAGCTGCGGGCCTACCTCTTCTGGCTCGAAGAGCGTCGCGTCCCCGGCGCTGCGGAGCGGCTGCCGGTTTTGTGACGCCCTCTCAGGCGGTGCCGGTCACCGTCCCTCCCGACTTGAGGACGTGGTACGTGATTGTCGCGCCGCTCCAGAAGTGGAACGTCAGCGTCGCCCGGGCGTTGTCCCGCAGGGAGTTGACGAAGTCGGCGGTGAGCTTGACGGAGTCGGACGTGTACGCCGTGAAGGCGCTGTCCCACTGCTGGTACGGGGTCCAGTTGGCCGGGCCCGCGTTGGTGCCGTCGTCGTACCTGGCCTCCATGGTGGCGAGCTGGTCGCCCCGGAACTGGGTGGGGATGGTCAGACCGCCGGTGTTTCCGGAGGAGTCGGCGAGCACCGGGGTGTCGTAGGTGACGATGTCGATGCGCCAGGGGACGCCGCGGGAGAAGCGGGCCTGGAGGGTGGCGTTGAGGCCGTACGCGCGGTTGCCCGCCAGCTCCGTCAAGGCGGTTGCCGTGAGGGTGAGTTGGTTGCCGGTGAGGGTGTAGTCGCGGCCCTGGAGGAGGTTGCGGGAGCCGGCGCGCAGGCCCTGGAAGTTGGTCGTGTTGGGGTTGAGGGTGATGGTCTGGGCCGTGATCGGGGCCGACTTGGGGACGAAGACCTGGTCGGTGGAGGCGGTGCCGGAGCGGGTCGTCCAGCTCGACCGGATCTGCGCGAAGAGTTCGGGGTCGCGCCACTGGAGGGTGTTGCGGTTCAGGAACTGGCCCGCGTCCCACAGCATCGTCGTCAGTTGGCGTTCGCGCGCGTAGTTGCCGAGGAGTTCGAAGTACTTGCGCACCTCGCCGCGTTCGATGATCCCGGGCCGGTTGTGGTCGTAGGCGAGGAGCGCGTACTCGCCGATGATGACGGGCACGCCGTGCGCGGTGAACGTGTTGTACGCGCGGTCGAACTGCCCGGTGAGATCCTGCTCCGAGGTCACGTCGAAGCGCGTGTACCCGGCGATGTTCACGCTGAACGGCCACCAGCCGTAGAAGTGGATCGTCGTCGCGATCATCGGGTCGCGCAGCGCGGTGAGTTCCCCGGCGAGCGCGTCCAGGCGGCCCTGGTCGGAGTTGGTGTAGAGGGTCGGCAGGACGAGCAGCCGGTTCGTGTTGCCGCCGCCGGACGCGCGGACGACCGTGTGGAAGGCGCGGTTCAGCTCGGCGAGGAGCCGGTAGTTCTCGTCGTCGCCCGAAGTACCGGTGAACGTCGGCTCGTTGACGCTCTCGAACACCAGCCGGGGCGAGCGGTCCCGGAACGCGGCGGCGAGCTGCGTCCAGGTCGCCGTGTAGCGGGCCAGCACGCTGTCGTGGGCGGTGGGCAGGGTGTTGAGCCACATCCACGAGTCGTGGTGCATGTTCAGCATCACGTACAGGTTCTCGTCGAGCGCCCAGTCGACGACCTGCCGGACCTTGCCCAGCCAGACGGGGTCGATGGTGTAGCCGGGGGCGCCGCCCTGGTGGCCGCTCCAGGTGACGGGGAGTCTGATGCTGCGGAAACCCTGCGACTTGACGTGCTGGAGAAGGGCCCGGGTGACGGGCGGGTTGCCCCAGGACGTCTCGTCGGGGATCGCGTCGTACGTGTTGCCGAGGTTCCAGCCCGGCTGCATCGCCGCGACCGCGCTGCGGGCGGCGGGGGAGGCGGGCGGCGGCGGGTCGGCCGCGTGCGCGGTGGCCGGCATCAGGGGGAGCAGGAGGAGGGCCAGCAGGAGGGCCGCGAGCCGGGGCAGGGTTCGCCGGCGGATGAAGTCCATGTGCACCTTCCGGACGGTGGGGGTGCGGGGCCTGCCGGGGCACGGGCCGCTCTCGGCGGGCCGCCGCTCAGGAAAGTGGTGCGAAGGAAACGCTGGCTGTGCGGGAAAACTTTCGTCGTACGCGGCGGAGAAGCTAACACGGGGATCTACAACGGGCCAGAGCCGGTGCGAGAATGCCGGTACGACGACGAGGAAGGCGACCTTGGAGAACCACGCACCCGACACCCCCCGCCCCGTCACCATCGCCTACATCGCCGAGTCGGCCGGCGTCTCCGTCCCGACCGTCTCCAAGGTGATCAACGGCAAGTCCGGCGTCTCCGCCGACACCCGCGCCCGCGTCGAGGCCCTGGTCGACAAGTACCGCTACCGCAAACCGGCGGGCGCCGGCCGCAGCAACGTCGTCGAACTCGTCTTCCGCGAGCTCAGGGACATGTGGGCCGTCGAGATCATCCGGGGCGTCGAGGAGGTCGCCCGGCGTCACGGCGTGGGCCTCATGGTCTCCCGCTTCGGCCTGCACGACTCCACCCCCGGCTGGGACGACACGGTCGCCCGGCGCCCCAACTGCGTCCTGTCCGTGGCCCAGCTCTCCGAGGCGGAACGCGCCCAACTCACCGCCAAGGGCATCCCGTTCGTCGTCTTCGACCCGATCGTCGAACTCCCGGACGACGTCCCCTTCGTCGGCGCCACCAACTGGTCCGGCGGACGCGCGGCCACCCGCCACCTCACCGCCCTCGGCCACCGCCGCATCGCCATGATCGGCGGCCCCCGCGACCAACTGTGCTGCGCCGCACGCCTCGACGGCCACCGCTCCGCCCTGCGCGCGGCCGGACTCCCCGACGACCCCGGCCTGGTCGTCCACACCCAGCTCACCCGCGAGGACGGCCACGAAGCCGCCCGCGCCCTGCTCGCGCTGCCCGACCGGCCCACGGCGATCTTCACCGCCAACGACCTCCAGGCACTGGGCGTCTACCAGGCGGCGCGGGAAGCGGGCCTGCGGATCCCCGAGGACCTCAGCGTCGTGGGGTTCGACGATCTGCCGGTCGTCGGCTGGGTCGACCCGCCCCTGACGACGGTCCACCAGCCGCTGACCGAAATGGCGGTGGCGGCAACGGAGTTGGCGCTGCTGCTGGGCCGCGGGGAGGAGGCGCCGCAGGTGGGGGTGGAGATCGCGACCCGGCTGACGGTCCGGGAGAGCACGGCACCGCCGAGAAACTGACCCGACGGCCCGTACGAAAGTTTTCCGATCAGCGGTACGACACTTGCCAACCCCGGCCGTCCCTGGGGATCGTGAACCCCATGGTCGCCCACCCCGTCCTCCCCGGCTTTCACCCCGACCCCACCGTCTGCCGGGTCGGCGACGACTACTACCTCGCCTGCTCCAGCTTCGAGTACTTCCCCGGCGTACCCCTCTTCCACAGCCGCGACCTGCGGAACTGGACCCGCATCGGCAACGCCCTCGACCGGCCCAGCCAGCTGAGGCTGCCCCTCGACTCGCCCTCCTCGGGCGGGATCTACGCGCCCACGCTCCGCCACCACGACGGCCGCTTCTGGCTGATCGTCACGAACGTCAGCGCGGACGGCAACCTCATCGTCACCGCCACCGACCCGGCGGGCCCCTGGTCCGAGCCGGTCCTCCTGCCCGGCGTCCAGGGCATCGACCCCGACCTCGCCTGGGACGACGACGGCACCTGCTGGTGCACGGTCGCCGGCGTCGGCCAGTACCGCATCGACCCCCGCACCGGCGAGACCCTGGGCCCGGTCCGCCGCGTCTGGTCCGGCGGCCCCGGCGCGAAGGCCCCCGAGGCGCCCCACCTCTACCACGTCGGCGACTTCTGGTACCTCCTCATCGCCGAGGGCGGCACGGAACGCGGCCACGCCGTCTCCATCGCCCGGGCCCCCGCGCCCTACGGCCCCTTCGAGCCGTGCCCGGCGAACCCGGTCCTCACGCACCGGGGCACCGACGACCCCGTCCAGAACACGGGCCACGCGGACCTGGTCCAGGCGTCCGACGGGACCTGGTGGATGGTGTTCCTCGGCGTACGCCCCGGCGGCGGCACACCCGGCTGGCACGTCCTGGGCCGCGAGACGTTCCTCGCGCCCGTGACGTGGGAGGACGGCTGGCCGGTCGTCGGCGAACTCGCCGCTCCCGCGAGCGAACCCGCCGGCTCCGCAGGCCACTTCACATCCCCCGCCGACGGGTCCACCCCCGAACCGCCCCACACCCACACCCCCGCACTCCACCCCACCCAACTCGACCCGCCCCACGACGACTTCGACCACCCCGGCCTCGCCCCCCACTGGATCTCCCTCCGCGACCGCCCCACCACCCACTGCACGACCAAGGACCGCCCCGGCTGGCTCACCCTCCGCGCCCGAGGCACCTCCCTCGACGCCCCCGACGTCGTCTTCACCGGCCGCCGCCAACAGCACCCCGCCTCCCGCACCCGCGCCCTCATCGACCCCTCCGAGGGCCGCGGCGGCCTCGCGGTCCGCCTCGACGAACAGCACCACTACGCCATCGAGGCCACCCGGGGCGAGGTCCAAGTCCGGGCCCGCATCGGCCCGTTGAACCCCGTCGTGGCGACCCTCCCGACCCCGCCCGGCCCGCTGGTCCTGCGCATCGAGACGACCACCCCCGAACCCCGGGGCGCCCGCACCGGCCCCGACACGGTCACCCTCGGCATCGAGAACCCCGACGGCACGTACGTACAACTCGCCGCCCTGGACGGCCGTTACCTCTCCACCGAGGTCGCCGGCGGCTTCACCGGCCGCGTCATCGGCATGTACGCCGCCGAAGGCACCGTCCACTTCGACTGGTGCGCGTACGAACCGGTCGCCCCCTGACCCCCGTTGGCCGAGAACCGCCTCTCCGCCACCGGGCCGGCGATGTACCGTCGACCAACGCGCCGACGGGACCGACCACCCGCCCGGCGAAGGACCACTGACCTGCGCCGTCGTCCGGCACGGGCCAGGCACGCTGGGGACGGGACACGGTGGAGCGCACGCCTGAGGAACTGGGGGCGTGGCTCCGCTCCCGGCGGCGGGAACGGGGCCTGAGCCAGCCCCAGTTGGCGGAGCTGGCCCAGGTCAGCACCCGCAGCATCCGCGAGATCGAGAACGGCCGCGCCCACCGGCCGTACGGCCGCCCCGTGCACCGCCTGCTCGCCGCCCTGGACACGGCCCGCGTCGAACTGGCGGTCCTCGGCCCGCTCACCCTGCGCGTGGCGGGCCACCCCGTGGACCCCGGCACGGCGAAACAGCGCGCCCTGCTCGCCCTGCTGGCCCTGCACCCCGGCAAGCCCGTGTCCCGCGACGAGATCGTGGACGTCCTGTGGGCCGACGCACCACCCGCCACCTGCCTCAACCTCGTCCACACGTACGTCACCCGGCTGCGCCGCCTGCTCGACCCGCAGGACCCGGCGATCCTGCGCCGCACCCGCGACGGCTACCAACTCGCCCTCACCCCCGACCAGTCGGACGCGGCCCGCTTCACCGCCCGCGCCACCCACCCCGGCGACCTCACCGCGTCGCACGAGGCGTACGAGGCGGCCGCGACCGCGTTACGCCTGTGGCGCGGCCCCGTCCTCCACGGCTCCCCGTCCTCCCTGCGCGAACACCCCTCGGCGATCGCCCTGACCCGCCTGCGCCTGACCCTCGTCCAGTCCTACGCCGACGCGGCCCGCACCCTCGGCCGCCCCCAGGACGCCGTACCCGAACTCCAGCGCACCGCCGACCTGGAGGAACTCCACGAAGGCGTGCACGCCCGGCTGATGCTGGCGCTCGCCGCGTCCGGGCAGCAGGCCGCCGCGCTGCACCTGTACGCGGCGCTGAAGGACCGCCTCGACGACCAACTCGGCGTGCTGCCGGGGCCCGAACTGGCGGACGCCCACCTCGAAGTCGTCCGCGGCAAGCCGCCGCGCCCGGCGACGCGGCACCAGACGCCCGCGCTCCTGCCCTACGACGCCCCGCACTTCACCGGACGCGCCGGTGAACTCGCCCGGCTGGATGCCCTGTTCGAGACCGGCGCCCTCGGCGGGCTCACCGGGCCCGCCGGGGCGGGGAAGACCGCGCTCGCTGTGCACTGGGCGCACCGGGCGCGGGAACGCTTCCCCGACGGGCAGCTCTTCGTGGACCTGCGCGGGCACGCGCAGCAGGCCCCGGTGCGGCCCGCCGAGGCGCTGGCCCGGTTCCTGCTGGCCCTCGGCACCCCGCCCGACCGCATCCCGGGCACCCCCGAGGCCGCCGCCGACCTGTACCGCACCCTCGCCGCCGGACGCCGGATGCTGGTCGTCCTCGACAACGCCGTGGACGCCGAGCAGATCCGCCCCCTGCTGCCCGGCGGACCGGGCTGCGCGGTCCTGGTCACCAGCCGCGACCGGCTCGCCGGACTCGCCGCCCGCGACGGCGCCCACCGCGTCGGCGTCGACGTCCTCACCCCCGACGAGTCCCGGCTCCTGCTGGTCCGCACCCTCGGCGCGGCCCGCGTCGCCGCCGAACCCGACGCCGCCGCCGACCTCGCCCACGCCTGCGGCCACCTCCCCCTCGCCCTGCGCATCGCCGCCGCCAACCTCGACCACACCCCCCACCACACCCTGCGCGACCGGGCCGACGAACTCCGGGGCGGCGACCGCCTCACCGCCCTGTCCGCCACCGGCGACCGCAGCACCGCCGTACGCAACGCCTTCGGCCTCTCCTACCACGCCCTGGAGCCCGAGGCGCGGCGGACCTTCCGGCTGCTGTCGCTGATACCGGGCCCGGAGACCGGCCGGGACGCCGTCGCCGCCGTCACGGGCCGCACGGCCACCGAGACCGCCCGGACACTGGACCGGCTCACCGCCGCGCACCTGCTGCGCGAACACCGGCCCGGCCGCTACCGCTTCCACGACCTCATCGCCCTGTACGCCGCCGAACGGCTCGCCCAGGAGGAGACCGCCGGGAGCCGTGCGGCCGCCGCCGGGGCCCTGTACGCCTGGCTGCTGGCCACCGTCGACCACTGCGCGCGCCTCCTCTACCCGGGCAAGCAGCGCCTGCCGGGCATCCGCGAGAAGGTGCTCGGCGGGCCCCCGCCCCTCGACCTGCCCGACGAGACCTCCGCGATGCGCTGGCTCGACACCGAACTCGTCAACCTGGCGGCGGCCGTCCACCAGGCGGCGGCCGACGGCGACCCCGCGTCCTGGTGGCTCGCCGACGCCCTGCGCGGATACGCGTGGACCCGCAAACACGCCGTGGACTGGCCCGCCGTCGGCGAGGCCGCGCTCGCGGCGGCGCGTACGGCAGGGGAGCCGCTCGCGCAGGCCGCCGTCCACAACCTGCTCGGTCACGCGCACATGCAGCAGGGCCGCACCGACCGGGCCACCGGCCACTTCGAGCAGCTCCTCGCGCTCGCCGAGTCCGCCGAGTGGTACGAGGGTGCCGCCACCGCCCACACCAACCTCAGCTCCGTCACCCGCCTCAGCGGACAACTCCGGCGCAGCGCCGGGCACCTGGAGGCGGCCACCGAACTCGACCGGCGCAGCGGCCTCGCCGGAGAACACCCCGTCGTCCTCGACAACCTCGGCAACGTCCTGCGCGACCTCGGCCGGCTCACCGAGTCCCTGGACTGCCTCCTGCGCGCCGAACGCCTCCCGCCCGACCTCGACTCCGAGCACAGCCGCATCCACCGCCAGGCCAACATCGGCCGCGCCCTGCACCTCCTCGGCGAGCCGGAGAAGGCGGCACGCCGGTTCACGAAAGCCCTGAGGATGGCCCGCCGCAGCAACGATTCGGGGGTCGAGGCGTACGTCCTGCGCCTGACGGCATCCGCCCGACGCGACAGCGGAGACCCCGACGGCGCCCTCGAACTCGCCCTGAAAGCAGTCGAGTTGAGCGACGAGGACGTCGACGAATACTTCCGCGCCGCCGCCCGCGTCACCCTCGGCGGGGTGCTCCTCGCCCTCGACCGGCGCGACCGGGCCGCCGAGGCGTACCGGGAGGCCCTGAAACTCGCCCGCGAGCGCGGCGCGTACGACCAGGAGGCCCGCGCCCTCCTCGGCCTCGCGTCCGTCGCCGTCCCGACGGACCTTGCCCAGGCCCGCGAGGCGCTGGCCCTCGCCCGCCGCACCGAGTACGTCCTCGTCGAGGGAGAGGCGCTCACCGTCCTCGCACGCGGCGCCCTCGAACGCGGCGACCGGACCACCGCCGCCACCCACGCCCGCGAGGCCCTCGCCGTGCACCGGGGCACCGGCCACCGCAAGGGGCAGGTGCAGGCCCTGGGTCTCCTCGACAGGGCGACGGCGCTCTAGCGCTGCCGGTCGCATGGGTGCCTGACCGGCAAATGAGCAGGTCAGAGCCTGAGTCATGGGCGCCCTGCCGATACAGAAAGCTGCCAGCTTTTCCTTCCCCGCCCCTCCCTAACGTCTGAGGCGCCACCCACCGACCTACGGAGGCCCGATGACGACAGCGGACACCGGACAGAGCCCGCCCCCACCGATCCTGCGCCGCCTCGAACGCGGTCTGCGCGCCGACCTGTCCGCCCTGCGCGTCCACACCGGCCCGGACGCCGACCGCCGGGCCCGCGCGCTCGGCGCCGACGCGTTCACCAGCGGCTCCCACGTGTACTTCCGGCACGGCGCCTACCGGCCCGAAACCCCGGCGGGATTCCGGCTGTTGGCGCACGAGGCCGCGCACGCCGTCCAACAGGCGCTCGGCGGGGTCGGTACCGGCATCGGCAGAACCGGCGACCGCTGGGAGCGGCAGGCCGACCGGTGGGCCGACGCCGTCGCCGGGGGCCGCACCCGGCAGGGGGCCCGGGTCGTCGTACCGCCCGGCGGCTCACCGGCGATCCAGCGGCACGTCTCCTACGAGCACCGCATCCTCGGCGACGCCCCCACCAAGAACCTGCTGTCGATCACCGCGAACGCGCCCGACCGGGGCGCTGTCCTCGACGCGCAGATTCAGTTGCAGAACCTGTGGCGCGACGCCCCGCAGAAGGTCACCGAACAGGACATCGACGCCCTCAAGCTGGGCATCAGGACCCTGCGCATCGGCCCCGACGCCGGACTCCTCGTCACCTACGGCGAGTTGAACGCGCTGCCCGACTACCTCGCCAACGCGGGCGCCTTCGGGGACGTCCCCACGGAGACCCTCCTCGGGATCCTCCAGTGCATCCGCCAGGAGAGCTTCAACCAGCTCACCGGCATCCGGACCGGCCGTGCGGCGCCCAACGACGAGTTCGCGTACGCCGCCTCCGCGCCCTGGAAACTCGACCTGATCAACGACATCGTCGAGACGTCCTCCCTCGACGAGTTCACCTCCGGGCTCGGCTTCCTCGGCGAGGACCACTACCAGGGCCTGCTGGCCCGCAACGCCTGCCACTTCGCGCCGTTCTCCTGGTACCGCTGGCAGTCCTTCCACCTCGTCGCCCGCAACCTCGCCCAGCGCTCCTACCTGAACAAGCGGGACCCCGAACTGGCCCGGCAGGCGCTCATGTACAACGGGTACGCCGACCACTTCCTCCAGGACTCCTTCGCCGCCGGACACCTCGTCAACAAGACGCTCGTCATGCAGTGGTTCATCGAGTGGGCCGCCGGACAGAACCTCCTCCCGGTCGCCGACTGGGACCAGATCAAGAACATGACCGCCGCCCAGCAACCCGGCCTCGCGGGCCTCGGCCTCTACGACCCGGCGTACAACGGCCCCTCCAACGACCCCCAGACCTCCCAGGAGGCGGCCACCCTCGTCCGTCGCGCCCTCGGCAGCGGCCTCGTCGCCGACACCCGCCTCGGTCTCGGCGGCACCTACCAGAACTACCTGACCTTCCTGACCGGCGCGGTCGCCCAGCTCGGCTCGGCCATGCTGCACAACCACTACAACGACTCGTCCCTGTACGTCAGTTCGGTCCAGCAGCCGACCCCGTACGTCGTCTGGGGCGACGCCACCCTCCTGACCGGCGCGGGCGGCTCCGCCGGCGTCGAGGCGACCAGTACGGCCGCCCAGCAGTCCCAGCAGGCGATCCTCGACCTCCTCACCCAGGGCGACACCGACATCACCGTCCAGTCGATCCGCGACCGCTTCCCCAGCCGGGCGGGCGACACGAGCGCCTCGATGACGGACCTCAAGTCCTGGGCCACGGGCCAGAAGGCGTCCTGCGAGGACATGTTCAGCGACTTCGGCCAGACCCTGAAGCAACTCCTGGTCGGCCTCGCCAGCCCCCGCCTCGGCGTCGTCTCGCAGGACCAGAACTTCGGCAGCGTCTGGGCCCAGGGCCTGCCCAACGAGAGCCTCACCTACGCCCCCGTCGAACTGCTTCTTTCCGAGAAACGCCTCTTCGCGGCCTCCGACGGCTACGCCTACGAACTCGCCCCCGGCTCCGGCAAGTTGCTCAACCAGAGACTCCTCACCGACCTCGTGGGCGTCGGCGACTACACGGCCACCCTCACCTCGGACGGCACGAGCCTCTTCTGCGGCACCCACGGCTACGTCTACTACCTCTCCCTCGACGAGTTCGAGGTGACCCAACAGGTGCCCCTCGGCGGCAAGGGCTCCTATCACCCCGTCGACCTCGCCCTCTCCAACGACGGCGAGAGCCTCTTCGCCGGCTCCAACGGCTACGTGTACGAACTCGCCCCGGACACCGGCGACATCGAGAACACCCTCCTGCTCGGCAGCACGCTGGGTGTCGGCGACTACACCACCCAGGTCACCACCGACGGCACCAACCTGTACGCCGGCGTCCACGGTTACGTCTACGCGGTGGACCTCGGCAACTGGAAGCAGCCCGCCTGGTCGACCCCCGTCGGCGGGAACCTCGCCTACGTCCCCGCCAGCGTCCTCCTCCACGACGGCCGCCTCTTCGCGGGCTGCAACGGCTACGTGTACGAACTCGACCCCGGCACCGGCAAGATCCTGGGCAGCCTGCTGGTCGCCGCCACGGTCGGCATCGGCGGCTACACGACACAGATCGACTCCGACGGCTTCAACCTGTACGCCGGAGTGCACGGTTACGCGTACGCGATCGACCTCGACACCTGGCAGAAGGCGTCCTGGTCGACCGGCCTCGGCGGCGTCGGCGTCTACGCGAAGGTGACCGTGAACGCCGCCGCCGGACGGCTCTTCGCCGGCTCCAACGGGTACGTGTACGAACTCGACCCGGGCACCGGGAAGATCCTCCACAGCCTCCTCATGACCTCGGCCGTCGGCACCGGCGACTACACGACCACCGTCGTCCCCGACGGCTGGGACCTCTACACCGGCGTCCACGGCTACGCCTCCAAGGTCCTGACGAACAACGCCAGCCCCGACGGCAACCTGTACCTCAACACGCAGGACGAGGCGGGCGACTGGCAGGACTGGGTCGCCGGGTTCGACGGAGCGCCGTCCGCCGTCCGGTCCGTCACCGCGATCACCGAGGACCTCGCCCACGTCGGCGTCTTCGCGATCGGTTCGGACGGCACCGGCCACCACAACGAACTCGGCACGACGAAGGGGTGGACGGCGAGGTTCGGCGGCCAGGACTTCACGATGCGGTCCCTCGCGGTCGCCCCCGGCGGCATGCAGTACGTCCAGGCGTTCGCCGTCGGCGACGACGGCACCGTCCACTACAACCAGCAGGTGCCGGGCACCGGAGACCGCTGGTCGACGTGGCAGGCGGACTTCATGGACGCACCCAAGGCGAGCTGCGTCGCCGCGTTCAGCGGGGCCTACCCGCCGCAGGAGACGGTCTCCCAGTTCTTCGCCGTCGGCCTGGACGGCGTCCTCTACCAGAACCAGCTCACCTACGACGACGACGGCGACCCCCACTGGCAGGGCTGGGTCGCGGGCCTCAACGGCGCCCCCACCGGACTCCAGTCCGTCACCGTCGCCCTGTCGCCCGTGTCGTCCGCCGAGGTCTTCGGCATCGGCCAGGACGGCACCCTCTTCCACACCGCGCGCGACACCTCCGGGACCTGGAGCCCGTGGGAGTCCGACTTCATGGGCGCCCCGAAGATCCAGGACATCGCCTGGACCCTGGACTACGGCAACGAGCACCTGATGGTCCTCGCCGTCGGCGTCGACGGGTCGCTGCACCAGGCCCGGATGGACGCGGGCTGGTACGCGTTCACCCCGATGGACGGCCCTCCCGGACTCCAGTCCGCCGTCATCGGCCGAGGGCCCGTCAACGGGGGCTTCATCGAGGCGTTCGGCCTCGACGCCCACGGCGTCCTGTACCGCACCTACCAGGACGACAACGGCAGTTGGCACGACTGGCAGCCCAGATTCCAGGGCGCCCCGACCGGCGTACAGGCCGTGACCATGGCCCGCGTCGACGACTACTTCGGCTCGGACTACCTCCGCGTCGTCGTGATCGCGCCCTGAACTCCCTTTCTGCGTAAGCCTCTTCAGTAGGAGACCCAGCATGCACGAACTGAATCGCAGGCGCGTCCTCGGCGGAGCGGCCACGCTGGCGCTGGGCACGACCGTGGGGCTCGCGTCCCCGGCCTCGGCGTCGCCCCTCGCCATCAGCGCCGCCTACCCGCTCCCCGACGGCGAGTTCGGGTTCGTCCGAGGTGCCGAGACCTTCCACACCGACGGCGGCCTCCGCCCCCTCGCCGACCGGTTCCCGAGCCTCCCCGCGAGCTTCACACGGGGCGTCGACACCGCGTACACCCTCCTCGACGGCACCCACGGCTTCGTCAGAGGCGCCGACGTCCACCACACCGGGTGGAGACGCGGGGCCGGCCGCACGCTCGCCGGGCAGTTCCCGACGCTGCCGAGGAGCTTCACGCGGGGCGTGGACACGGCGTACGTGCTGCCCAACGGGGCGTACGGGTTCGTGCGCGGAGGCGAGGTCCACCACACCGACTGGGCGCCGGGCTCGGTCCGGCCGCTCGCCGAGCGGTTCCCCACGCTGCCGGGGCACTTCGCGAGCGGGACGACCGCCGCGTACGTCCTGCCCAACTGGGTGCACGTGTTCGTGCGGGGCGACGAGGTCCACCACACGGACCTGGGGCGCAAGGCCGTACGCCGACTCGCCGACGAGTTCCCCGAGTTGCCGCAGAGCTGGCTGGCGTAATCCCGCCTTTTTTATACGAAGGAGTACTGATGACACACAGACCAATCCGTGCGGCGGTCGTGGCCGTTGCGCTGGCCGCCGCTGCGGCCGTGGCCCTGCCCGCCCAGCCCGCCGCCGCGACCGTGTCGGTCAACACCGTCGCCGGGTGGAACATGCAGGGCGCGTCCAGCGGTGGCGGCAACCCCAACGACCCGCCGTCCAACAACTGGGCCGACCAGGTCGTCGGGATGATGACCTGGTACTCGGTGGTCACCCTCCAGGAGGCCGGCGCGGTGCCCGCCTCCGCGCGGCCCACGGGACGGCCGCTGCCGGGGACCGCGGCGGTGGGCGGGTACGCCGTCGTCGAGTACCTGTGGAACCGGCGTTTCGTCTACCACGTCCAGGTGGGCGGCGCGGGGACACGGACCAACATGGCCATCGTCACCAGGACCCAGGCCCAGAGCGTGTTCATGATTCCCCCGCAGGGCGCGCGGGGCGCGGGCAGGCCGAGCTTCGGGGTCGAGGTGCAGGACACCGACGGCAGCGCGAACACGTCGGTGTACTGGAACGTGCACGCCCAGTCCTTCGGCGCCGCCGGGGCGATGCGCAACGACGCCGCGAACATCGTCGCCCAGATCGACTTCGTCATGCGGGGTGTCGGTTCGCCGTCGTGGGCGGCCATCGGCGACTGGAACCGCGACCCGGCGACCCAGCTGTGGCCGACGGTGCCGCTGTCGCTGCGGGTCGTCTTCACCGGGGAGGCCACGCACTTCGGCTCCACACAGGACAGCGAACTCGACGCGATGGTCACCAACGACGGCAACCCCTACCTCCACGCCGTGCGCGCCGGAGGCCCGCTGTCCGACCACAGCCCGATCTCCTTCTCCACCACCTGAGGGGGCGCGGCGGTTACGGGGCGCACGGGGTGGGGGAGGATCGGGGGAGACGGGCCGACAGGGGCCGAGGCGGGGGTGCGGATGGACGGCGTGACCGGGCGGTTCCGCGCGGCGGTGGTGGTGCTGCACGGGGGCGCGGTGAACGACGTACGGCCCGGCCGGGCCCGGCAGCTCGCCGCGCTGCGGATGGAACCCGTGGCGCGGGCGCTGGGCGCGGCGGTGGGGGAGGGCGTCCTCGTCACCCGGGTCCGCTACCGGGTGCGCGGCTGGAACGGCGCCCAGGCCGACCCCGTACCGGACACCCTCGGCGCGCTCGACCGGCTCGCCGAGCGGTACGGGCCCGTCCCCACCGTGCTGGTCGGACACTCCATGGGCGGGCGGGCCGCCCTGCACGCCGCCGGGCATCCGCTGGTCCACGCCGTGGTGGGGCTCGCTCCCTGGTGGCCGCCCGGCGAACCCGTCGAGCAGCTCGCCGGGCGGCGGATCGTCGCCCTGCACGGCGACCGCGACCACATCACGTCGGCCGGCGAGAGCGCCGAGCTGATCCGGCGGGCCCAGGGTGTCGCCGTACGCGCCGACCTCGCGCTCGTCAGAGGCGGCGACCACGCGATGCTGCGCCGGTACCGCGTCTGGCAGCGCACCACGACGGCGCTCGTCGCGCACCTCGTCGACCCCGGGACCGGCCCCGACCCGCTGCCGGCGGACCTCCTGCCGACCTCCTGGAATTCGTGACCCTTCGGAGCATCCGGACACCGCCCCGCCATGGAAGTGATCTGTGGAAGGCAATCCGTCCCGCTCCCCGGAGTCACGCACCATGAACGTCTCGGTCGTCCTGTTCACCTCCGACCTGCGCCTGCACGACCACCCCCCGCTCACCGCGGCCCTCGCCGGGGCCCGCGAGGTCGTCCCCCTGTTCGTCCGCGACCCCCGCTGCACGGCCCCGGCCCGGCTGGCGTTCCTCGCGGACTGCCTGCGCGACCTCGACGCCGGTCTGCGGGAGCGCGGCGGCAGGCTCGTCGTCCGCAGCGGGGACCCGGTCGAGGAGGTGGCCCGGATCGTCGCGGAGACCGGCGCCGGCGCGGTGCACATGGCGGCCGACGTGAGCGGGTTCGCACAGCGCCGGGAGGAGCGGCTCCGGCAGGCGCTGGGGGCGCGGCTGCACGTCCACGACGCGGTGAACGCGGCCGTCGCCCCCGGCGCCGTACTCCCCGCCGGCTCGGACCACTTCGCCGTGTTCACGCCCTACTACCGCCACTGGTCCCGCACCCCGCTGCGCCATCCGCTCGCCGCGCCGCGCACCGTACGGGTCCCCGAGGGGGTCGCGTCCGAGCCGCTGCCGGCTGGGGAGGGGACCGGCGGGGAGACGGCGGGCCGGGCGCGGCTCGCGGCCTGGCTGCGGACCGGGGTGAACGCGTACGAGGAGCGGCACGACGACCTCGCGGGCGACGCGACCTCGAAACTCTCCGCGCACCTGCACTTCGGGACGCTCTCGCCGGTCGAACTGGTCCACCTGGTGCGGACCGTGCCCGGACCGGGCGCCGAGGCGTTCCGCCGGCAGGTCGCCTGGCGCGACTTCCACCGCCAGGTCCTCGCCGCCCGGCCCGACGCCGCGCATGCCGACTACCGTACGAAACACGACCGTTGGCGCACCGGGGCGGACGCGCGGGACGACATCGAGGCGTGGCGGGCGGGCCGCACCGGGTACCCCGTCGTCGACGCGGCGATGCGGCAACTCCTGCACGAGGGCTGGATGCACAACCGGGGCCGCCTGCTGGCCGCGAGCTTCCTCACGAAGACCCTGTACATCGACTGGCGCGTGGGCGCCGCCCACTTCATGTCGTTGCTCGTCGACGCCGACGTGGCCAACAACCAGCTCAACTGGCAGTGGACAGCGGGCACCGGCACGGACTCCCGGCCCAACCGGGTCCTGAACCCGGTCACACAGGCGAAGCGGTACGACCCCGAGGGGGTGTACGTACGCCGCTGGGTCCCCGAACTCGCCGGTGTCGAGGGGCCGTTGGTGCACGAGCCCTGGCGTCTTCGCGGTGCGGTCGCCGACTACCCCGGCCCCATCGTCGACCTCGCCGACGGCCTCGCCCGCTTCAGGCGGGCCCGCGGCCTCGACTGAGTACACCGAGCGCGTCCCGCAGACTGCCGGGCCGCACCGTCCCCTCGCCGCTGCGGCCCAGCCAGCCGGGGCCGGCCAGCACGACCAGAGGGCCGCGGCGGGCGCCCCGCACACCCCACCGGGCGCCGGCGATCCGCCGGGCCGGCGCCGGGTTCGCCGTGGAGCGGGTCTGCGCCCACAGGACGACGGCGGAGGGGCCCAGCCGGTCCACCGCCGCGGTGAGGGCGGGTACGGGGACGGCGGCGCCGAACATCCTGACGGGCAGGGCGAGTTCGGCGAGACCGGCGTGCAGGGCCTCCAGGGCCAGCGTGTGCTGCTCGCCAGGGACGCAGGCCAGGACGATCGGGTCGGGGCCGGTCACAGGGGTGGTGCGGTGCCGCAGGGCTGTGGAGACGTGCCAGGAGAGGAGGTGCTCGACCTCGACGTAACGCTCCCCGGAGGAGGCCCACTTGCGGCCCACGGCGTGCAGGACGGGGGCGATCACGTGCTCCCAGGCGGTGGTTACACCGTACGCCTCGACCGCCGCGGTCAACTGGCGTTCCAGGGAGGGGGAGTCGAGGCGCAGGGCGGCGCGGGCCAGGCCGCGGCGCTCGCGGTGGGTGGCCTGGTGGTCGCCGAGGGGACCTCTGGTCGTGCCGTGACCGGCGTGGGCCGCTGTCTCTTCGCCGCACCCGCCGGCCGCGCGCTCCGGCGCTGCTTCCCCGCCACGGCCCCGGGCCGCGAGCCGTGCCGCCTCTTCCCCGTCACGCCTGCCCGCCGCGAGCCGTGCCGCCTCCGCCGGAGGGACGCCGGTCGCCGTCAGGCCGCACATCCGCTCCACGGCCGCCACGTCGTCCGGGGTCCAGCGGCGGTGGCCGCCGGAGGTGCGGGCGGTGGGGCCGAGGCCGTACCGGCGGTCCCAGGTGCGCAGGGTGGTGGGGGCGACGCCGAGGCGGCGGGCCAGGGTGCCGGTGGTCAGGCCGGGGTCCTTGTCCATGGGGGCGATCCTCGCGCGAACCGACGCAGAACCGACGCAGGTTGAGGGCCGACACGCTCCCTCGCACGATGGGCGGCCCGCGCCGGAATCCGCCGGGCGGGGGGCACGCCCCTTCGCACGAGCTGCGACCGCCCACCCGAGGAGCCCCGCCATGAACCACGCCGCCCTGGCCGACGCCGAACTCGCCGAGGGCGTCGTCGCGGGCGACGAAGCGTCCCTCGCCGCCGCCTACGACCGCTGGTCCACGCTGGTGCACACCACCGCCCTGCGGTGCCTGGGCGACGCGAAGGAGGCCGAGGACGTCACGCAGCTCGTGTTCCTCGGCGTCTGGCGCGGCCGGCACACCTACCGCCCCCACCTCGGCACGTTCCCGGCGTGGATCCTGGGCATCACCCGCCACCGCGTCGCCGACGCGCTGACGGCCCGCACGCGGCGCTGCGCGCTGGGAGCCGCGCCTCCCGACCCGCCGGCCCCCGAGGCCACCCTCGACCGGCTCCTCGTCCGCACCGAACTCGCCAAACTCCCGCCGCCCCAGCGCCGGGTCCTGACCCTCGCCTTCTACGAGGACCTCACCCAGACCCAGATCGCCCAGCGCACGGGCTGGCCGCTGGGCACGGTGAAGAGTCACGCGCGACGGGGCCTGCGGAAACTCCGCAACACCCTGACGGAAGCCTGAGATCATCTCCGGCATGGACATGAGACGGGTGCTGACGGAGTACGCGACGACCGGCGGTGTCGGTGTCCTGAGGCCGGGGGCCGGACTGGACGCGGTCACCGAGGTGCTCGGAGAGCCGAGAGCGGCCGACTACTTCCCGAATCCGAAGGGGACTTGGTCCCGGACCTTCGCGTACGGGGACGTACGGCTTGAGGTGTGCGAGTGCCGGCGGATCTTCACAGTCGCCCTGAGCACCTGGACCGGGACCGTCGAGGTGCCCACCGGGCAGCCGGGGGAGTTGGCCACCCTCGCCTCGGAGGTCACTTTCGCGGAGCTGAAGCAGCTGTTCGCGACGGCCGGGGTGGAGTGGGAGCTGTGGGAACCGCCCACGGTCAGGACGCAGCTCACGGTCGTCGTCGGTGAGTACCCGCAGGACGTCCACTACACGTTCGCCGTCCCCGACCCCGCCACACCGGACACCGCCACCCTGCACAGCGTGATCGCGAAGGACGTCGAGCACGCCTGCTAGTCCTCGTCCGGCTCCCCCTCCTCCGCCCGCGTCAACGCGTCCGTGATCAGCCGCGTCGCGAAGTCCTGGTCGTCCGTGACCCGGTTGATGTGCTCCGCGAGGAGCGTCGCCGTCGCCTCAAGGGCCGTCATCTCCGCCTTGGTCCACTTGCCGTACTGCTTGCGCCACAGGCTCGGGCTCAGGTCCATGGCCGAGGAGACGACCAGGCCGGCCATCGTGGGGACCGCCTCGGGCGCGACGGTCCGGGTCATCTGCCGCAGGGTGGTCACCAGGCTCGGTACGACCTGCTCGACGACGTCCCTGCCGTGCTCCTCGTGGGCCATCCGCAGCCACTTCATGTACAGGTAGATGAGGGTGCAGGCCCCGTCCAGGACGTCGCGCGCCCCCTGGGGAGTCATCGACGCCGTGTACTGGTCGACCAGCTTCTGCTGCCCGGGGTCCGCGGTCGTGCGGCCCGAGTAGAGCGTCTTCAGCCGGGAGTCGATCATCATGAGCGCGGTGCTCACGTCACCGATCGGCGCGTACTCGGGATCGCAGGGCGAGGGCACGGGGTTCCTCCTCGGACGGTCACGGTGGGCAACGCCTCGTGCCCGTACCGTAGACCGCCGCCGTTCCGGCGGTCCGGAGAATCCCGAAAAGGGCCGCCCCGTACGGAGCGGCCCTTTCCCGTGGCGCGTCAGCCGCGCTTCTTCTTCTCCTCGGTGATGATGTTCAGCGCGTCGATCAGGATCTTCAGCTTCGGCGCGAAGTTCGTGTCGCAGCCGAACTGGAGCGGCTTGCGCTTCCCGCCGGGCGGAAGGTTGTCGTTGTAGCGCTTGGCGTTGGAGTCCAGGTTGAAGATGTTCATCGCCTCGGTGGACTTCAGGATCAGGTCCTCGCGGAGCATGTCGTTGTCCGTGAGCGCCTGGATGGTCGCCCGCATCTCCGCCTCGGTGGGCACCTTGCCGTTGGACATGCGCAGGGGCACGGCCATCAGGACGCCGCGCTCGTGCGTGGTCTGGACCCCGACCTCGGCGCCGTTGATGAGGTTGATGTGCGCGCCCCGCTTGGTGCACCAGTCACCGCTGACGGGCGAGATGTGCTTGATCCCGCAGAACCGCTTCTTGCCGGCGGCCTTCGCCGAGAACCCGAGGGTCCCGGGGGCGATGTCCGGGAACAGCTCGGAGGCGTCCAGGACGCACTGGCCGAGTTCCTCGCCCTTGCGGGCCTTCTCGATGATCGATTTCAGGAACGTGAGGGTCTTACGGCCCCACTGGGCGCTCTCGAAGAACTTCGCGATCCCGCTGACGATCCGCACGATGGCCTTGGCGATGGCCGGGATCTTCCCGACCACGACGACCAGGCTCGCCACGTCCACCAGCGACCACAGGCAGCTCTCGATGTCGCCCTGCCCGATGCACCGCTTGACGTTGTTCACGCCGAGCACTTCGAGGAGGATGTCCGCGCCGTTCTCGCCGAGCCAGTCGACGACGGACTTGTTGACGGCGGCGAGCGCGGCACGGTAGTCGTCGACGCACTGCTGGCCGCACTGGCCGAAGAGGATCGCCTCGTCGGAGGCGTTGAGCGCCCCCTCCAGGGGACCGCCGGTGCCCGTGTCGCCGCTGGCCATCGCGGTCCTGCGCTGCTCCTCCTGGCGTTTGCGCTCGGCCTCCTCGGCGCGGTCCGCGCTCGCGTCCGCCTCCCGGGCGGCGCCGTCCGCGTTGCGTGCGGCGGTCTCGGCGGCGGTGGCGTCCTGCTCAGCCTTGGTCGCGGTGGACCGGGCACTGGACGCGTCCGACTCCGCGGCGGCGGCCGAGGAGCGGGCCCGGACGGCGTCGCGCTCGGCGTCCGTCGCGTCCCGGTCGGCCGCGGCCGCCTCGGCCGCCGCCTCGTCCGCGGCGAAACCGGCGTACACGGCGTCGGTGCCGGCCTGCTGGTCGTGGCGCTGGGCGTTCGCGTCGGCCTGCTTCGCCGCTGCCGCCGCCCGGTCCGCCTCGGCGGCCGAGGCACGGGCCGCCACTACGGAGGCGAGCGCCTTCTCGGTGTCGTCCGCCGCGTCCACCGCCGCCTGGGCGGCGATCTTCGCGTCGCCCTCGGCCTGGGCGGCGAGGGCCTTCGCGGCCGTGGTGGCCCGGTCCGCCTCGTCGGCCTTGGCCTTCGCCGCCGACGCCTGCTGTTCGGCGAGCGTCTTGGAGGTCTGCCCGACCAGCACCGCGAACGCCGCCGAGACGTCCGTCTCCTGGTAGGGGGCGCCGAGCTGGATCGCGGTGTCGGCGGCCTTCGTCACGGCGTTCGCCGCGTCCCGGGCCGCCGTCGCCGCCTGTCCCGCGGCCATCGCGAACCCGGCCGTCTTCACGGCCCACGCGGCCGTACTGGTCGCCTCCTCCCGGGCGCCCGTGGCCTCCTGACGGGCCTTCACCGCCGACGCCTGCGCCTTCTTCGCCTCGGTCTCGGCGGCGCGGGCGTTCTCGCCGGCCTTGGCCGCCGCGTCGATCGCGTCGGCCGCCGCCGCGTGGGCGGTGGCAGCGGCGGCGTGCGTCGTGGCGTACGCCGCCATCGCCTCGTCCGCCGAGGCGCGGGAGCGGGACGCGGCACCCTGGGCGCGGGTCGCCGCGGCCCGTGCGGCCACGGCTGCCGTCGACGCGTCAGTTGCCGCGCTCTGTGCCCGGCTCGCCGCCGCCGTCGCGTCGTCGGCCGCGCCGCGCGCCTCGGTCGCCGCCTCGCGCGCCTCACCCGCGCTGGCCGTACCCGTCGCGGCCGCCGCGGCGGCTTCCAGGGCGCGGGCCCGTGACGCGGTCGCCTGCTTCTCCCGCTCGGCCTGCGCCGCGAGGTCCCGGGCGAGATACGCCTCCGCCTCCGCCTCCTCGGCCTCGACCCGTTTCTGGGCCGCCGTCGCGCCGGCCGCCTCGGCCGCGCCGCGCGCCGCGTGCGCCGCGTCCTGTTCGGCGCTCGCCCGGCGCTCTGCCTCGCCCGCCTTCGCCCGCTCGTGGGCGGCGTCGGCCCGCGCCTGTGCGGCGTTGCCCTTCTCGCGCTCGGCGGTCTCCCGCTGCCGCTTCGCCTCGGCGGCGCCCGACTGCGCGGTCTTCTCCGCCGCCTCGGCCGTGGCCTGAGCGTTCTTCGCCTTCGTGGCGTTCGCGGCGGCCTCCTTGGCCTGCCGGTCGGCCGCCTGCGCCGCCGCCTTCGCCTGCGCGGCCGCCTCCAGCGCCGCCGCCTTGCGGAACTCCGTCTGGAGGGCGTGCGCCTGCGTCTTGGCGAGCGCCAGCAGCGCCTGGCTGTCGGCGGCCGTCGCCTTCGCCGCGTTCGACGCGGTCAGCGCCGTCTTCGCGGCCGCCTGGGCGGCGGCGTACGACGCCTTCGCGACCTGCACCGAGCGCTGCGCGTACATCAGGCCCCGGCCGCGCGGCGTCTTGTTCGTGTCGGCGACCGCCCACGCGGACGCCTGGGCGGCGGCCGCCTTCTCGGCGGCCGTCTTCGCCGCCGCGACCGCCTTGTCCGCGATCGGCACCTGCGCGGCGGCGGCCGACCGGGCCGCCGCCAGGTCCGCCGCGGCCTTCGTGAACACGGCGGGCTTGGGGTAGTGGAGGTCGTCCTTGTGGGCCGCCCAGTACTTCTGGAAGAACAGGATCTGGTCGGCCTGCCACGCCTGCCGGATCGCCTCGGTCATCGCCTCGGTGGCGGCCCGGACCTCCTTCGACGCGGTCGTCTCGGCGGCGACGACGTCCGCGCGCTGGGCGGCCTGCGCGGCGTACTCCGCCTCCCACTCGGCGTGCGCCCGCAGGACGACCCCGCTCAGCACCCGGTACTGGTCGACCGGGTTGGCGCTGTCGCAGCCCGCCCAGGCCGCCTTGAGGGCCTCGATCTCGCCGCGCTCCTCCATGGAGCCGGGCACCGGCTCGTGCGTCGCGTAGCCGCCGAACCGCAGCACCCCGGCGAAGTCGTTCGCCGAGCCGTTGACCGGGCCGCCGCTGTAGCCGAGCACCTCGGTGTCGGCGAGCGGCTTGTAGCTCGCCGCCCAGGCGTCACCGCCGGTGCCGAAGGCCGCGAGGACCTCCCTGGCCCGGTCGACCGCGGCCTGGCCGGGCTTCGGCGTCGGGTCCTCGCTGACCTTGTAGGAGAACTCCCGCTCGGCCTGCGCGAAGGCTTTGATGTCGGCGCCGAACTCCGGGGCGAAGTAGTCCCGGCCGCCCGACTGGTTGGTGGACGCGTACGGCTTGTTGGCCTCGTTCAGTTGCTGCTGGCGGTCCCCGAACGCGACGGCGCGGGCGTCCTGCGCGTCCTCGTCCCGCTTCTGGGCATCGCCGAGCGGGCCGCCCTTGAACCACCACTCCTCCCAGACGGTCCTGAGGGCGGTGTCCGGGCCGGACAGGGTGGCGCTCGCGACCGTCTTCATCTCCGGGCCGCCGTAGTGCGTGGCCTGTCCGACGAGGCAGCGGTCGTGGCGGGCCTGGGCGCCCAGGCTGATCCGCAGGGTGCGCTGGTAGGGGTTGGCGGGATGGTCGCCGGGTGCGTCGGCGCGCGCCGGGACGGCGTGCACCAGGCCCGTCAGCAGGGCCGCGGAGGTGGTGAGCGCGGTCAGGGCCACGCCTCGGGTCAGGGCCGCGCGCCGGGCGCGCGGGTCTCTTCGGAAAGCTCTCAGCACGGGTCAGCCGCTCCTTCCAGGTACATGTCATGCCTAGGAGAAGCAGGCGCCACCCGGTGGTCAGCCGGACGTCGCTGGAAAGAGATGTCGGTCCCGTGGCGTGCGGGTCAAGCACGCCGTCCCCCTGCCTTCCCCCCAAGGCGCGGCGATCGTCTCACAGGGGTTCAGGCAAAGGGAAGGTGTGGAAACCGTAGGCTTCTGGAAAAGACGGGCCCGGTGGTACGGCCGGGACGCGCCGGGTCACAGACCCGGCAGCCCCTGCACCGACCGCGCCAGCTCCCCGACCGCCACCACCAGCGGCGTCACCGGCTGCACGAAGTCGTTCAGCCGCGTCAACGCCCGCCGCACGACGCCGGGTTCCGGCTCCGGCTCGGCCAACTCCTCACGCAGCCGCACCAGCTGATGGGTCGTGCCCTCCTGGTCGGGCAGCTGCGCCCTGTGCAGCACCAGCAACTCTTCGACACGGTCGAGGAGTTGCATCGAGCGCCCGGCGTCGAAGGACTCGAAGGACACCGTCCCCGAGTACGCCGTCGCGCCCGGGCCGATCGCCTGGTTGCCGACGTTGCTCGTGCCGCCGTACTGCACGACACCCTGGTTGATCACCGGGCCCTGCCGGCCTGCGTCACTCATGAACCCTCCCCTTGGCTCTACTTGGCCGCGCCGCCCGCCGGGCTCGGAGCCGCCGCCCCGCCGCCCTGCTGCTTCGGGATGCCCTGGAGCGCGGTCGCGTTCGGGCCGATCGCCTGGTTGCCGACGAAGCTCGTCCCGCCCTGCTGGATGACGCCCTGGTTGAGGATCGTCTGCTGCTGCGCCCGGAAGTCCGTCGTGTCGTAGCCGTGCGCGTCGAGGAACTCCCGGATCGCCGCGAACGTGTGACGCTGGATCAGTGCCGTGATCCGCTCGGCGTCCAGCACCTGGAAGTAGTTGTGGTAGCTCGGGTCGAGCGCCATCTCCCGCACACTGATCCGCGCCCCGTAGTCGTACCCGGGGTCCTGCTCCATCGCCTTCAGCTCGTCGTCCATGCGCCGCGAGTGCAGCTTGTCGAACTGCGCGTGGTGCCGGGCCCGGAACGGCGCCGCCAGCAGCGCGCCGCCCGTGCGGCCGATGGCGTTCACCAGCACCCCGCGCCGCGCGTCGGACCCGAGCCCGGGACCACGCAGCCGGTCCACCGCGTGGTAGGCGGCGAACACCGGGCTCATGATGTGGTTGTCGATGTGCAGCTGGAGCGTCTGGCTCGCCGTCGAGAAGTGCAGCAGCACACTCGGGACGACGTCCCCGCCCCACAACGGCACATGCACCGCCAGATAGTGCCGGACATGCCCGGTGGGCCGCAGCATGACCTGCTCGACCTCCTCCGGCGACAGCCGGGTCACCGGCACCAGCGTGTCCGCCCGCATGAACCGCTGGTCGTCCGTCAGCGTCGTCCCGTTCACGAAGACCCGGTCCTCGATCGTGAGCGACCCGAGCGCCTCCTCGCCGGCCGTCGCCTGGATCCTGCGGCGCACGTGCGCGATCAGCTCGGTCACCGTGAACGGCGTCGTGTCGACCGGCCGGCCGGTGCCCGTCGGATCGTCGGCGGGCAGCAGCGGCACGGTCAGCGGGTACTTGGAGACGGTCGCCGCGTACCCCATCCACGGGGCGTAGCCGCTGTAGATCGTCACGTTCCCGTTCTGCGCCTCGCCGATCGCCGCGATCCGCCGCGTGATCCAGTCCTTGCGGGGCGGCGCGGGCGGCGGCACCCTGCCGAACGTCTCACGCGTCATCGTCGAGCGCAGCAGCCGGTCGATCTGCGTCTCGTGCTGCACGACCATCGCGTACGCCGACGCCACCGCCCCGAACGACACCAGCGCCGCCGGAACGCCGCCCGCGTACCCGCCGAGCAGCCAGGCGAAGAACCCGGGCAGCGGCGCCGACGACAGCAGGACGGCGAAGTAGAGCGCGACCAGCGCGATGATCCCCGCCGAGAGCGCCGCCCCCCACAGCACCTTGCTGTCGGGATGGTGGCGCCCACGCGTCGACAGGCTCGGCTGCACCGGACGCTGCACGACCCCCAGATACAGCCCGGCCGGGATCAGCCACAGCGGCGCGACCAGCGCGACGGCCCCGAACGCGACGGACAGCCGCAGGTCACGCGCGTGGCGCAGCTTCTCGGCGTGGAGGCAGTGCAGCGTCACCGCGACCAGATCGACGTCCGGCGACGGCGCGACCGCGCTCGCCTCGTCCGCGAGGACCTCGTCCACCACCCGGCGGGCGAAGGTCTCGTCCGTGTAGGCCGCCGCGCACAGGTACCGGGTGACGTCACCCTTGGTCCGCCCCAGCGGCATGCTCATCGGTACGGCGTTTCTCACTCCGACCCCCTGTCTGCTCCTCAGACCCGACAACGCCCTCACCCTCCTGGCGGACACGGCCGTACGCGTTCCGGGGGACCCCTTGGTCAGCAGTGCGAGCACGATGCCCGCGGCCAGGCCGAAGATGAGCCCCGAGCGTGCGAAGTTCTTCAGCACCGTCTCGTTGAACCTGATGTCCGAAGGGTCCGTGTAGAACAGTTCGGGAATCAGCCACAGCGCCAGGTACATCAGCTCCGCCGCCAGGACGCTCCCGGCGAGGCAGCGCAGCCAGCCCGGCATGCGCGCCGGCAGCCGCGCCGGGAGCAGCAGGATCCCCACGAACATCAGCAGCGTGAGCAGGTTGTTGGACAGCAGGTAGCCCATGCCGCCCATGTCGTCGGGGTCGTACTGCCACGACGGGGCGTACCCCGCGACGGCCAGCCACCTCTGGAAGCCGTCCTCGCGGTACTGCTCGGCGTAGTAGTCGTTCAAGGGGCCGCGCAACCAGGGGCCGCCGACGGCGACCAACAGGCCCAGCATCACAAGTCGCTGACGAGACAACAGCACTGGGGTTCCCCCATCCCCGAGAACAGTGGCCGCACTCTATGGCATCCCCCGTCCCGCGCACCCCGAATCCGCAGAACCTCCGTCGACTCCCCTCAATGCGGCATGTCGTCCAGGGCAGTTGGGACCCGCATGACCTCCGGCGGCTCGGCGACGTACAGGACCACGGTCCCCGTGGGCAGGTCGGCCTCGGCGATCCGGCGGAACCCGGCCGCCTCCAGGGCGAGTTGGCCGGCGGTGTCCTCCTCGGCGGGCGCGGCGACGACCCGGCGGCAGCGGGGGTGGGCGGCGAAGAGGGCGGGCAGCGGGTCGGGGGAGGGCAGGGGGAGTTCGACCAGGAGGTCGTGGGCGCCGTAGGGGTAGCAGGCACGCACGGGGTGCCGGTGGACGCGCCGGATCATCGTGCCGCGGCCGTCCGCTGCTCGACCCAGCGCCGCAGCTGCGCCTTGTCGAGCTTCCCGCTCGCGTTGCGCGGCAGCCGCTCCGCGACCAGGACCCGGGTGGGCAGCTTGTAGCGGGCGAGGTGCCGGCCCGCGAAGTCCCGTACGTCGTCCACGCTCGGCGCCGCGCCCGGGGCGCAGCTCAGGACGGCGAGGACCGTCTCGCCCCACTTCGGGTCGGGGACCCCGACGACGGCGGCGTCCAGGACACCGGGGCAGGCGTGCAGGACCCGCTCCACCTCCGCCGGGTACACGTTCTCCCCACCCGAGATGATCATGTCCTTGAGGCGGTCGACGATGTAGTAGTGCCCGTCCGCGTCCCGGTACGCGACGTCCCCCGTGTGGAACCACCCCGCGTCGTCGAACGCGGCCCGCGTCGCGTCCGGGTCGTTCCAGTACCCCGGCGTCACATTGGGCCCCCGCACACAGATCTCCCCGCGCGCGTCCGCCTCGTGCACGCGAACTCCCGTACCGGGACGGGTGATACAGACCTCCGTGTACGGCATCGGCGTCCCCGCCGACCCGGTCTTCTCCAGCGTCAGCCCCGCCGGGAGGTACGTCGCGAACGGCGCCGTCTCCGTCAGCCCCCACGCCTGCTGGAGCAGGACACCCCGCTCCCCGTACTCCGTGATCAGCCCCGGCGGCACCGGCGCCCCCGCCACGATCGCGGAGCGCAGCGCCCCGAGGTCGGCCCGGTCGAAGCCGGGTACGCGGGTGAGGGCCGCGTACATCGCGGGCACCCCGAAGAAGCTGGTCGCCCGGTGCTCCACCAGGTCGGCCAGGCACTGGACGGGGTCGAAGGCCCGCCGCAGGACGACCGTGCCGCCCCGCAACAGGGTGCGCAGCGTCAGGGCGTTGAGGCCGCCGATGTGGAAGAGCGGGGCGACGGCGAGGTTCACGTCGTCGGCGCGGGTGTCCACGACACTGTCCACGTTGACCGCGTTCCACCACACGTTGCCGTGCGTCAGCATCACGCCCTTGGGACGCCCGGTCGTCCCGGACGTGTACATCAGGACCGCGAGGTCGCCCTCGTGCAGCACGGTCCGCTCCCGCGCCGCCCGCCCGCCGCCCAGCAGCTCCGACAGCGGCGTCCACCCGGCGCCGGGCTCCGGGGCCGCCGGGCACGCCGGGTCGGTGTCGACGAGGAGGTGCCGACGGGCCGGTACGGCGTCCAGCACCTCTTCCACGACCTCCCGGTGCCCCTCCTCCACGACCAGCGTGTGCGCCCCGCTGTCGACGAGGATGTGCCGCACCTCGTCCGCCGCGAGCCGGAAGTTCACCGGCACGAACACCGCCCCGAGGTGCGCCGCCGCGAGGAACGTCTCGAAGAAGGCCGCGCTGTTGAACCCCAGATACGCGACCCGGTCCCCCCGCCGCACCCCGTACTCCGCGAGCCCGGCCGCCAACTCGCCCACCGTACGGCTGAGTTCGGCGGCGGAGATCTCCCGGCCCTCGTACACGAGAGCGGCGGCGGTCGGGGACTGGGCTCTGCGCGAGAGCGCCGTGGCGGGACTGATGTCGACGGCGGCCATGGCGTCGGCTCCTTCGATGGACGGGTCGTACGGGAGAGGGGCAGGGCGGATCAGAGTCCGGCGCCACCGGCCGCGCTGCGGAAGCCGCGTACGGCGATGCCGCCGTCGGCGGGGATCACGGCGCCGGTGACGGTGGAGCTGTTGACGCGGGAGGCGAGCAGGACGTACGGGCCGGTGAAGTCCTCCGGCTCGACGCTGGAGCCGTACAGCGGGATCAGCGGCGGCTGCTCGACGCCGGACGCCTCGTTGCGGGCGAACGACGCGGCGAGCGTACGGTCCTGGAGGCCGAGGCTCTCCGGGCCGCGCAACTGGGTGCGCATCCCGCCGACGGCGACGCCGTTGACGCGGACCCGGGGCGCCAGTTCGTAGGCGAACTGGCGCAGCAGGCCGAGACAGGCGTGCTTGCTGGCGGTGTAGAGGGCGCCGCCGCCGTCGGTGTGGAAGGAGGCGTTGGACAGCGTCATGACGATGTTGCCGCTGTTCGCGACGAGTTCACGCCAGGCCGCCTCCACGGTGAGGGCGTAGCCCTTGACGTTGACGGCGAACAACTCGTCGAACGCGTCGGCGAGTTGGCTGCCGTCCAGGCGGGTCAGGCTGCGGTGGTAGTCCCAGATCCCGGCGTTCGGCACCAGCACGTCCAGCCGCCCGAACCGTTCCACCGTCGCCCGCACCGCGCGGTGCAGATCGTCGGGCTCCCGCACGTCCCCGGCGATGGTCAGCATCCGCTCCCCGAGGTCCCCGGCCTCCTCGACGACCTCCTTCAACTGGTCCTCGTCGCGCCCGAACACGGCGACCCGCGCGCCCTCGTCGAGGAACCGCAGCGCCACCGCCCGCCCGATGCCCGAGCCCCCGCCCGTGATCAGGGCGACGTCACTGTCCAGCCAGCCCATCGCTCAGCCCTCCGTGAGGAAGCCGGAGACCAGCCGCTCGAACTCGGCCCGCCGCTCCAGCTGCACCCAGTGGCCGCAGCCCCCGAACACGTGCAGCTGGACGTCCCGGATCTGCTTCAGCATCAGCTGGGCGCCGTCCAGGGTGATCGTGCGGTCGTCGCGGCCCCACAGCAGGAGCGTCGGCGCCTCGATCCGGTGGACGCGCTGCCAGAGCGGATCCATGCCGTGGCGTTTGGCGAACGCGGCGTTGTAGCGGTGGTAGAAGGCGATGTGGGTCTCGTCGAGCGACGCCTCGTAGCGGGCCTGCGCGGTGTCCGTCCAGCGTTTCGGCTCGGCGGTCATCACGCCGATGAAGTCCCGCATCTTCTTCAGCGTCGGGCCCTCGCCGTTGTAGTAGCGGAACATCGCCTTCTGGCCCTCGGTCGGCGTCGGGCCGAACGGCAGCCAGCCGCCGCCGGGCGCCATCAGCACCAGCTTCTCGACCCGGTCCGGGACTTCGAGGGCGGTCGCGATGGCGGCGGCCCCGCCGAGGCTGTTGCCCAGGAGGTGGAAGCGGTCCACGCCGAGCGAGTCCAGGGTCTGGAGCAGGGCGTCCACGGTGATCTCGGTGATGCTGCGGGCGTCGAGGTCGGCCTCCGTGGGGCGGTAACTCCCGCCGAACCCGGGCTGGTCGGGCAGGATCACCCGGAAGCGTTCGGTCAACGCCGGGAGGTTCTGCGCGTAGTTGGCGACCGCGCTCGCGCCGGGACCGCCGCCGTGCAGCATCACCAGCGCCGGACCCGCCCCGGCCTCGCTCACCGCGACGGTTCCGAGCGAGGTGGACACGGTGTGCTCGACGAGCTTCACCTCTGGGGTGTCTTCAGTGGTCACGCGCGGCTCCGGTTCACAGGAAGGTGCTGATGTTCTTGGCGAGCAGGACGTTCTGGTCGAGCAGGATCGTGCGGCGGGCGATCAGCAGGCCACCGTCCTCGGTGCGGCGCAGGGTGTCCGTACGGCCGCCCGCGTACAGGTCGACCTCGCGCTCCAGCCGGTTGCGGTAGCAGAGGAAGTCCGAGGTCGCCGTGTAGGTGCCGGGCTCCTCGCCGGGGTCGACCAGGACGTTGGTGACCAGATGCCGGGTACGGGACGGCGGGTCCTCCGCCCACGCCATGCCCGAGTCGAAGCGGCGGATCCGCCAGGCGAGGCTGGCCTTCGTCTCGTCGAAGACCGCGACCTCGCCGGGGGCTCCGTCGGCCATGCTCTGCTGCCGCCGCAGCCGGTTCGTGCGGACCGGCGCCCAGTAGTGGAGGTCCTCGGCGAAGAGGTCCAGCCAGTCGGCGTAGCGGTGCTGGTCGAGGAGGCGGGCCTCGACGGCGTACAGGCGCTGGACCTCGACGTGGAGGCGGAGGGCGGCGTCGGAGAGGGCCGCCGTGGCTTCCGGCGTCTCCGGTGGGTGAATGCTCATCGAGGTGGTCCTCCTGCGGGCCGCGTGGGGGTCATTCCAGCGCGGCGGGGGTGGTTCGGGGAGCGCGTGTGCCGAGGGGTGGCACGCGGCGCGTCAGCGCTTGAGGAAAGTGCGCAAGTCGAGGCTCTCGTCGGCGAGTTGGTCCGCGTCGACCGGGACCTGACGGTCGATGATCCGCCGCGCCGCCTTGATGTCGCGGCCCCGGTCGATCGCCGCCGCCGCGACCAGCCGTCCGGCGTGCAGACCGAACGCCGTGAAGGCACCGGAGCCGGGGGTGCCGCGCAGGACGACGCGGGAGGCGTCCGTCATCGTGCCGGCCGCTTCGAGGCGGGTGCCGTGGCGGTCGGACCAGAACCAGGGGGCGCCCGGCGAGGGGGCGGGGCGGCCCAGGATGCCGTGCGCGGCGGCCTCGCCGTCCCGCTGGGCCGCCTCCCAGTGCTCGTGGCGGATCGGGTGGCCGTTCTGCCGGGCCACGTCGCCCACGGCGTACACGTGGGGGTGGGAGGTGGCGCGGGCGGGGCTCACCACGATGCCGTTGTCCACCAACAGGCCAGCGTGCGCGGCGAGTTCGGTGGCGGGGCGGATGCCGATGCCGGCCACGACCGTGTCGGCGGTGATACGGCGGCCGTCGGTCGTGACGACGGCCGAGCCCTCGACGCGGTCCACCCCCGCTGTGACGAGGCTGATGCCCTCGGCGGTGTGCCGGGCGTGCAGGGCGCCCGCGATGTCGTCCCCGACCACCGAGGCCAGCGGTACCGGGACCGGGTCGACGATCGTCACCTCGCAGCCCGACGCCCTTGCCGCAGCAGCCGTTTCCGCGCCGATCAACCCCGCGCCGATCACCACGACCCTGGCCCCCGGCAGGAGTTGTGCGCGCAGGCGTTCCGCGTCCGCCCAGTCCCGCAGCACCTGAGCGCCGGGCACCGTGCGCGGCGTACCGCCGGTCGCGAGGACGACGCGGTCGGTGAACTCGCGGGTGCCGTCGGCGAGTTCGAGCGCGCCCTCGCCGGGGCGGATCGCCCGGACCGGGGTCGCCTGCCGGAGGCCGATGCGCTGGGTCTCGTACCAGTCGGCGGGGCGCAGCAGGACGTCCGTGCGGTCGGCCTTGCCGAGGAGGACGTCCTTGCTGAGCGGGGGACGGTCGTAGGGGAGGCCCGACTCGGCGGAGTACAGGGTGAGTCGGCCGTCGTAGCCCTGGG
This sequence comes from Streptomyces sp. 4F14, assembly GCF_048159485.1. Lineage (NCBI taxonomy): Bacteria > Bacillati > Actinomycetota > Actinomycetes > Kitasatosporales > Streptomycetaceae > Streptomyces > Streptomyces sp. 4F14. Next base: position 86,917 of record NZ_JBLRVY010000024.1, read on the forward strand.
CGCGCAGGGCCGCGCAGGTGGAGACGGCGGCTAGGCCCGCGCCGACCACCGCGATACGTTTCACGCCTCGCTCCCCGGGTGCAGCCACACGCCGCCGTCGCGGACCTCGACGCGGTGCGTGCGCTGCGCCACGGTCGCCGGCATGCACTGGGGCTCGCCCGAGCGCAGGCAGAAGCGGGCGCTGTGCAGCGGGCACTCCACCTCGCCGTTCTCGATCCAGCCCTCGGAGAGCGACGCCTGCCCGTGGGTGCAGGTGTCGTCGAGGGCGTAGTAGGCGCCGTCGTCGTGGAAGACGGCGATCGCGTCGCCGTGGCCGGTCTCCTCGGCCGGGACGCGCAGCGCCTCGCCCTCCTCGATGTCGCCGGTCTCGGCGATGCGGATACCGGTGGTCGTGGTGTTCATCGGGAGTCCTTCTGCTCGTGCCACGCGGGCGTGTTCATCAGGTCGCGCCAGCGGGCGTAGAAGCCGCGCGCGGCGCCGTCGCTGTAGAGGCGGCCCGTGGTCCCGGGGTGGACGCCGTCCTCGGTCTCCAGGCCCAGGCCCATCTGGTAGTTGAGGGTCAGGGAGCCGGAGACGAAGCCGTGCGCGGTGGCCTGGACCTCGCTCCAGTTCTCGCCGTCGTCCTGCTCGAAGATCCCGGTGGGTCCGAACGTCCGCAGGTTGTACAGGCGTTGGGCGTCCTTCACCTCGTCCGGCATCGACCTGTCGACGATCGTCCAGGCCCAGACCTCCATCCTGTCGGGGCCCTTGGGGTGCCAGACGCGGATGGAGCCGTTGACGGGGAGGTAGGAGAAGTTCGGGAAGACCGTCGCGTGCCCGGTCGTCATCGGGCCCTCGACACGGGTGTCACCGAGGCGGGCGCGCAGGGCGTCGTAGTCGTACCAGTCGTGCACGACCCGGTCGTCGAAGCGGCTCTTGGGGTGCGTGGGGAAACCCGCCCCGTGCCCGAGGGGGTCGGTGAACTGGCGGCCCGGCGTCTGCGCGATGTCCGTCTTGGGACCCTTGCCGCTGGGCGACATGACCATCAGCGCGGACGCGTGCGAGATGTTGACGTGGTACCAGTCGGAGGCGAACTGCTCGGCGGCGAGCTTCCAGTTGCCCTCCAGGACCCACTTGTGGACCCCGCCCACGACCTCCGTGCCCCGCGGGTCGCGGTCCAGCATCGCGTCCAGGTACCAGGTCATCCCGCCCAACGCCTCGACGAGCGGCGGCGCTTCGGGGTTCCACGTCCCGAACACCAGCCCCTTGTACGTCTCGACCTGCGCGACCTCCACCAACCCCCACTGCTCGCGGTCGAAGTGGGCCGGGTAGTCCTCCCCGTTGGGGACGTTGACCAGCTTCCCGGAGGTGTCGTACGACCAGCCGTGGTAACTGCACGTGAACGCCTTCGTGGCGCCCGCGTCGGCCCGGCACACCCGCATCCCCCGGTGCCGGCACGCGTTGAGGAACGCCCGCAGCCTGCGGTCCCGGCCCAGCGCGACGATCACCGGGTCCTCGCCCAGGTACGTCGTGAAGAAGTCGCCCGGCTTCGTGAACTGGCTCTCGTGCGCGAGGAAGAGCCAGCTCGGCGCGAAGACGCGGCGCAGCTCCTGCCGGTACACGGCGGGGTCGGCGAAGATCCGGCGGTCGACGAGCCCGCGGTCGAGATCGAAGTACCCGCTGACGGTGTCGTTTCGCTGCATGACCCCAGCAGACGCCACAGGGCTCTGAGCGGCCCAGCAGCCGTTCCGTGGTGCGGCACACCGGGGCGCCCTTCTCCCGTTCCGCACACCGGCACAAGGCCCCCACCACGCAGAACGGCTGGATCGTCACCGGCGCGTTCACCGTCGGCCTCGGTCGCGCGCTCGCCCTGCCCGAGACCCGCGACCGGCTTTTCGGCCAGTGAAAAAGGGTCCCGCCCACCACAACCCGGGTGGGTGGAACCGGGATTGCGGGCACCAGCACAAGACGTTTACAACCGCCGCATGTGTCTCATAGGTTGGACGCGCGTCCACTTCAATGGTCGTCAGGTGCTTCTTCCCCTGGAGTCCCCCATGCCTGTCCCGCCTTTTGCCGACCACCCCGACCCCGCCCCCGACCAGCAGACCGCGGTCGACAAGGCGCTGGTCCTGCTCAAGTCCCTCGCCGAGGAGGACGGCGACATCGGGGTGAGCGAACTGGCCCGCCGGGCCCGCCTCACCAAGTCCACGGCCTTCCGGCTGCTCGGCATCCTCCAGCGCAACGAACTCGTCGAGCGGGTCGGCAGCAACTACCGCCTCGGCGCCCAGCTCTACGACATGGGCAACCGCGTCTACGGCCCCACCCCCCAGCTCCTCCAGGAACGGCTCCTGCCCTACCTCGCCGACCTGTACGAGCTCACCCACGAAACCGTTCACCTCGCGGTCCTGCGCGGCACCGAGATCGTGTACGTCAACAAGATCCACGGCCACCGCGTGACCCGCTCCCCCTCCCGCATCGGCGCCCGCCTGCCCGCCTACTGCACGGGCGTCGGCAAGGCTCTCCTCGCCTTCGACCACGACGCCGCCGAGGCCGCCGTCGCGGCCGGACTGCCCGCGCGCACCGAGTACACCCTCACCGACCCCGACCGGCTGCGCGCCGACCTCGGCCGCATCCGCCGCGACGGCATCGCCTACGACCGCCAGGAGGTCGCCCTCGGCCTCACCTGCGTCGCCGTCCCCATCATGGGACCCGGCGGCCGGCCGGTCGCCGCGCTCTCCGTCGCCGGAGCCGACCACCGCTTCGACCCCGCCCGCTACGCGCCCGCCCTGCGCAGAGTGGCGTACGCGGCGGCCCGCGCGCTCAGCGTACGGCCCGCCGCCTGAGCGCCCGTCAGCGCCTGCTCTTGCTGGCGCCCGAGCCGCCGCCGAGTTCCTGGTCCCGTTCGTAGCCCTCCTGCGCCCACCCGGCGATCTTGCGGAGTTCGGCCTTGATCTCGTCCCAGGTCTTGAAGTAGTTGCCGATCGCGCGGATCTCCATCGGGATCACCTGGGTGCCCTCGACGTCGTGCGGGGGAATCTCCTTCATCCCGCCGAACACCTGCTGCTGGGCCACCTCCGGCTCACCCCGCAGCGCCGACTTCGCGTAGGTCTCCAGGCTCACCTCCTCCAGGCCGTTGAGCTGCCGGGTGCTGTTGTCGAAGAACTCCAGGGTCTGGTCCGGCACCTCCGTCTTCTCCTGGAACGCCGCCAGCCGGTTGACGATGTGGTTGTTGTTCTTGCGCAGATACGCCTGCACGTCCTGGGGGAGCAGCCGGTAGGTGTCGGTGAGGTTCGACCGGGACAGGAAGATCGTCTGGTTCTTGATCTGGCCCTGGTCGCGGTCCTGCGCGACATAGTCGGCCATCGCCGCGACCTGGGTGAAGTAGAGCTGGAGGAAGCCGTTCAGGGAGTCCGTCTCGCTCGTGTCCCGGTTGCGCTTCTTCCCGGCGGCCGAGTTCTCGAACTTCGTGACCTCGGCCGCCGCGAAGGGCTTCGCCTGGTTCAGCCGGAACAGCGCCCGTGGCAGGGGTGCCCGCGCGACCTCCGGGGCCTCCTCCCGGTAGTGGTCGAACACCAGCGGCACCCCGGCCAGCGGAATGCCGATCGTGTACTGCACGTACAGGCCGTCACCCCGGCCCGGCATACCGGACGTCTCGGTGTAGCCCTCGCTGCTGAGCGTCACCCCCTCGGCGGCGGGCAGCAGCTCCAGACCCACGGTCGCATCCGCCAGCGCGGTCCCCTCCACCGCCGCGTAGAAGGCGTCCCGCACCCGCTTCATCTCGTCGACGATCCGGTCGAGTTCGTCCGGACCGGCGTCCTTCTTCGTCCCCACCACCTGCACGGCGCCCGACACGAACTCGATGTTGGAGTACGAACCGCCACCGGTCAGCCCCCGGCTGTCCGAGACGACCGAGAATTTCTCCCGCGAGCTGTTCGCGAGATGCGTGTCCCCGGGCAGCTTCCCGCCGAGCCGGTCCCGGGCGCGCTTGTCGAACTCGGCCTCCACCCCCTCCATGCGCTGCACCGGAGCCTCATGGTGGTGCCCGTGGTGGGCGGGCGCGGTCTGCGCCGGCGCCGCGTCCCCCGCCGGACGGGACATCACCCGCCGTGCCGTCGCCTCCGCCTCCCGCTCGAAGCGGTCCGAGGGGTCCGACACCGACAGGCCCGACCCGTTGTCCGTACCCGAGACCGGCCCCTGCCGCTGCTGCACGACGTGTGTCAGCTCGTGCGCCAGCGTGTGCGGGTCCCCGCCGCCCTTGCCGATCACGACATGGTTGCCCGACGTCCAGGCCCGCGCGCCGAGTTCGGCCGCAGAGCGCCGCGCCGCCTCGCCCGTGTGCAGGCGTACGTCGGAGAAGTCGTGCCCGAGGCGGGACTCCATGTCGGCGCGGACCGGCTCGGCGAGGGGCTTGCCGGACGAGCGCAGCACGTCGTGCGCCGACGACCGCTGCACCGGCGCCTGCTCGTTCTCACCGGACACCATCCGGCTCACCGCCGCGTTCCCGACGCTGCGCTGCAACGCCCCCAGCACGGACGCCGTCAGCAGCCGTACGCGTGGGTCCGCCGCCTCGGCCTCCGGTCCCCGGTCCGGTCGCGGGGCCTTGGCGGGCTTCCGGTCCGGCCTGTCGTGGGCGTGCATGGCGGTCTCCGTCCAACGTTCAGACAAGGGCCTCTCTTTCGTACCGAGGCCCATCGCCCCAGGTCCAGGCCCTGGAGGGCAGACCTCGGGGCAAGACCGTTTCCTTCAGCGCCGCCCGCCCCCGTACGGCACGCTCACCACGACATGCACGACACTCTCGCCGTCCAGCGACTCGTACACATGCGGCCGGTCGCCCGGATAGCGCACCGAGTCGCCCGCCGACAGCTCCACCGGGCTATCCTCCGGCCCCACCCGCACCCGCCCGCTGACCACGTACAGATGCTCCAGCGTGCCCGTCGGATGCGGCTCGGACGCACCGCCCGCGCGCCCGCCCACCCGCAGCAGGTAGTTCTCGACGACACCCGAGCCGTACACCAGCCCGAGCGCCCGCGACTCGAAGCCGGCGCCGCACTCCCACACCACCTCGTCGCCCCGCTGCACGATCACCGACGTCTGCCGTTCCGCGACCAGCCGGGCCACCGGCACCCCCAGCGCCGCCGCGATGGCGAACAGCGTGTCCACCGTGGGGTTGCCCGACCCCTGCTCCAGCCGGGACAGCGTCTGCTTCGCCAGCTTCGACCGCCGCGCCAGCTCGGCCAGGGACAGGCCACGCCGCTCCCTGAGCAGCCGGATGTTGTGGGCCACCATGGCGTTCTCTGAGGACACGCGACCACTGTAGACACGCGCCCCCGTCCCACCGGAGGGGGAGCGCGCCTCGTGTGCTGCCCAGCGGAACACGAGCCGGGCCGACCTCGTGTGCTGCCCAGCGGAACACCGGCTGGGGCCGGCCGCCCGGCACGGTCCACGGTGACTACGTGCTAGCTGCAACCGCCATCTCCCAGAGCGCCACCGACCCCCTGTCGGGCCTGGTGCTGCGCGACGCCCCCGTGCCCGAGCCGGCGCCGGGCTGGTCCCGGGTCCGTGTCGTGGCCTCCTCGCTCAACATGCACGACCTGTGGACCCTGAGAGGCGTCGGCCACCCGCCCGAGCGGCTCCCGATCGTCCTGGGCTGCGACGCGGCCGGGTACGACGAGGACGGCAACGAGGTCATCGTCCACCCCGTCCTCGGCGACCCCGACGCGGGCCGGGGTGATGAGACCCTCGACCCCGGCCGGGCCCTGCTGTCCGAACGGCACGACGGGGCCTTCGCCGAGTACCTGACCGTCCCGACCCGCAACCTCGTGCCGAAACCCGCGTGGCTCTCCTTCGACGAGGCCGCCTGCCTCCCCGTCGCCTGGAGCACCGCCTACCGCATGCTGTTCACCCAGGCCCGCGTCACCGCCGGGGACCGGGTCCTCGTCCAGGGCGCGGGCGGCGGTGTCGCCTCCGCCGCGATCCGCCTCGCCGTCGCCGCCGGCGCGGTCGTGTACGCCACGAGCCGCAGCGGGGCCAAACGCGCCGAGGCCCTCTCCTGGGGCGCCCGCGCGGCCCTCGGCACCGGCGAACGGCTCCCGGAACGCGTCGACGTCGTCATCGAGACGGTCGGGGAGGCGACCTGGCCGCACTCGCTGAAGGCGCTGCGCCCCGGCGGGACGGTCGTCATCGCGGGCGCCACCAGCGGCACGAACCCCCCAGCCGACCTCGGCCGGATCTTCTACCTCCAGCAGCGCATCCTCGGCTCGACCGGCGCCACCCGCTCCGAACTCGTCGCGATGCTGCGGATGATGGAGGCGACCGGGACCCGGCCGGTCATCGACCGCGCGTTGCCGCTGGCGGACATCCACCAGGGATTCCAGCTCATGATCGACGGCGAACTCACCGGCAAGCTCGTCATCCACCCCTGAGGCATCCACCGTCAAGAGGAACCACCGCCATGACCGCAGCAGCCGTGGGGTTGTCCCACTCGCCGCTCATCGGGAAGAACGACCCCGCCCCCGAGGTCCTCCTCCGGGTCGAGAACGCCGTGGACGAGGCCCGGGACTTCATCCGGGACTTCGCCCCCGACCTCGTCGTCCTGTACGCCCCCGACCACTACAACGGCTTCTTCTACAAGGAGATGCCCCCCTTCTGCCTGGCCACCGAGGCCCACGCGGTGGGTGACTTCGGCACCCCCGCAGGACCCCTGTCGGTCGACACGGCCGCCGCCCGAGCCCTCGCCCAGGGCGTCCTGGACCGGGGCGTCGACCTCACCGTCTCCGCCCGCATGACCGTCGACCACGGCTTCGCGCAGCCCCTCGACGTCCTCTTCGGCGGCATCGACCGCGTCCCCGTCGTCCCCGTCTTCGTCAACGGCGTCGCCACCCCGCTCGGCCCGGTCAGCCGGATCCGCGCCCTGGGCACGGCGATCGGCGAGGCGGCCGGGGCCCTCGACCGGCGGGTCCTGTTCCTCGCGTCCGGCGGCCTCTCCCACGACCCGCCGGTCCCCGTCCTCGACGGCGCTCCGCCCCGCGTCGCCGACGCCCTCATCGAGGGCCGCCCCCCGACGCCGGAGCAGCGCGAGCGCGGCGAGCGGCGCGTCGTCGAGGCGGGCCGCGCGTACGCGGCCGGGTCCTCGGCGATGGTCCCGATCAACCCGGAGTGGGACAACCGGCTCCTCGACCACCTGGAGAAAGGCGAGTTGACCGCGTTCGACGCCTGGACCGTCGCCGGGATGGCCGCCGAGGGCGGGGGCTCCGCGCACGAGGTCCGTGCCTGGATCGCCGCCTTCGCCTCGCTCGCCGCGACCGGGTCCTACGACATGACGTCCCGTTTCTACGAGCCGGTCCCCGCGTGGATCGCCGGGTTCGCCGTCGCGACGGCGCAAGGAAGGTGAACGGTATGACCTCGGTCCAGGAAGCGGCGGAGCGGCTGGCGCGGGCCACTGCCCAGGCCCGCCCGGTGGCTCCCGTGCGGGACCTCATCGGCACGGGTGACCTCGACGCCGCGTACGCCGTGCAGCAGGAGCTGACCCGGCGACGGCTCGCCGGGGGCGCGGTGGTCGTCGGCCGCAAGATCGGCCTGACCTCGCCCGCCGTCCAGGCCCAACTGGGCGTCGACCAGCCCGACTTCGGTGTCCTCTTCGCCGACATGGACGTCTCCGCGCTGCCCGAGGTGCCCTCGGAGCGGCTCCTGCAGCCCAAGGCGGAGGCGGAGATCGCGTTCGTCCTGAAGGCGGACGTCACCGACCCGGCGCGGGTCCGCGACACCGTCGGGTACGCGGTCGCCGCGCTGGAGATCGTCGACAGCCGGATCGCCGGCTGGGACATCACCCTCGCCGACACGGTCGCCGACAACGCGTCCAGCGGACTGTACGTCCTGGCCCGACACCGGCTCACCCTCGACGAGTTCCAGCCCCGCGAGGCGCCGATGCGTCTGTACGCCGACGGTGTCCTCGTCTCCGAGGGTTCGGGCGCCGCCTGCCTGGGCGACCCGCTGAACGCGCTGGCGTGGCTGGCCCGTACGGCGCTGGCCTTCGGGGAGCCGCTGCGGGCCGGGCAGGTCGTGCTGTCGGGGGCCCTCGGCCCGATGGTCCCGGCGCTGCCGGGGACTCGGATCCGCGCGGAGGTGGGGGAACTGGGCGAGGTGTCGGCGGTGTTCTCGGAGAAGAGGGACGGATGACTCCCCGTACGACCAAGGTCGCCGTCATCGGCTCCGGCAACATCGGCACCGACCTGATGATCAAGATCCTGCGCCTGTCGGACACCCTGGAGGTCGCCGCACTCGTCGGCATCGACCCGGAGTCCGACGGCCTCGCCCGCGCGGCGCGGCTCAAGGTGCCGACGACGCACGAGGGCGTGGACGGCCTGATCGCCATGCCCGGCTTCGACGAGATCGCGATCGTCTTCGACGCGACGTCGGCGAAGGCACACCTCGCGAACGCGCAGAAGCTCGCCCCGTACGGCAAGCGGCTCATCGACCTGACGCCCGCCGCCCTCGGCCCCTTCGTGGTGCCGTCGGTCAACCTGGAGGACCAACTCGACGCGGACAACGTCAACATGGTCACCTGCGGCGGCCAGGCCACCATCCCGATGGTCGCGGCGGTCGCGGCCGTGACCCCGGTCCACTACGGGGAGATCGTCGCGTCGATCGCCTCGAAGTCCGCCGGGCCCGGCACCCGCGCCAACATCGACGAGTTCACCGAGACGACCTCGCACGCGATCGAGACGGTCGGCGGGGCCGCGCGCGGCAAGGCGGTCATCGTCCTCAACCCCGCCGAACCGCCCATGATCATGCGGGACACGGTGCTGTGTCTGACCGGCGACGCCGACCACGACGCGATCCGGGCGTCCGTGAAGGAGATGGCCGAGCGCGTCGCCCAGTACGTGCCCGGCTACCGGCTCAAGCAGGAGGTGCAGTTCACGCCGGTCACGCCGGACGAACCCGTACACACCCTCGTCCCGCCGGACGCCGGCCCGGTCACCACCCGGGTCTCGGTGTTCCTGGAAGTCGAGGGCGCCGCCCACTACCTGCCCGCGTACGCCGGGAACCTGGACATCATGACGTCGGCCGCCCTGCGCGTCGCCGAGACGATAGCGAAGGCCCGCCGATGAGCACCGAGCTGTACCTCCAGGACGTCACCCTGCGGGACGGCATGCACGCCATCCGCCACCGCATCGCCCCCGCCGACGTGGCCCGTATCGCGCGCGCCCTCGACGCGGCCGGGGTCGACGCGATCGAGGTCGCCCACGGCGACGGCCTCGCGGGCGGCTCCCTCACCTACGGGCCCGGCAGCCACACCGACTGGGAGTGGATCGAGGCCGCCGCCGACGCGATCGACGACGCTGTCCTCACCACCCTCCTGCTGCCCGGCATCGGCACCATCGCCGAACTCGAACAGGCCCACGCCCTCGGGGTGCGCTCGGTCCGCGTCGCCACCCACTGCACCGAGGCCGACATCGCCGCCCAGCACATCGCGAAGGCCCGCGACCTCGGCATGGACGTCGCCGGGTTCCTGATGATGAGCCACATGGCCCCGGCCCACCAACTCGCGCAGCAGGCCAAGCTGATGGAGTCGTACGGCGCGCACTGCGTCTACGTCACCGACTCCGGCGGCCGCCTCACGATGGACGGCGTCCGCGACCGCGTCCGCGCCTACCGGGACGTCCTCGCCCCGCAGACACAGATCGGCATCCACGCCCACGAGAACCTCTCCCTGTCCGTCGCCAACTCCGTCGTCGCCGTCGAGGAGGGCGTCACCCGCGTCGACGCCTCCCTCGCCGGACAGGGCGCGGGCGCCGGGAACTGCCCCATCGAGGCGTTCGTCGCCGTGGCCGACCTCCAGGACTGGAAACACGGCTGCGACCTGTTCGCCCTCCAGGACGCCGCCGACGACCTCGTACGGCCCCTGCGCGACCGCCCGGTCCAGGTCGACCGGGAGACCCTCACGCTCGGGTACGCGGGCGCGTACTCGTCGTTCCTGCGCCACGCCGAGATCGCCGCCGAACGCTACGGCGTCGACGCGCGGACCCTCCTCCTGGAGGTCGGCCGGCGCGGTCTCGTCGGCGGGCAGGAGGACATGCTCGTGGACATCGCCCTGGACCTTTCCCGGACCTGAACTCCCCGCCGGGGCCTTCCTGTTAGCGTGCCGGGATGTTCCGTATCGGTGGGGACCCGGAAGTACGGCGGCTCGGCTTCGGCGCGATGCACCTGCCGACCGAGCCCGCACGGGACCGCGAGACCTCCCTCGCGGTCGCCCGGCGGGCCGTCGAGCTGGGCGTGACCCTCGTCGACACCGCGTACCTGTACGGCGGGGGCGCCAACGAGGAACTCCTCGCCGAGGCCCTGCACCCCTACCCGGCCGGTCTCGTCGTCACCACCAAGGTCGGCGTCGCGCGCTCCCCGGAGGGCGAGTGGAGGCTCGACGGGCGGCCCGGCGTGCTGCGCGGGCAGGTCGAACAGGCACTGCGCCGGCTGCGCGTCGAGCGGATCGAACTGCTCCAGCTGCACCGCGTCGACCCCGAGGTGCCCCTCGCCGAACAGGTGGGCGCCCTGCGGGAGTTGCGGGACGAGGGGAAGATCGGGCGGATCGGGCTGTCCGAGGTGGGCGTCACCGAACTCGGGCAGGCCCGGCGGATCGTGGACATCGCGAGCGTCCAGAACCGCTACAACCTCCTCGACCGCGAGCACGACCCCGTCCTCGCTGCCTGCGAGGCGTACGGCATCGCCTTCCTGCCGTGGCGCCCAGTCGCCTGGGGCAACACCGGGGAGCGCGCCGAAGTCGCCGCCGTGGCCGCCGAGTTGGCGGCGACCCCCACCCAGGTCGCCCTGGCCTGGCTGCTGGCGCGCTCACCGGTCGTCCTCCCGATTCCCGGCACCGCGCGGATCGACCACCTGGAGGAGAACCTCGCGGCGGAGCGGCTGGAGCTGACGCCGGATCAGCGGGCCCGCCTCGACGGGCCGGCGGGCCGGTCGTAAGGAACTTCCCGGGAGAAGACCGCCCTTACCCGTGCACGCTCCGTCGCCCTCGTGCCACGGTGCGGCACGGCGGCGTGACGCCTGAATAGTCAAGGTCTTTGCTGGTGTCAGCCCGGAAACACGTTCTCCGACCAAAGGCGGCGGGAGATCTGATGCGGAACGAGATGTCCGACGTGCACCTGACGTCGTCGACCCCCGCATCGGGCGCGGTCTCCTAGATCACCCCCTTTCCCGGAACGGGCTCCCACCACCGCCGACGCGCGCACCCCGCGTCCCCCCACCGGCGGTGTCCCCCCACATCACCGGTTCGACAGGAAGGAACGCCGTGAACGGACACCCCGAGTGGCCGCCACCCCGCCCGGCAGCCGGGACGGTGACCCGATGAGGACCGTGACCGTCGGCACCGGCGCGGTCTCCTTCGCCGACGTCGTCGCCGTGGCCCGCGAGGGCGCCGGCGTCCGCCTCGGCGACGACGCCCTCGCGGCCCTGGACCAGGGCCGCACCCGCGTCGAGGAGATCATCGCCGGACCCGACGCGGTGTACGGCGTCTCCACCGAACGCGTCCCGACCGCCCAGCGGGCCCGGCTCCAGAAGTCCCTGGTCCGCCCGCACACCGCCGGCACCGGCCCCGAGGTCGAACGCGAGATCGTCCGCGCCACCATGCTGCCGCGCCTGTCCACCCTCGCCACCGGCAGCGCCGGCATCCGCCCCGCCACCGCCGAGGCCGTCGCGGGAGCGCTCTCATGAGCCCGCAGACCCGGGCACCGGCCGCCCCGCTGCGCCTGCACCGCAGCGAGAACCCGTGGGGCGCGAGCCCCCGGGCCGTCGACGCGGCCCGCGCCGAACTCCTGCGCGTCAACCGCTACCCCGACCCCAGCCACACCGCGCTCATCGACGCCCTCGCCGCCCACCACCGCGTCGCCGCCGACCGGATCGTCGTCGGCAACGGCCTCGACGAGGTCGTCCTCATGCTGGCCCTCGCCCTGCGCGACACCGGACGCGCCGTCGTCACCGAGGCCACCTTCCAGGGCTACCCCAAGTCCCTGGAGGCCACCGGCCTCGACGTCACCGCCGTCCCCCTCGACCGCCACCGCGTCGGCCACCGGGCGCTCGTCGCCCAGATGGAGCGCGGCCCGGCCCTCGTCTTCGTCTGCAACCCGCACAACCCCACCGGGTCCGTCCTGGACGCGGACGCCGTGCACGACCTGTGCGACGCCGCCCGCGCCACCGGCTCCCACGTCGTCTTCGACGAGGCGTACGCCGAGTTCGCCGACGACTCCTTCACCTCCGCCCTGCCCTGGGCCCGCGAACAGGGCAACGTCAGCGTCCTGCGGAGCTTCTCCAAGGCGTACGGCCTGGCCTCCCTGCGCGTCGGCGCCCTCATCGGCGACCCCGGCGCGGTCGCCCGCACCGCCGCCGTCCAGGACGCCATGCCCTTCCACGTCAACCGGCTCGCCCAGGCCGCCGCCCGCGCCGCCCTCGCCGACCAGGCGTTCCTGGAGCAGACCAGGATCCGCACCGCCGCCGCCCGCCTGACCCTGTGCACGGGCCTTGACCGGCTCGGCATCCGCCACCTGCCCTCGCAGACCAACTTCGTCACCCTCCACCTGCCCGGCACCGCCCCCGAGGTGACGCGGCAGCTCCTCGCCGACGACACCTTCGTCCGCGACACCACCGACCTCGGCATGCCCGGCTGGATCCGCGTCTCCGTCGGCACCCCCGCCGAGGTCCTCACCTTCGTCCGCCGCCTCGAAGCCGCCCTCACCCCGGAGTCCCCCCGGTGACCGCCGCCGCCGAACTCGCCCGCACCGAACCCGACATCCCCCACAACCGCGTCTTCCATCCGACCCCGACGCCCTGACCACGCCCGAGACCCGGCCCGGCCGTCGGCCGATGCGATGTACTCGTGGTGGCCGAAACAGCGAGGGGAACCCTTTCCATGACCGCACCGCGAGAAGAGACACCGATGCCCGCGACACCCGGCGACCTGGTCCGACCGCTGCCCGAACTGCTGCGCGGGCACGCCGGGACACGCGGCACGAAGGTCGCGTTCTCCGACACCCGGCGGTCCGTCACCTACGCGGACCTCGACCTGCGCACGGCACGGCTCGGCGGCCACCTCGCCGCCCTCGGCCTGCCCAGGGGCTCCCGGGTCGCGATCCTCCTCGGCAACCGCGTCGAGATCGTGGAGAGCTACCTCGGCGTCAACCGGGCGGCCTGCGTCGGCGTCCCCGTCAACCCGCATTCCTCCGACGCCGAACTCGGCCACGTCCTCACCGACAGCGACGCCCTCGCCGTCATCACCGACACCGCCCACGCCGACCAGGTCCGCACCGCCCTGCCGCCCGGCGAACGGCACGTCATCGTCGTCGACGAGACGTACGAGGACCTCGTCACCCGCGACCCCGCCGCCCCGGCCCGCGACGACCTCGGCCTCGACGAACCCGCGTTCCTGCTCTACACCTCCGGCACCACCGGCCTCCCCAAGGGTGTCCTGTCGACGCTGCGGGCCGTCCTGTGGAACACCGCCACCTGCTACACGCCGATCATCGAACTGTCCCCGGACGACACGATGCTGTGGCCGCTGCCCCTGTTCCACTCCTTCGCCCACACCCTGTGCGTGCTGTCCGTGACCGCCGTCGGCGCCTTTGCGCACCTCATGCCCGGCTTCTCCGCCGCCGAGGTCCTCGACGAACTGCGCGCCCGCCCGTACAGCTTCCTCGTCGGCGTCCCGACCATGTACCACAACCTCGTCCACGCGGCCGGCTCCGAAGGGCTCCAGCTCCACGGGCTGCGCGTCTGCCTGGTCGCCGGCGCGGTCACCACCCCGCAGCTCGCCGCGTCGTTCGAGGCCGCCTTCGGCGTCCGGCTCACCGACCACTACGGCAGTACCGAGACCAGTGGCCCCATGGCGACCATGCGCCCCGGGAGTGAACCCCGGCCCGGCTCCTGCGGGCTGCCGCTGCCCGGCCTCGGCCTGCGCGTCGTCGACCCCGAGACCGGCGCCGACGTGCCGGCCGGGATCGAGGGCGAGATCTGGGTCAAGGCCCCCAACGTGATGCTGGGCTACCACAACCGGCCCGACGCCACCGCCGAGGCCCTCAAGGGCGGCTGGTACCACACCGGCGACCTCGCCCGCCGCGACGCCGACGGCTACCTCTACATCACCGGCCGCCGCAGCAACGTCATCATCCGGGGCGGCGAGAACGTCCACCCCACCGAGATCGAGGCCGTCCTCTTCAAGGTCCCCGGCGTCCGCGACGCCGCCGTCATCGGCGCCCCCGACGAGGAGTTCGGGCAGGTCCCGGTCGCCCTGGTGGTGCCGGGGCCCGACGGCGTCGACTGCGCCGCCCTGTTCGCCCGCTGCCGCCGCGAACTCGCCTACTTCAAGGTGCCGGTGGAGGTACGCGCGGTCCACGAACTCCCCAAGACCGCGACGGGCAAGGTCCTGCGCCGCTTCCTGCCCGACCTCCCCGGCCGCCTCCTCGGCGTCTCCGGCGTCCACGAAGGGCTCCAGCTCGTCGGACCGGGCGGCGAGCTGATGCCCCTGCCGGGCAGCGAGCCGCTGCCGTCCCTGGCCGGCCGAGAGGTCGCCGTGACCGGCGGACGGCTCGCCGACCTCATCGCCGGGCACCTGACCGAGGGCCACGGAGCCCGGCGCGTCACCGGCGAGCAGTACGACCTGGCGGTCACCGTCACCGGCTCCACCGTCACCGTCGCCGGAACGACCCTCGTCCTCGCCGAAGGACTCACCGACCGCCGCATCCTCGACGCCCTCGACGTCGCCCTCTGCCGGCCCGGCGCCACCCTCGTCACCGCCGTCCGGTCCACCGCCCCCGAACGCCTCCCCGACAAGGCGGACCTGACCGGCACCTCCCTCGTCGACGTCATCACCCGCGAGGTCACCCACGTCCTCGGCGACCCCGTCGGCATCGAACCCGACCGCGCCCTGCGCGAGTACGGCCTCACCTCCGCCGACGCCGTCCGCCTGCGCGACCGCGTCGCCGCCGCCGTCGGCCTGCGCCTGCCCACCACCCTCGTCTTCGACCACCCCTCGGTCCGCGCCATCGCCGGATACGTACGCGGCGAACTCACCGACGCCACCGAAACCCTCGCCCCGACAGCCTTCGCCACCGCCGCCGATGACGACCCCGTCGTCCTCGTCGGGCTCGCCTGCCGCTACCCCGGCGGCGTCACCACCCCCGACGAGCTGTGGCGGCTCGTCGCCGACGAGGTCGACGCCATCTCCGGCTTCCCCGACGACCGGGGCTGGGACCTGGAGCGGCTCTTCGCCACGTCCACCACCCGCAAGGGCGGATTCCTGCACGACGCGGCCGAGTTCGACGCCGAGTTCTTCGGGATCTCCCCCCGCGAGGCCCTCGCCACCGACCCCCAGCACCGGCTGCTCCTGGAGACCGCCTGGGAGGCCCTGGAGCGCGCCGGCGTCGACCCCGCCGGGCTGCGCGGCGAACGGGTCGGCGTGTACGCCGGGCTGATGCTCCACGACTACATCAACGACATGGACCGGGTACCCCGCGAGCTGGAGGGCTACCTCGCCACCGGCGTCCAGGGCGGCGTCGCCTCCGGGCGCATCGCCTACACCCTGGGCCTGCGCGGACCCGCCCTCACCGTCGACACCGCCTGCTCCTCCTCCCTGGTCGCCCTGCACCTCGCCGCCCAGGCGATCCGGCGCGGCGAGTGCGACCTCGCGCTGGCGGGCGGGGTCGCCGTGATGGGAACCCCGCAAGGGTTCCTGGAGTTCAGCAAACAGGGCGCGCTGGCCGAGGACGGCCGGTGCAAGCCGTTCGCCGCCGGCGCCGACGGCACCGGCTGGGCCGAGGGCGCCGGGATGGCCGTCCTGGAGCGCCTCTCCAGCGCGCGGCGGGCCGGACATCCCGTCCTCGCCGTGATCCGGGGCTCCGCCGTCAACCAGGACGGCGCCTCCAACGGCCTGACCGCGCCCAGCGGCACCGCCCAGCGCGAGGTGATCCGCCTCGCCCTCCAGGACGCCGGGCTCGGACCCGACGACGTCGACGCCGTCGAGGCGCACGGCACCGGGACCCGCCTCGGGGACCCGATCGAGGCGGGCGCCCTGCTCGCGACGTACGGACAGGGGCGCAGCGCGCCGCTGTGGCTGGGCTCGCTCAAGTCCAACGTCGGACACACCCAGGCCGCCGCCGGGGTCGGCGGGGTCATCAAGGTCGTCCAGGCCATGCGGCACCGCACCCTGCCCAGGACCCTGCACGTGGACGCGCCGACGCCGCACGTCGACTGGGCGGCGGGGGACGTACGGCTGCTGACCGAGAGCATGCCGTGGCCGCAGCGCGGGCGCCCGGCGCGGGCCGCCGTCTCGTCGTTCGGGATCAGCGGCACCAACGTCCACATGATCCTGGAGGAGCCGCCGAAGGAACCGGCTCCCTCGGCCGCCCCCGAGCCGGAGGCCGTCGCCCTCCCACTGTCCGCGAAGTCCCCCGAACGCCTCCGCGACTGGGCCGCCCGGCTCCTGCCGGCCGTCCGGGCCACGCCGCCGGGCGACCTCGCGCACGCCCTGGCCGCCCGCACCCGCTTCCCCCACCGGGCCGTCGTCATCGGCGGTGAACTCGACGCCGGAGTACGGGCGTTGGCCGACGGCGGGACGGCGCCGAACGTCGTCACCGGCACGGCCGACGTCACCGGGAAAGTCGTCTTCGTGTTCCCCGGACACGGCTCCCAGTGGCCCGGCATGGCCGCCGGGCTCATGGGCGAGTCCGTGTTCGCGGAGACCCTCCTCGCCTGCGAACGCGCCCTCGCCCCGCACGTCGACTGGTCCCTCACCGAGATCCTCACCGATCCCGACCGGCTGGAACGGGTCGACATCGTGCAGCCCGCCCTGTTCGCCGTGACCGTGTCCCTGGCCGCGCTGTGGCGGGCCCACGGAGTCGAGCCCGACGCCGTACTCGGCCACTCCGTCGGCGAGCTGGCCGCCGCGTACGTCGCAGGCGCGCTCACCCTGGAGGAGGCCGCGCGGATCGTCGCCGTACGTGGACAGGTCATCGCCGGACTCGGTGGCGGCACCGGCATGGTGTCCGTGTCCGCGCCCCGCGAGCAGGTCGACTGGCTGCTGGAGCGGTGGCCGGACCAGCTGTGGGTGGCCGGGCTCAACGGGCCCACCGCGACCGCCGTCGCCGGGGACGAGATCGCCCTCAAGGGCCTCCTCGCCGAGTGCGCGCTCGACGGGGTGCGGGCGCGGCGCGTCCGGATCGGCTACGCCTCGCACTCGCCCCGGATGGCGGCCCTGCGGGAAGAGTTCCTGGACCGGCTGGGCGAGGTACGGGCGGGGACGCCATCGGTGCCGATGTACTCCACGGTCGACCTGGAGTGGGTGCGCGACGGCGCGCTGACGGGGGAGTACTGGTACCGCAACCTCCGCGAGCCCGTACGCTTCCAACCCGCCGTCGAGCGGCTCGCCGAGGACGGGTTCCGGGTCTTCGTCGAATCGGGCGGCCACCCGGTACTCACCTCCGCCCTGGAGGAGACCCTGGAGGCCGCCGACGCGAACGCCGTCGTCACCGGAACCCTGCGCCGCGACGACGGCGGCCCCGCCCGCTTCCTGGCGTCCGCCGCGCGGTTGTACGTCCGTGGCGTGGACGGCGTACGGCTCACGCCCGCCGCCGGACGGCCGGTGGCCCTGCCGACCACGCCGTTCTCGCGCCGGAGGTTCTGGCTCACGACGAGCGCCGCACCGCGCACCGGGACCGGGCACCCGCTGCTCGGACCGGTCGTCGAGTCCGCGCGCAGCGGGGAACTGGTCGCCACGAGCCGGATCTCGCCCGTCGACCTGCCCTGGCTCGCGGACCACGCGGTCAACGGGACGTGCCTGCTGCCCGGGACCGCGCTCCTCGACCTGGCGCTGCGGGCCGGCGGCGGTGGAGTCGACGAGCTGATCATCGAGGCGCCGCTCGTGCTGTCCCGGCAGGGGGCCGCCGAACTCCAGGTCGTCGTAGAGCCCGAGCGGCGCACGGTCGAGGTCTTCTCCCGCCCGGACCAGCCCGGTGCCCGCTGGCGGCGGCACGCCCAAGGGACCCTGGGCGACAGGGGAGTCGAGCCGCTGAACACCCCCGACCTGGTGCCGTCCGACGCGGAGGAGACCGACACGGACTACGCGCTGCTCGCCTCGCGGGGCTACGAGTACGGGCCCGCCTTCCGAGGGGTGCGGCGCGTGTGGCGGCGCGGCGAGGAACTCTTCGCGCACCTCCGGCTCCCGGAAGAGTCGCCGGGCGGACTCGGCGGCACCGGACTGCACCCCGTCCTCGGCGACGCCGCCCTGCACGCCCTCGCGTTCACCGCCGACACCTCCGAAGGAGAGGTACGGCTGCCGTTCGTGTGGCGTGACGTGTGGGCGGGCGACCGCCAGGACACCGAGGCGTACGTCCACCTGGTCCCCAGCGGCTCGGACGTCGCCGTGCGCGTCTTCGCCCTCACCGGTGAGCCCATGTTCGCCGGCACGCTCGGGATGCGGTCCGTGCCCCTGCGGGAGCTGACCGGGGCGGTGCCCACGGACTCCGTGTACCGGATCCGCTGGACCGAACTCGCCGCCGCCGCAGGGGAGTCGGGTGTGGAGCCGGTCGTGTTCACGCCGTCGCCCGGTGACGTGCGCAAGGCGACCCTGGACACGCTGTCCCGGCTTCAGCAGTGGCTCGACGGGGAGCGGGACACCGACGTACCGCTCGTCGTGCTGACCCGCAGCGGCGATCTGGCGCACGCGGCGGCCCAAGGGCTCGTCCGGTCCGCGCAGTCCGAGCACCCGGGGCGGTTCCTGGTCGTCGAGACCGACGGCGACCCCCGCTCCACGGCGCGTATCGGGGACGCCGTCGCCACCGGGCAACCGCATGTACGGATCAGCGCGGGGCGGCTCCAGGCACCGGAGCTGGCACGTGTCGCGCCCGCCCGGGGGGAACGGCCCTCGCTCGCCGCCGGGACCGTCCTCGTCACCGGGGGCACCGGCACGCTCGGCTCGCTGCTCGCCCGGCACCTGGTCACCTCGTACGGGGTGCGCAGCCTGCTGCTGACCAGCCGCAGCGGGGGAGGGGACGCCCTTGCACAGGAACTGCGCGGGCTCGGGGCCTCGGTCGTCGTGGCCGCCTGCGACGCCGCCGACCGGGAAGCCCTCGCCGACGCGCTGAGCCTCGTACCCGACCGGTACCCCCTCGTCGCCGTCGTGCACGCGGCCGGGGTCCTCGCCGACGGGGTCGTCACCGGGATGACCGCCGACCAGGTGGAAGAGGTGCTGCGGCCCAAGGTCGACGGGGTCCTCAACCTGCACGAACTCACGAAGGACGCCGGCCTCGCCGCGTTCGTCCTCTTCTCCTCCGTCGCCGGCGTCCTCGGCAGCCCCGGGCAGGGCAACTACGCCGCCGCCAACGCCTTCCTCGACGCGTTCGCGCGGCAGCGCCGGGCCGAGGGGCTGCCCGTCCAGTCTCAGGCGTGGAGCTTCTGGGAGGAGATCTCCGGAATGACGGCCGTCGTCCGCGACCGCGACTTCCCCGACGGGACGCTGCCGCTGGCGACCCCGTTCGCGCTGGCCCTCTTCGACGAGGCGCTCCGCCAGGACGAGGCGGCCCTCACCCTGGCCCGGTTCGACCTCGGCAAGCTGCGGACGCGGGGCGCCCCCGGCCTCCTGCGCGGACTGGTGCCCGCCACGCCGGCCACCGTCCCGGCCGTCGCCCTGCGCGACCTGGCCCCCGCCGAGCGCGCGCAACGGCTCCTCACCGAAGTCCGCTGCATCGCCGCCGAACTGCTGGGCCACGCGGACCCCGAGGCGCTCCCCCTCGACCGGAGCCTGCACGAGTTCGGCCTCGACTCCCTGACGGCGGTGGAACTCCGCAACCGACTGAGCACCCTGACGGGCCTGCGCCTCCCGGCGACGCTGGTGTTCGACCACTCGGCACTGCGGGGGCTGGCGGAACACCTGGACGGGGAGGTGACGGCTTCGCTGGAGGGCGGGAGGTAGAACGGAGGGCCGGTGGGGCTGTGCGGCGCGGGGCGGTCGGGTTGAGGCGGACGGTCTGGGACGGTTGGGCTGGGCTGGGCGGGGCGGCCGGGCGGGTTCGGCTCAGCCAGCCAGCCAGCCAGCCAGCCAGCCAGCCAGGCAGCCAGGCAGCCAGCCAGCCAGGCAGCCAGCCAGCCAGGCAGCCAGCCAGCCAGGCAGCCAGGCAGCCAGGCAGCCAGGCAGCCAGCCAGGCAGCCAGCCAGCCAGCCAGGCAGGCAGGCAGGCAGCTCAGCTCGCCCGCTCAGCCCGTCCGCCCCACCCGCCGTCCCCTCTCCCCGCGTCCCCACCCCGTTCACCTGCGACAGATCCACCCATGGTCGGATGATCAGGAACGTACTTGCTCGTGCTGGAGGTAGTGATGTCCCAAAGTCCGCCTGACCTGACCGGTCTGCGCATCCTCGTCACCGGTGCCGCCGGTGGCCTGGGGCGGGCCGTTGCCGAGGCCGTGCACGCGGCCGGGGCGGATCTCGTGCTCACCACCCGGACCCCCGAGTCGCGGAGCGCGGCGGCGGCCGGCCTGGACCTCGGGCCCCGGGTCGTCACCGCCGTGGCCGACGTCACCGACGATGCCGAGCTGGCCGCCGCCGTGAAGCTCGCCACCGACCGGCTCGGCGGCATCGACGTGCTGGTCAACAACGCGGGTGTCACCGGCCCGGCGGGCCCCGTGTGGGAGAGCGACCCGGCGCAGTGGCAGCGCGCGATGGACGTGAACCTGGGCGGCACCCTCGCGGCGTGCCGCGCGGTCCTGCCCGGCATGATCGAGCGCGGCCGGGGGAGGGTCGTCACGATCTCCAGCCACGCGGGCCACACCCGCTGGCCCTACGTCAGCGCCTACTCGGTCTCCAAAGCGGCGGTCAACAAACTCACCGAGAACCTGGCGATCGAACTCCTCCCGCACGACATCGCCGCCTTCAGCTACCACCCCGGCCTCCTGGACATCGGCATAGGAGCCGCCCCCGCCCACGAGGCCGAGAACCCCTGGCAGCGCCGGATCGACACCTGGCTCGCCTCCCAGCGCCGCGCGGGCCGCTACACCGACGTCCCCACCGCCCTCGGCAACCTCCTGCGCCTCCTGAGCGGCGAGGCGGACGCCCTGACGGGCCGCTACCTGACGTACGAGGACGACCTGACGGCGCTGATCGCGGCGGCGACCGGGCCCGCGTGAGCTACTCCTCCAGGAGCGCCGTCACCGTCTCGTGAAACGTCCTCAGCACCCCGAAGAACCCCGCCCGCCCCCACAGCGTGACCCCCAGCACCGTCACGAACACGGCCGTCATGTGCACCGCGCCCGGCAGGTCCTGTCCCGACATGGCCCGCAGCACACCCCGGTCGCCGCGCGCCCAGGCCCGGGTCGCCTCGGCGATCGCGAACTCGTAGTGCGGCGGCGCGACGGAGGCGACCTCGTCGGCGCAGCGCACGACCTGCCCCAACGGCTGGCGCGTACCGGTCAGTTCGACGATGCCGACGGTCGTGTTCAGCAGCCCGCTGAGGACGGTGTACACCGCCGCCCAGCCGTCCTCGTCCAGCCCGTCCAGCGCGCGGCTCACCGCGTCGGCGTCACCGTCGGCGTAGCCGTGGACGACCTCCAGCGCACGGTCGCGGCCGATGTCCCGCACTGCATCGCTCATACCGTCGACGATAGGGAGCGAAGGGGCTCACGGAGATCGGTCTCGCGACGCATACGGGGTCGGCAGAAAGCACTAAGACCCCGGCGAGGGCGCCTACGACTCCGCCGGGGGCGCTGCCGTGCTGCGGCGCACCACCAGCGTGGGCGACAGCTTCACCTGCGCCGAGGCTTTCCCCCGGTCCTCGATCCGCTCCAGCAGCAGCCGCGCCGCGTTGTCGCCGATCTCCCGGCCGGCCTGGTCGACGCTGGTGAGGGAGACGGGGGCGAGGGAGGCGAAGACCGTGTTGTCGTACCCGGCGAGGGAGAGGTCGCCGGGGACGGAGAGACCGGCCTCGGCGAGGGCCTCCAGGACGCCCATCGCGACGATGTCGGCGCCCGCGAAGATCGCCGTGGGGCGCGTCGCGCGGGCCAATAGCTGCCGCGCGCCCTCGTAGCCGCCCCGGTGCGTGTAGCTCGTCGACACGACGTCGTCCACCAGGCCCCGTTCCCGCATCGCCCGCCGGTAGCCGTCCGCCCGCTGGGAGTTGGGCATCTCCACGAGCCGCGTCGGGTCCGTGTCGTGGTGCTCGACGTGGGCGATGCGGCGGTGCCCGAGCGCCGTGAGGTGGTCGACGACGAGGCCGGCACCCGCGACGTCGTCGTCCACGACGGTGTCGTACACGGCGGAGTGCCCGTGCCGTCCGACGACGACCGTCGGGACGGCGGACGCGACCTGTTCGAGGCGCTCGCGTGAGGAGACGGGCGCGATGAGGACGAGCCCGTCCATGCCCCGGTCGACCATCGCCTCGGTGACCCGCGCCTCCTCCTTCTCGCCGTTGCAGCCGGGCCCCAGGAACACCTGGTAGTCGGTGTCGGCGAGGCGCCCGGTGATCCCGTCGAGGATCTCGGGGAAGAAGGGGTTGCGGATGTCGGGCAGCATGACGCCGATCGTGTAAGTCCGCCCGCGCAGCCCGCGCGCGGCGGCCAGCGGCCGGTACCCCAGCTCCTCGATGGCACGCCGGACTTTGGCCCGCATCTCGGGGCTCGCCCCGTAGGCGTTGCGCAGCACCTTGGACACCGCCGTCGTCGACACCTGGGCGTGCCGGGCGACGTCGACGATCGTGACGCGGCGCGGCGGGGGTGGGGCCATCCCGGTGTCCTCCGGTCGGAGTGGGAAACGTTGCCCGACAGTGTACTGCGCAGTGTCTTGACGTCCCTCACCTCCGTCCTTAGGGTCTGGCAACACCCCGTGGGAAACGTTACCCACTCCACTGCCCGTACCGAGCCGCCCCCGAGCCGCACCGCTCATTGAAACGTTCCATGGAAGAGGTGGGCCCGTGACCACCCGCCCCAAGACCGCCCGCACCAGGACCTCCCCGCCCTGGTGGTTCGCCCTCCCCGCCCTGCTCCTGTTCGCCTTCGTCGTCCTGGTCCCCAGTGCCCGGGGCGTCTACTACGCCTTCACCGACTGGGACGGTCTCGACCCGGGCTTCTCCTTCGTCGGCCTCGGCAACTTCGGCGACATGCTCGACGACCCCGACGCGCTCGCCGCCGTCCGCCACACCCTCCTGATCGCCGGCGCCGTCACGGTCGTCCAGAACGCGCTGGGCCTGCTCCTCGCCCTCGGCGTGAACTCGGCGATCAAGTCCCGCAACCTCCTGCGGGTCCTGCTGTTCGCGCCGGCGGTCATCACCCCGATCGTCACCGCCTACCTGTGGCGCAACCTCCTCGGCCCGGACGGCGCCGTCAACAGCGCGCTCGGCGGCGCGGCACAGGACTGGCTCGGCGACCCCGACCTCGCCCTGTGGTCCGTCGTCGGCGTCGTCGTCTGGCAGTTCGCGGGCTACTCGATGGTCATCTTCCTCGCCGGGCTCCAGTCCGTGCCGCAGGAGATCCACGAGGCCGCCCAGCTCGACGGCGCGGGCCCCGTACGCCGGTTCTGGTCGGTCACCCGGCCCCTGCTGGCCCCCGCGATCACCGTCAACCTGATGCTGTCGGTCATCGGCGGCCTCAAACTCTTCGACCAGGTCTACGCGCTGACCGGAGGCGGCCCCGGCCACGCCACCGACACCATCTCGACGCTGATCTACAAGGACGCCTTCACCCTCGGCGAGTTCGGCTACAGCATCGCCCTCGCCGTCGTCCTCACGATCGTCGTCGCCGTCGCCTCCACCGGCCAGTACGCGCTGCTCGCGCGCGGCGAGAGAGCCGCCTCATGAACCGCTACCGCCCCCGCACCCTCGTCCTCGAACTCGCCATGACGGCCGCCGCGCTGTTCGTCGCGTTCCCCGTCTACGTCCTCGTCAACCTCGCCCTGCGCCCCGCCTCCGACACCTCCTCCCCGCTCACCCCGACCGCCTCCCCGACCCTCGACAACTTCCGCCAGGCGTGGCAGCAGGGCGCGCTCGGCGGGGCGCTCGCCAACAGCGCGCTGGTCACCGCGTGCAGCGTCGCCGTCGTCCTCGCCGTCTCCTCGCTCGCCGCCTACCCGCTGGCCCGCGTCACCGCCCGCTGGTCACGCGGCACGTACTGCTGGTGCTCCTCGGCCTCGTCCTCCCCTTCCAGCTGGGCGCGTTGCCCCTCTACCAGACGATGCGCGACCTCGGCCTGCTGGGCACCCCGTGGGCGCTGGTCCTCTACTACGCGGGCCTCCAGGTGCCGTTCACCGTCTTCCTCTACACCGGGTTCCTGCGCGCCCTGCCCCGGGACTTCGAGGACGCCGCCCTGATCGACGGCTGCACCCCGCTCAAGGGCTTCCGGTACGTCGTCCTGCCCATGCTCAAACCCGTCACGGTCACCGCGCTGGTCCTCAACACGGTCGCCGTCTGGAACGACTTCTTCACCCCCCTGCTGTACCTCAGCGGCAGCTCCCGGCAGACCATGCCGGTCGCGATCGCCGGGTTCGTCGGCCAGTACGTCACCGACTGGAACCTCGTCTTCGCGGCCCTGGTGATCAGCGTCCTGCCGGTCCTCGCCGTCTACTTCGTCCTCCAGCGCAGCATCATCAACGGCTTCGCGGGAGGGCTGCGGGGATGAGACCTCTCCGAGGGAGAAACACGATGAAGAGATACGCCGTACCTGTGGCCCTGCTCGCCCTGCTCACCGCGTGCAGCGGCGGCACCAACACCGGCGGCTCCGGCGGGAGTTCGCAGACCCTGACCCTCGCCTCCGTCGACCAGGGCTCCGTCGAGGACGTCGTCGCCGCGTTCGAGAAGGCCAACCCCGGCGTCGACGTCCGCTACACCACCAGCGGCGCCGACCAGTACCAGCAGCAGATCCGCACCCAGCTCTCCTCCGGGATCGCACCCGACGTGATGTCCGTGTGGCCGGGCAACGGCAACCCGGCCGCCACCCACGTCCTCGCCGGGCCCGGCTACCTCCGCGACCTCTCCGACCGCCCCTGGGCGGCGAAGCTGCCGGCCCCGATCAAGAGCGTCGCCCAGGACGACGGCAAGACGTACACGGCGATCTTCGGCCAGAACGGCATCGGCGCCATCTACAACCAACAGGCCCTCGACAAAGCCGGATTGACCCCGCCCGACACCTGGACCGGCCTCCTCGCCTTCTGCCGCGCCGCCCAGGCCAAGGGCACCCCCGCCTTCGCCCTCGGCCTCCAGGACAACTGGGTCACCCAGCTCGTCCAGTACGCGCTGGTCGCCACCACCGTCTACGGCCCCGACCGCGCCTTCGACCAGAAGATGCAGGCCGGGCAGGCCACCTTCGCCGCCTCGCCGTGGACCACCGCCGTCGACAAGTACGTGACGATGCAGAAGACGGGCTGCTTCCAGAAGAACCCCCTCGGCACCAGCTACGAGGCCAGCCAGCAACTCGCCGCCACCGGCAAGACCTTGGGCCTCGTCCAGGGCAACTGGGTCATCGCCCTCCTCAAGGGCAAGAACCCGCAGGGCACCTTCACCTTCACGGCGCTCCCCGCCACGGACGACCCCGAACAGACCCTCGTCCCCGCCGCCGCGGGCGCCGGATACGGCGTCAACGCCAAGACCAAGCACGAACAACTCGCCCTGAAGTTCGTCGACTTCGTCATGTCCCCCGAGGGCATGAACCTCTTCACCGCCAAGCAGGGCAGCCTCCCCACCCTCCCCGGCACCGGCAACAAGGCCGACCCCGCCCTCGCCGAACTCGCCACGTACATCCGCACCGGCCGCACCGTCCCCTTCATGGACCAGCTCTGGCCCGACGCCAAGGTCCAGCAGACGATGCTCAGCGGCCTCCAGGAGATCTTCAGCGGCCAGTCCACACCCGCCCGCCTCCTCAAGGAGATGGACGACGACTACCGGGCCGCCCGCTGACCACCCCCCACCACGAAAGGAAGACGGTGTGAACCATGAACCCGACAAGGGCCTCCCACGCCGGACCGTCCTCGCCGCGACCGCTGTCGCCGCAGCCTGCGCCGGCGGCGCGATCCCGGCGACGCCCGCCGCGGCCGCTCCCCGCACCCGGGACGGCGCGGTGACCGGCCTGACCGTCGAGCACCGCACCGACCCCGTCGGCATCGACGCCACCGCCCCCCGCTTCGGCTGGCGCACCCGCTCCCTCGCCCGGGGCCGTGCCCAGGGCGCCTACCAGATCCTCGTCGCGACCTCCCCCGACCGCCTCACCACCACCCGCGCCGACGTCTGGAACAGCGGCCGCGTCCGCTCCGCCGACTCGGTCGCCGTCCGCTACACGGGCCCCGCCCTGCGCCCCTCGACCCGCTACCACTGGACCGTCACCGTCTGGGACACCCACGACCGCACGATCGGCACCGCCGCCCCCGTCGCCTTCTTCGAGACCGGTCTCCTGTCCACCGACGGCACCACCGGCTGGGACGGCGCCCAGTGGATCGGCATGAAGGGCAAGACCCCCCACACCCCCGGCGCCCCCCTCCTGCGCACCGAGACCCCCCTCAGGACGAGGGTCCGCGAAGCCCGCCTGTACGTCGCCGCCCTCGGCGTGTACGACGCCTACGTCAACGGCCGCCCCCTCACCGTCCTCCAGGACGGCACCCCCACCCGCGAACTCCTGCCCCCCGGCTGGACCAACTACGACGTCCGCGCCAGCTACCTCACCTACGACGTCACCCAACTCCTCGCGGGCGAACGGACCCTGACCCTCGCCGCCGTCCTCGGCAACGGCTGGTACAACGGCCGCATCTCCGAAGGCAGCACCTACTACACACAGGACGGCAACCCCCTCGCCCTCAAGGCGAAACTCCTGATCCGCTACACCGACGGCACCACCGAGTCCGTCGTCACCGGCCCCCGCTGGAGAGCCACCGACACCGGCCCCTGGCGTGCCGACGACATCTACGACGGCGAGACCTACGACGCCCGCCGCGAACTCCCCGGCTGGACCAAGCCCGGCTACGACGCGAGCAGTTGGGGAGACGTCCAGCAGGTCCCGTACGAAACCCGCTACCCCGGCGCCCGGTTGCTCGCCTACCCGGCCGACTCCGCACGCCTGATGGCCCGTTGGGACCGCCGCCCCCAGTCGGTCACCGTGTACACCGGGGTGACCGGCGAGGGCCGGGGCCGGATCGTCGTCGACCCCGACCGCACGGTCACCGACCCCGCCGAGGCGGCCGGCGCGCAGGTCACGATCGGCGCCGGCGACACCGCCGTGTTCGACCTCGGCCAGAACATGGTCGGCGTCGCCCGCTACGGCCTGCGCGGACCGGCGGGCGCCCGGGTCGAGTTCCGGTTCGCGGAGATGCTCAACGACGCCAGTGCGGGCGCCGACGGCCCCGAGGGCTCCGTCTACCGGGCCAACCTCCGCAGCGCGAAAGCCACCAGCGCCTACATCCTCAAGGGCGACCGCGCCGGCGAGACCCACCAGGACTCCCTGACCTTCTACGGCTTCCGGTACGTCTCCGTCACCGCGAGCGACACCGTCACCCTCACCGGGCTCACCGGGAAGGTCGCCACCTCCGCGATCCGTGAGACCGGCACCCTCACCACCGACAACGCCGACGCCAACCAGCTCATCAGCAACGTCCGTTGGGGACAGCGCGGCAACTACCTCTGGGTCCCCACCGACTGCCCCCAGCGCGACGAACGCCTCGGCTGGACCGGCGACACCCAGATCTTCGCCACCACCGGCCTCTACAACGCCGACGCGGGCGCCTTCCTCACCCAGTTCCAGGACACCGTCGTCGACTCCGCCGGCATCTACGGCGAGGGCAAGGCCCAGTTCACCGGCGTCGCCCCCGGCGGACGCTACAACTTCCCCGGCGGCGGCAGCGGTTGGGCCGACTGCGGGGTCGTCCTGCCCTGGACGGTCTGGCAGATGACCGGCGACGACACGATCGTCCGCGACAACTGGCCCGCCATGGTGGCCTACCTGGACTGGATCCGCCGGCAGACCGGCGACACCTACGCCGGACAGGGCTCCCTCACCGGCGACTGGCTCGCCCCGCAGAAGACCAGCGCCCAGCTCACGAGCGACGTCTACTACGGCTACGTCGCCCGCCTCATGGCGCAGATGGCCCCCGCGATCGGCCGCCCCGCCGAAGGCCGCGCCTACGCCGACCTGTTCGCCCGCATCCGGCAGGCGTTCATCACCAAGTACCTCGCAGGTGAGGGCAGTTCGGTGACCGTGAAGTCGAGCCTCAGCCCGGCGTCCCCCATCGAACCCGGCGCCGACCCCAACCAGAAGACCGAGGACAACACCCAGACCGCCCTGCTCTGGGTCCTGAAACTCGGCTTCTACGAGACCGAGGCCCAACGCCGCGCCCTCGTCGGACACTTGGCGGACAACATCCGCAACGACGCCGCGTACAAGGCCGCCCACCCGGACAGCGCCCGCGTCCGCTACGCCGAGAACACCCTCTCCGTGGGCTTCCTCGGCGTCAACGTCCTCGCCCCCGTCCTCTCCGACGAGGGCCGCTCCGACCTCGCCTACGCCCTCCTCCACCAGGACGCCCTGCCCTCCTGGCTGTTCTCGGTGCGCGGCGGCGCCACCACCGTCTGGGAGCGCTGGAACTCCTACTCCCGCACCGACGGCTTCGGCCCCGTCTCCATGAACTCCTTCAACCACTACGCGTACGGCGCGATCGTGGAGTGGATGTACGCCTACATGGCCGGCATAGCCCGCGACCCCGCCCACCCCGGCTTCCGCCGCTTCGTCCTCCACCCCCGCCTCGACCCCACCGGGCGCATCACCCACGTGGCCGCCACCCACGACTCCCCGTACGGCGAGATCCGCAGCGAGTGGACGGCCGCCGGCGACACCCTCACGTACGAGGCGGCCGTCCCCCCGAACACCGAAGCCACCCTCCACCTCCCCTCGACGTCCCCCGACACCGTCCGAGAGGGCCGCACCCCCCTCGCCAAGGCCGACGGTGCCCGCTTCCTCGCCCACGAGAACGGCACCTCCACCTACCGCCTCACCTCCGGCCGCTACCGGGTGACCACCCGCCTGCGCTGACCCGGACCGGTCCACGGGGAGGCTCCGTCCGGCGCGCGGAGCCTCCCCGCTAGTCTTCTCATCCGATGATCACCGAATCAGGGAAGCGCATGGGGCACGACCGCTACTCCCGCCTCGCCGCCGAGCACCTCGGCGACGACACCGCCCGGCGCTGGACGGCGCTCCTGCGCCCCTGCGTCCGCCTGCGTCACGCCGCCGACGGCGACCCGGTCGCGGCGAGCCTCGGGGGAACCCCGTCGCTCCCGCCCGGCACACCCTGGCCGGAGTGGCCCGGACAAGGCCCCCTGTCCTTCGTCGCGTCCGTCGACTGCGCGGCCCTCCCGCACGAGGCCCTCCCCGAGGAGTTCCCACGGGACGGGACCCTCCTGTTCTTCTTCTACGGGGGCGACCCTGAGGACGACGCCTTCGTCTCCGCCGACGACCCCGAGACCTGGGCCGGAGCCCAGGTCCACCACATCCCGGCGGACACCCCCGTGACCGAGGCGGCCCCGCCCCCGTCCGTGGCCCCGTACCCCGAGGTCCCCCTCACCGCCACCCCCGAGGAGAGCGCCCCCGACCTCACCCTCCCCGCATCCGCCGAAGCCCTCCTGGGCGCCCCCGGCCCCTGGCCCCACCCCCGCGACACCCCGCGCGAACTCCGCCCGTTCGTCCGCGCCTTCACCGGCCTGCGCACCAGCATGGGCCACCAGCTCGCCGGCCACCCCGTCCCCCTCCAGGGCCCCGTCGAACACGACCCCGCCCCCACCGGGGAGCCCTGGCTCCTCCTCGCCCAGTTCGACAGCGACAGCGGTGCGGAGATGTCCTGGTTCGACGAGGGCACCCTCTACTGGCTGATCCACCCGAAGGACCTGGCGGCCCGCCGCTTCGACCGGATCGCCTTCACGGGACAGTGCTAGCCCCCGTCACCGGGAGTCGCGCGGTCAGCCGCCACGCCCCCGCGCCCACGGGCCCCGCACTGAACTCGCCCCCGAGCGCGGCGACCCGCTCCCGCAGACCGACCAGCCCGTAACCGGACCCCTCCGCGTCCGTACGGGACCCGCCGGGCGGGTTGGTGACCTCGACGAGCGTGTCCGGCGGATCGTAGGAGACGCGTACGGTCACGGGCGCCCCGTCGGCGTGCTTGCGGGCGTTGGTCAGCGCCTCCTGCACGAGCCGGTACACGGCGAGCCGGTGCGTGGTCGGCGCCAGCGAGGGCGTCCCGTCGGTGGCGAGGGCGACCCGCTGCCCCGCCGCCCGCGCCTCCTCGACCAGCTCCCGCACGTCCCGCACGGCGGGCCGCAGCGCGGGCGAGTCGCTCTCGCGCAGCGCGCCCAGCACATCCCGCAGATCGGTCAGTGCCTCCACGGACGTCTCCCGCAGCAGCGCGAGGCGCTCCACGACCGGCGCCGGCAGGTCGCGCTTCGTCGTCAGCACCCCGGTGTGCAGGGCGATGAGGCTGAGCCGGTGCGCGAGGACGTCGTGCATCTCGGCGGCGATCCGGGACCGTTCGGCGGCCCGCGCGGCCTCCTCGCGCAGCTCCGCCTCGACCCGGAGATGTCCGAGGTCGGCGGTGAGGGCGTCGAGCAGCCGCCGCCGGCTGCCGAGCCACAGCCCGCCGACGACGGCGAGCCCCGGCAGCAGCACCACGGCGGCGTACGTCGACGCCGTCCACAGCGCGGTCTCCCGGTAGCTGAGCAGATTCCCGGCGAGCGCGAGAGCCCCGCAGCCGACCGCCGCCCGCCCCCGCAGCTCGACGGCCACCCCGAACAGGGCGATCACCAGGAACGGCAGCAGCGGCAAGCCCCACCACGCGGTGGCGACGGAGACGACGACCGGCGCCACCGGCCACCGCAGCCGGGGCACGAGCAGCACGGTCCCGCACACCAGCGCCGCCACGGTCACCGGCACCAGGAAGTCCCGGTCCGTGCCGATCGGCGTCGTCACCGTGCACACGACCACGAGGACGGTCCGCCCGACGGCGGTCCACTCGCGGCCTCCTCTCCCGCTCACGGCAGCCATCGTAGGCGCGCTCGCCCACCCCCACCCGGGACGGGAGCGCCCCCGGTCCGCGTCACCATGCTGACCGCGTTCGCCCCCACCACCGCCCCGATGGCCCCCCACTCCAGCCACCCGAGCCGCTCCCCGAGCCCCACCCGTCCCACCAGGGCCGCGAGCAGCGGGTTGACGCTCATGAACAGCCCGAACGCCTGCGCGGGCACCCGCCGCAGGGTGAACAGGTCGGCGAGGTACGGCACGGCCGAGGACAGCACCCCGGCCGTGACGGCGTACCCGAGCGCGCTCACCGTCGGCGGATGGCGCAGCGCGACGGCGACCCCCACCGGCAGGAACAGCGCGGCGGAGACGAGCGCGGCGGCGGCCGACCCCTGAGCGCCCGGCACCCGTTCCCCGACGGCCCGGTTCAGCAGGATGTAGGAGGCCCAGCAGCAGGCCGCGAGCAGCCCGAGCCCGATGCCGAGGTAGTCCGTCGACGGCTGCGGCCGCATCAGCGTGACGGCCCCGGCCGCCGCGACGAGAGCGCACCCCGCGTCGGTCCGCCGCCGCGCCCCCGCGAGGGCGAGGGCGAGCGGCCCCAGGAACTCCAGGGTCACCGCGAGCCCGAGGCCGACCCGGTCGATGGCGGTGTACAGGGAGAGGTTCATCGTCCCGAACACCACGGCGAGCGCCAGCACGGGCCGCCACTGGAACCAGGTCAGCCCGCGCAGCCGGGGCCGCGCCACGGCACTGAGGACGGCGGCGGCGACGTACTGCCGGACGGCGACGACCCCCACCGGCCCGAGGACGGGAAACGCGAGGGACCCGATCGCGGCACCGGTCTGGTTGGACAGACCACTGCCGACCATGGTGGCGACCCCGGCGACAGCGGGCCGGTCAGTGCTGGCGGACATGCCCCGATGCTGCGCCGCCTGCCCCTATACGCAAAATGCGTCCACCACCGGATCTATACGCTGGACGCATGAATGTGGAGCTGCGGCACCTGCGCTGCCTCGTCGCCATCGTCGACGAGGGCACCTTCACCGACGCCGCGATCACCCTCGGCATCTCCCAGGCGGCAGCCTCCCGTACCCTCGCCGCCCTCGAACAGGCCCTGGGCGTAAGGCTGTTGAGGCGTACGTCGCGAGAGGTGACCCCGACGGCCGCGGGCATCCGCGTCGTCGTCCACGCCCGCCGCGTCCTCGCCGAGGTCGACGACCTGGTCCACGAGGCCGCCTCGGGCCACACCAGCCTGCGCGTCGGCTACGCCTGGTCCGCCCTCGGCAGACACACGCCCGTCTTCCAGCGCCGCTGGGCCGAGACCCACCCGGCGACCGACCTGCACCTCATCCGCCACAACTCCGCCACCGGCGGCCTCGCCGAGGGCAGCTGCGAACTGGCCGTCGTCCGCCGCCCGTTGGAGGACCACCGCCTCGACTCGGTGATCGTCGGCCTGGAGCGCCGCGTCGCCGCCGTCCCCGCCGACGACCCCCTCGCCGCGCAGGCAGCCGTACGCCTCGCCGACCTCGCCGCCGCCGGGCGCACCCTGATGATCGACCGCAGGACCGGGACGACGACCCCGGACCTGTGGCCGGCGGGCGGACGTCCGGCGATGGAGGACACGTACGACGTCGACGACTGGCTGACCGCGATCGCCGGGGGACGGCGGATCGGCATGACCGCCGAGTCCACCGCCCACCAGTACCCGCGACCCGGCGTCACGTACCTCCCGGTACGCGACGCCGAGCCGATCGTCGTGCGCCTCGCCTGGTGGCGGGACGACCCGCACCCGGCTGCCCAGCAGGTGGTGGAACTGCTGACGGCGCTCTACGGGGTCACACCGTGACGGGCCTCAGCAGCCGCCCGCCCCGGGCCAGCGCCGCGACCGACGCCGCGCACGCGAGCCCGGTCACGGTGAGCGTCACCCAGGTCAGCCACAGCGCGTCGTGCCGCCGGGCGAAGTCCCACAGCGCCCCCGTGACGAGGTTGCCCAGGGTGATACCGAGACCGGAGACCGTGTTGTACAGCCCGTAGTGCGTGGCCACGAGCCGCTCCCCGGAGAGCGCGACGACCGTGTCCATCTCGAAGGGGTAGACGACCGCCGACCCCACCGCGAGCAGCACCACCGCGAGCACCAGCCCGACGAGGACGGCGTACGACGACCCGCGCGGGACGAGCGCCAGCGGCAGGAACGCCACCCCCATCGCCGCGAGCCCCCGAACGAGCGCCTCGTCGGCCCGCCACCGCCCCTTCGCCCAGCCGGTGAGCCGCAGCTGTCCGGCCACGGCGACGGCGGCGGACACCACGAACAGCCCGCTGGTGACCGCCGTCCCCCGCTCCCCGAGGGCGTCCTCGGCGGCGAGCGGCAACGCCAGATACACCTGGAACGTCAGCACGTACGAGCCGATCATCGCGGCCGAGAACAGCAGGAACGGCCGGTTGGCGACGACCGTCCGCCACTGCGCGAGCACACTCTCCTTCTTCTCGCCGTCGGAGGAGCCCCCGTGCCGCACGGGCAGCGCCCGCCACTGCAACAGGCTCAGCCCCGCGAAGATCGCCGCCGCGAGCGCGCACACCAGCTTGAAGTCGGCGGCCAGCAGCGCGAGTCCGACCAGCGGGCCGAGCAACATGCCCGCCTGGTAGTACACGTTGAACGTGGCGAACGCGTCGACCCGCCGCTCACCCGACTCGGCCGCGAGATACGCGCGCACGGCCGGGTTGAACAGCGCCCCCGCGAACCCGGTCGCCGCCGACGCGGCGATCAGTGCGGGCAGGCTGTCCACCCAGCCCAGCAGCCCGAACCCGACGGTCCGCAGCAGACACCCCGCCATGATCGGCGCCTTGTACCCGAAGCGGTCGGCGATCGTCCCGCCGATCAGGAACATCCCCTGCTGCGAGAAGTTCCGCACCCCGAGCACCAGCCCGACCGCCCAGGCGGCGAGCCCGAGCCCGTCCGAGAGGTGCGCGGCGAGGTAGGGCATGAGCATGTAGAACGCGAGATTGATCGCGAACTGGTTGACCATCAGCAGCCGTACGGCCGGCGGGAAGGAGCGGGTCTGCCGCCACAGACCCCTCACCGGGCCACCCCGCTCACCGCGAGCGGGTCGACGACGTGCGTGCAGCGCGTCCAGCGGGTGACCGTCCGCTCGTGGCTCGCGGCGATCTCGTCCGGGTCGTCGGCGGGCGGACGCCCGAGCAGGTCGTGGCGCCGGCAGTAGCCGTCGTCGAACACCGTCCCCACGTACCGCTGCGGCCCGTCCGGGAAGACGGCCGCGATCCGGTCCTCGGCCGGCAGCGTCCGCGCCAGCCAGCGCGCGACCAGCGCGACCGCGCCGACGCTCCAGCCGCCGGTCGCGTAGTGGCCGCGGGCGAGGTGACGGGCCGCCCACACCGACTCCGGGGCGGCGACCCAGTGGACCTCGTCGAACAGCTCGTACGCCACGTTGCGGGGGTAGATGCTGGAGCCGAGACCCCGCATCAGACGCGTCCCGGCGGGCTGGCCGAAGATCGTGGAGCCGGTCGTGTCGACGCCGACGACCTTCAGGCGCGGGAACCAGCCGCGCAGCACGGACGCGATCCCGGCCGAGTGCCCGCCCGTGCCGACGGACACGACGAGCGTGTCGATCCGGCCCAGCTGGGCGACGAGTTCGGTGGCCAGCGGGGCGTACGCGGCCACGTTGTCGGGGTTGTTGTACTGGTCCGGGCACCAGGCGTCCGGGTCCTGCGCGAGGTGCTCGGCGACGCGCCGGCGCCGGGCCTCCTGCCAGCCGCCTTCCGCGTGCGGCGTGGCGACGAGGTCCACCTCGGCGCCGTACGCCGTGAGGAGCCCCGTCATCAGCGGTTCCATGCCGGGGTCGGTGACGACGGTGACGGGGTGGCCGTACGTCGCGCCGGCCAGGACCAGGCCGAGGCCCAGGGTGCCCGACGTCGACTCGACGATGCGGGCGCCCGGCCGCAGCGCACCGCGTTCGCGGGCCGCGCGGACCATGTACAGGGCGGTGCGGTCCTTGATGCCGCCCGGGTTGTGGCCCTCCAGCTTGGCCCAGAAACCGCGTCCGGCGGTGGTGAAGGGCTCGCCGATCCACAGGACCGGGGTGTCGCCGACGAGTCCGGCGGGGGTGTGGAGGGGGTGCTTGGCGTCGGCCAGCAACTGGGACGCCGGGGCGTGGGGGGTATGCGTCATGGCGTGCTTCTCCTGCGGCCCGGTCACAGGGGACCGGCCGTGGGTCGGGGGAAGAGACGGAGGTGATCGGACGCGGGTCCGGTCAGTTCCGCCACACGCCGAGGCGGGCCCGGTCGTTGCCGGGCGGGAGAGGCGGGGGCGGTGCGCCCGCGCGGTGGGGGAGAGGGGCCGCCGTCGGCAGCAGGACGGCGGGGACGGCCGTGATCGCGGCCAGGGGGCCGACCGGGTGGTCGCGGGTCGGCTGGACGGTCGGGACGTCCGCGTCCCAGCAGTGCGAGGCGCCGCCGTGGTGCACATGGCCGGAACGGTGCGGATCGCACGCGACGGACGACACGACGACGAGGGCGTCCGCGCGCAACGGCTCGGCCGCCGTGGGGCCGTGGGCGCAGCACAGCAGATGCAGGACCGCCACCAGCGCGAGCAGCAGCGCCGCTCCGGCCCGGTGGGCGGAGCGGGTGTCCCGGCTGACTGACACGGCCCGCATGAACCCGAACCTTAACCGTGCGTGCGCGTAAAGATCCTGTGAGTGGCCGAAAGGGGGTGGGTCACCCGGCCGTGGCCCGCCGCTCGCGTGCGCCCCGCAGGTGCGTTTCACTGCTTCTCGGGAACCGCCGCGACAGGGAAGCGTTCACGATGAGCCAGCACGACACCGACGACCACGCCCACGGCGTGACGGCCGACGCCGACCGCCGCTGGCTGCTCATCGCCCTCACCCTCATCACGCTGTTCATGGCCGCCGAGGTCGTCGTCGGCATTCTCGCCCGCTCCCTGGCCCTGCTCTCCGACGCCGCCCACATGCTCACCGACGCCGTGTCGATCGTCCTCGCGCTGACCGCGATGCGCCTGTCGGCCCGCCCCGCGCGCGGCGGCTTCACCTACGGCCTCAAACGCGCCGAGATCCTCTCCGCCCAGGCCAACGGCCTCACCCTGCTCCTGCTGGGCGCCTGGCTGGCGTACGAGGCCGTCCGGCGCCTGATCGACCCGCCCGAGGTCGAGGGCGGCCTCATGCTGGTGACCGCCCTCGCCGGCATCGTCGTCAACATCGCCGCGACCTGGTGCATCTCGAAGGCCAACCGCACCTCCCTGAACGTCGAGGGCGCCTACCAGCACATCCTCAACGACCTCTTCGCGTTCATCGGTACCGCGATCGCGGCCCTGGTCGTCGTCCTCACGGGGTTCGCCCGCGCCGACGCCATCGCCACCCTCGTGGTCGTCGCCCTGATGGTCAAGGCGGGTTACGCCCTGGTCCGCGACTCGGGCCGGATCTTCCTGGAAGCGGCCCCCGTCGGCCTCGACCCCGACGCCATCGGCGACGAACTCGCCGCCCGCCCCCAGGTCGTCGAGATCCACGACCTGCACCTGTGGACCATCACCTCGGGCGAACCCGCCCTCTCCGCCCACGTCCTCGTGGAACCCGGCGGCGACTGCCACGCCGTACGCCGCGACCTCCAGCGCCTCCTGCGCGACAGCCACGCCATCACCCACGCGACCCTCCAGGTCGACCACCTCGGCGAGGACCCCGCCGACGGCCTCCTGACGATCACGGCCCCCGACGAGCGGACCCCGGACCACCGCGACGACACGCACGGCCCGGTGCACCGGGCCGGGCCGCACGAGCACTGATCAACTGGCGTACGTGGCAAGGAGTCCGGCCGTCCAGGAGCGGACCGCGTCCGCGAGCTCCGGCGTGATCGGTGCCGTGAGTTTGTCGTCCGGCCGCCCGTCCGAGTCCAGCACCACGCCCGTGCTGCCCTCCAGCGCCGGGTCCGTCGCCGCCGCCAGGGGCGAGCGCGCCGCGTCGGGGACGGGGCCCGAGACCGCCTGCCGGATCATCTCCCAGTGCGGGCGCATCGCCGGCGGGAGGATGTCGATGGTCATCGCGGCCGCGTTCGCGGTGTCGGCCGGGCCGGGGTCGGCGGCGAACACCGACACCCCGCGCGGTTTCATCCGCTCGGCGAGATCCAGCGTGTGCACCAGGTGCGCCAGCTTCGCGCGGCCGGTCGCGGCCAGGCCGTAGTACGGGCCGGGCGGCTCCATCTCGTCGTACACCGGCTGCGCGGCCTCGACCGCGGACGACGTGACGTTCACGATCCGGCTCGGGGCCCCGGCGGCGAGCGCGTCCAGCAGCTCTTCCGTGAGGACGTACGGGGAGAGGTGGTTGAGGGCGATGCCGGCCTCCACGCCCTCCGGGCTCTCCCAGCGCGTCACCCACATGCCGCCCGCGTTGTTCACCAGCAGGTCCAGCGGGCCTTCCGCGGCGAGCCGGCGGCCCAGTGCCCGCGTCCGCGCGAGCGACGACAGTTCGGCGGCGAGGAAACGCCCTGCCGCGCGCCCGGCGCTCGCGTCGATCCGGGCCACCGCCGCGTCGCCCCGCGCGGCGTCCCGGCCGACGACGGTGACGTCCCACCCCTCGGCGGCCAGCCCCACGGCCGTCTCCAGCCCGATCCCGCCGGTCCCGCCCGTGACCACGGCCTTCTTCGACATCTGCTGCTCCCTGCAATCGAGTTGGATCTCTGGACCTCCTCCACCTCATCGCCCGTCGGCCGCGCGCGGAAGGTCCGCTTCGGCATGGGGCGATGCCCTCCCGGCATCACGGCACGTGGGAGAGTGCCCGCATGGGGGACATGGAGATCCGGCAGGTCCAGTACTTCGTCGCGGTCGCGGAGGAGCGCAACTTCACCCGGGCCGCGCACCGCCTCGCCATGACCCAGCCCGCGCTGTCCCGGGCGATCCGCGCCCTGGAGCGCGACCTCGGCGCCCCCCTCCTCGACCGCACCCCGCAGGGCGTCACCCTCACTCCGGTCGGCGAGGTCATGCTCGACGAGGGCCGCGCCCTCCTCGCCCGCGCCGCCGACCTCACCGCCCGGGTCCGCCGGGCCGCCGAACGGTACGACACCGTCACGGTCACCAGCGCCGGCTGCGACGCGTCCCTCCTCGACCGCCTCGTCACCGCCTACAACGCCGGTGCCCCCGCCCGCCCGGCCCGCGCGAGCGTCGGCACCCCCGAGGACCAGCTCGAACGGCTCCGCTCGGGCCGCGCCGACCTCGCCCTGTGCCGGGCCGACCCGCGCGACACCGGGCTCGTCGGCGTCGTCGTCCGGCACGAGCCGTGCCAGGTCCTCGTCGGCGTCCGGCACCGGCTGGCCGGCAAGGAGGCGTTGAGCGTGGCCGACCTCGCCGACGAGGCGCTGGTGCGCTGGTCCGGGACGGGCACCCCCCTCGCCGACCCCGACCTGTGGCCCGCCGGCCCACCCGGGCGGCCCGGACCCGAGGTCAGCGACGGGCTCCAGATGCTCGCCGTCGTCCGCCTCGGCCAAGCCTGCGCCCTCGGGGTCCCCCAGGAACGGGGCACGGAACCCGAGGGCACCGTCGCCATCCCCGTCACGGACGCCCCGCTCGTCCCGCTGCGGCTGCTGTGGTCGCGTGAGCGTACGGCCGTCGACATCCGGCCCTTCGTCCGGCACGTGAGGGCCGCCTTCGGGCGGTGAGGCCGCTAAAACGCGTTGAGGCCCGGCGAATTCCCTCGCTACGGTCGGGCCATGGCCTTCCTCTTCTTCGTCTGAGCCCGGGCACGGCCCACGCCGCCGTCATCGCCGCCCGCAGGCCCTTCGCGCGCCTGGCACTTGCCGCCCCCCCCGGGAGCCGTGTCCCACGACCGCGCCTTCCGTGATCGCTTCGCGGGCGGCCGATTCCGACCGCCCCACCCGACCGACGGAGCCACCATGACCTCGGGCTGACCGTCACCGACCCGCGGGTCCTGCACGACGTGTTCTCCGTCGTCGTCCACCTCGCCCCCGCGCCCGTCGTCGCCCGGATCCCCACCGTCCTGCCCCAGCCCACCGACCCGGCCGCCCTCGCCCTGCGCCAGCGGGACGAACTGGCCGTGACGCAATGGCTGCACCGGCGGCACGTCCCCGTGATCCCGCCCAGCCCGCTCGTGCCGTGCGAGCCCGTCCGGCGCGACGGCTTCTCGATGACGCTGTGGACGTACGTCCCGGAGAACCGGGACAGCGAACCCGACTACGTGGCGAACGCCGAGAGCGTCGCCGCCCTCCACAAGGCCCTGCGCGACTACCCCGGCCGCCTGGAGTTCCTGTCCGCCGCCGACCCGGAGTTCATCACGCGCGCCCTCGCCGACCCCGTCCTGATCGACCCCGCCGACCTGGACCGCGCCCGCCGCGAATGGCGGATCCTGGAACCCCTCGTACGCTCCCGCGCCGCCTTCGAGGCCCGCTTCCCCGGCATCGGCCTCCAGCCCGTCCACGGTGACTCCCCGCCCGCCAACATCTACGCCGGTACGGACGGCGACCTCTACGCCGACTTCGAACTGATCACCCTGGGCCCCGTCGAATGGGACCTGGCCGGCCTCGGGCCCGAGCACGAGGCCGCCTACGACCGGGGCGCGCGGCGGGCCGGTACGAGGACGCTCGACGCGGACGTCCTGCGCTTCGTCAACGCCGTGGGGATGCTGCGGGCCCTCGCCGCGCTCAGCCTGGCGCCTCAGCTGCCCGAGCTGGTGGACTATCTCAAGCCCGCCGTCGAGCACTGGCGGAGTCTGCCCTTCGCGGGCGGCATGGATCACCGGCCATAGCCGGCCGCTGTACCCCCATTCGCCCTCCCCTCCTACCAGGGCTGCTCGGAACGTCATACGGTGCGGACGAACCCACGCGCGGGATGTCCGCGCCCCTTTGCTCGAAGGAGGGGCTCCCATGTCCCGATCCCCCAGCCGCACCCACCGCGCCGCACAGGTCGCCGAAGCCGGAGCCGACGTGCGGGTCGTCCCGGTCGAGGCGCGGGCACCCGGGACCGGGGAGGTGCGGATCGACGTGGAGGCCACCGGCATCTGCGGCGCCGACATCGGCACCGTCCGCAACCCCGCCCCGGCGACCGGCTTCCCCGTCACCCCGGGGCACGAGGTTGCCGGAGTTGTCGCCGAGGTGGGGCCCGGGGTCGCCGGGTGGGCCGTGGGGGAGCGGGTGACCGTCGGCTGGTTCGGCGGAAGCTGCGGGCACTGCGCCGCGTGCCGCCAGGGCGACGTCGTGCACTGTCCCGAACACCGGGTGCCCGGGCTGTCGTACCCCGGCGGGTGGGCGAGCACCGTCACCGTGCCCGCCACCACCCTGGCGCGCATCCCCGAGGGGCTGTCCGCGGTGGAAGCGGCGCCCTTCGGGTGCGCCGGAGTCACCACCTTCAACGCCCTGCGCCACTCCGGCGCCGGACCCGGAGACCTCGTCGCCGTCCTCGGGATCGGCGGACTCGGGCACCTCGCCGTGCGGTTCGCCGCCGCCATGGGGTTCGAGACCGTCGCCCTCGCACGCGGCGAGGAGAAACGCGCCCTCGCCGAAGAACTCGGCGCACGGCACTACATCGACACCGAACGCCACCAACCCGGCGCCGCGCTCGCCGAGTTGGGCGGCGCACGCCTGATCCTGTCCACGGCGTCCAGCACGAAACCGCTCACGGAACTCGTCGACGGCCTCGCCCCGCACGGCCGCCTCACCGTCGTCGGCTTCGACGGCACCCCCCTCCAACTCCCGCTCGCCAAGCTGGTCATGAGCGCCCGCAGCGTCACCGGACACCTCACCGGCAGCCCCGCCGACACGGAACAGGCAATGCGCTTCGCCACCGCCACCGGGGTCCGGCCCCTGATCCAGACCGCCCCGCTGGAGGAGGCCCACCACGCACTGAACGTCCAGCAGGAGGGCAAGGCCCGCTTCCGCATGGTGCTCGTCCCCGGGGCGTGACCGGCGGAGGGCCCGGACGGGGGGGCGCGACACCGGCGTGGCCTGCGAGCACACCGTAGAGATTTCCGCCCTCCCCGACCGGCGGGCCGGGTGACTCGGTGTCGTCTCTCGTGCGGCTGAATCAGGGCGAGCGGTCGGCATGGGTGAAGATGGGCCCGCGCGGGAGGAGCGACACATGGTGCGGGGCAGAGTGACACTGGCCGACGTGGCACGGCACGCCGGTCTCTCGGTGACGGCGGCGTCGCTGGTGCTCAATCGCCGTCCGGAGACCCGGATCTCGGCGGAGGCGCAGGCGAGGGTCTTCGCGGCCGCCGAGGAACTCGGCTACCGGCCCAACGTGGCCGCCCGCAGCCTGCGCACCCGCAAGACCGCGACCATCGCGTTCGTCTCCGACGTCGTCGCCACCACCCGCTTCGCGGGCGACATGATCCGCGGCGCCCTCGAAGCGGCCCGCGAACGCGACCACGTCCTGCTCATCGCCGAGACCCAGGGCGACCCCGAGGCGGAACGGCAGGCCGTGGAGGCGATGCTCGACCGCCAGATCGACGGCTTCGTGTACGCGGCCATGGCGTGCCGCCGCCTGACGGTCCCCCCGGCGATGGCGAGCCGCCCCACGGTCCTGCTGAACGCCGACAGCACGGAACCCGCCGCCTGCGTGCTCCCCGACGACGAACGCGCGGGCTTCGACGTGGCGACGGCCCTCCTGGAGCACGGCCACCGCCGCATCGCCGTGATCGGCCGCGCCGACGCCGTGGAACGCGACCCCCGCCGCTCCCTCGCCGCGGGCCCCCGCCTGCGCGGCATCCGCCGCGCCCTGGAGCCGTACGGCCTGCGCCTCACCCCCGGCGGCCGGGCCGAGGAGTGGGAACCCGGCCACGGGTACGAGGCGATGCGCGACCTCCTGCGCCGCCGCACCCCGCCCGGGGGCATCGTCTGCATGAACGACCGGCTCGCCCTCGGCGCCTACCAGGCGCTCGCCGAGGCGGGCCTGTCCGTGCCCGGCGACGTCTCCGTCGTCTCCTTCGACGACGACCCCATCGCCGGATGGTTGCGCCCGGGCCTCACGACGGCCGCGCTGCCGCACGAACGGATGGGCCGACTGGCCGTGGAGACCCTCCTCGGCCAGGACCTCACGCCCGGCGTCCAGTGGGTCCCGATGCCCGTACAGGCCCGCGGTTCCGTCGCCGCCCCCTCGGGAACGGGGGTTTGATAAAACGATTTATCCTGCTAGTTTTCCCGCAACGTCCGTGAGGGAGAGGCACCTCGATGTTGCGCTTGCCCGACCACTGGGTGTGGGACAGCTGGTACACGCGGGACGACGAAGGACGCCACCACGCCTTCTTCCTGAACGCGCCCCGAGCCCTCCTCGACCCCGACCGCCGCCACCGCGGCGCCCGCATCGGCCACGCCGTCTCCGACGACCTGTACACCTGGCGGCCCGTCGCCGACGCGCTGGCCGCCGCCGCCGAACCCGCCTGGGACGACCTGGCCACCTGGACCGGCTCCGTGGTCCGCGCCCCCGACGGCCGCTGGCACCTGTACTACACGGGCGTCAGCCGCGCCGACGACGGCCTCGTCCAGCGCATCGGCCTCGCGGTCTCCGACGACCTGCACACCTGGCACCGGCACGGCGACAAACCCCTCGTCGAGGCCGACCCGGCCTGGTACGAGCGCCTCGGCGCCGGCACCTGGTACGAGGAGGCGTGGCGCGACCCCTGGGTGTTCCCCGACCCAGCGGGGGAGGGCTGGCACATGCTGATCACCGCCCGCGCGAACCACGGCCCCGCCGCCGGCCGGGGCGTCGTCGGACACGCCCGCTCGACCGACCTCCTCCACTGGACCGTCGGACCGCCCCTCACCGCACCCGCCGGCTTCGGCCACCTGGAGGTCCCCCAGGTCGCCGTCGTGGACGGCCAGCCCCTCCTGCTGTTCTGCACCAACACCCCGCACCCGCGCGCCGACGAGGGCCGCCTGTGGGCGATCCCCGGCCCCTCGACCACGGGCCCCTGGGACCCGGCGGCGGCGATCCCCGTACCCGGCCCGGACCTCTACGCGCCCCGCCTCGTCCGGGCGGCCGACGGAACCTGGCGGCTCATCGGGTTCGTGGACGAGCGGGACGGCGAGTTCGTGGGGGAACTCTCGGACCCCGTACCCGTCCACTGGACCCCCGAAGGGCTCCGCTGAGCCCCCGTCAGGCCCGGGGCCGCCCGTGCGAGGCCCGCGGCATCACCGGCATCGGCACCCGCCGGACGACCGGCTCCGTCCCGTCGTCCAGCAGCATCTCCACGGCGGTCCGCCCCAGCCGGTAGTGGGGCAGCGCCACGCTCGTCAGCCGCGGGCGTACCCACACCGCGAGGTCCGAGTCGTCGAACGACACCACCGACACGTCGTCCGGCACCCGCAGCCCCGCCTCCTGGAGCGCCTGGTAAGCCCCCAGCGACAGCCGGTCGTTGAGGCAGACCAGCGCCCGGGGCACGGTCCCCGCCGCCAGCAGCCGCCCCACCTCGCGGTGCCCGTCCTCGGGC
This sequence comes from Streptomyces sp. 4F14, assembly GCF_048159485.1. NCBI lineage: Bacteria > Bacillati > Actinomycetota > Actinomycetes > Kitasatosporales > Streptomycetaceae > Streptomyces > Streptomyces sp. 4F14. The sequence continues at coordinate 130,349 of NZ_JBLRVY010000024.1, forward strand.
TGCCAGTCGCACTCGGCGACCCCGTCGACCCGCACCCCCGCCTCCGTGAGCACCTCCTCGATGCCCCGCATCCGCTCCCGCCCCGCCCACACCCCGTCCGGGGTCGCCTCCGTCACATGCCGCCCCCCGACGACGTGGACGCCCTCCCGGTGCCCGGCGTCGAGCAGCACCCGCGCCGCGTCCCGGCCCGCGTTCACCTCGTCCGGCAGCACGCTGGGCGCCCGCGTGTCGCGCTCGTAGCAGTTGAGCAGCACCACCCGGGCCTCGCGCAGCGCGGCGGGGAGCCGGACCTCGCGGCTGTACATCGTGGCGTACACGAACCCGTCGACCTGCCGGTCCAGCATCCCTTCGACGAGCCGGGTCTCGACCTGGGGGTCGCCCTCGGTCTCCGCGACGAACAGGACGTGCTCGCGGGCGCCCGCCGCGTCGAGCGCGCCGTGGATCACCTCGCCCGCGAACTGGGTCGTCGCGATGGTGTCCGAGATCAGGGCGACGGTCCTGGTCACCGAGGTGCGCAGGCCGCGGGCGGTGAGGTTGGGCCGGTAGCCGAGCTCGCGCGCGGCCCGCCGTACGCGTTCCTCGGCGTCGCCCGATATGCGCATGTCGCGGCGGCCGGCCAGGACGAAGGACGCCGTGGTCGGCGACACCCCCGCCCGGCGGGCCACGTCGGTCATGGTGACGCGTCGTCGGCTCAAAAGAGTTCCCCCACGGGCTTCTTGACAGGGTCTGAGGCAGGGCTCATGCTCGCAGCTAAATCTATTTAGCACCGGTGGAAGCCGCCTTGGCAACGCCCTGAGAGACGCTGCCGAGACCACCGGAACCCACTGTCACGGCCTCCCCCCAGGCACGTCCGGATCCGCCGGAACGTGTCCGCCCCCACGACCTCTGACCGGGGCTCACCGGTCCCTCCCTCGTGACCCAGGCAAGGAGTGCTCCATGTACGAAGCGAACCGACGGCCGATACGGGCCCTGCTGATCCCGCTGCTGCTCCTGGGCGCCGCGTGCAGCGCCCCCGGCTCCGGCGCCCCGGCCGCGAACGGCTCCGGCGACACGGCCGTCAGCACCTCGCTGGGCACCGGCAAGGTCACCCTCCAGATGTACGCCGAGACCGGCTTCCCCCTGGCCAAGGCCCTGGCGGCCGAGTTCACCCGCCAGCACCCGAACGTCACCTTCAAGGTGCGCGAGGACCAGTTCACGGTCCTCGTCGAGAACGCGCCCCGCGTCCTGGCCGGCGACAACGCGCCCGACATCATGCGGCTGCCGACCATGGTCGACCTCGTCAAGGACAACCTGCTCAAGGACCTCGACCCGTACGTCACCGCCTACGGCTGGAACACCTTCCCCGCCTCCCAGCTCGCCCAGCTCCGCGTCGACGAGGCGGGACAGCGCGGCTCGGGACCCCTGTACGGCGCCGGACTCGGCTACAGCGTCACCGGCGTCTTCTACAACAAGACCCTCGCGAAGAAGGTCGGCATGAGAGGGGCCCCCGGGAGCGTCGCCGAGTTCGAGGCGCTCCTCGCCAGGGCGAAGCAGGCGGGCGTCCAGCCGATCGTGCAGTTCAACAAGAACACCGCCGGCGTCAACTTCCCCTACCAGGCCCTCCAGAACCAGTTCACCGACCCCGCCCAGGTCAACGACTGGATCTTCCAGAAGACCGGCGCCACCTTCGACACCCCCGCCTCCCTCAAGGCCGCCGAGACCATCGGGAAGTGGGCGAAGGCCGGGTACTTCACCAAGGACGCCAACGCCCTCGACTACACGAACATGGTCGGCGAATTCACCAAGGGCCAGGGCCTGTTCATGTTCAACGGGGACTGGGAGTCGGCCAACCTCGACAGCAAGATGCCCGGCAACGTCGGCTTCTTCCTCTTCCCGGCCGAGAAGGCCGGCGGAAAGCACGTCGCGATGTCCTCGCCGAACACCTTCGGCATCGGCGCCCGCGCCAAGCACCCGAACGAGGCCGCGTACTTCCTCAACTGGCTGCACACCGACGCCAAGGCCCGCAGGATCCTCGTCGACGTCGGCGGCTCCAGCCCCGGCGGCCCCGCCGACCTCGCCGTCCCGCAGGCCAAGACGGGCACCGTCCTCGCCCAGACCCTCGCCGCGTCCCAGCAACTCGCCGCCGAGAACGGCGCCGTGGACTTCACCGCCAACGCCACCGGCTCCATCTTCGCCTCGGCCATCACCCCCGAACTCCAGAAGCTGATCGTCGGCCAGCAGACCCCCGAGGGCTACGTCGAGGCCGTACAGAAGGAGTACGCGAAGGAGCTGTCGCGGTGACCGCCACCCTGCACAAGGCCCGGCCCCTGCCGCGCACGGCCGGCCGCGTCGTCCGCAAGCGGCGGGGGAACCGCTGGAACGGCTGGCTGTTCGTCCTCCCCGCCCTCGCGGTGTACGGATTCTTCGTCCTCAAACCCCTCCTGACGACGTTCCAGTACTCCCTCTACCGCTGGGACGGCATCGGCCCCTCCCAGTGGGCCGGCCTCGACAACTACCGCACCGTCCTCACCGACCCGGACCTCCTGGAGATCATCGGCCACGCGTTCGTCCTGATCGTCTTCTTCAGCTTCGTCCCCGTCGTCCTCGGCCTGTTCGTCGCGAGCCTCATCCACCGCGTCAGCACCGGCGCCCTCGGCACGGCCGCCCGAACCGTCCTCTTCCTCCCGCAGGTCATCCCGCTCGTCGCCGCCGGCATCGCCTGGAGCTGGGTCCTGAGCACGACCGGCATGGTCAACCAGGTCATGGACGCCGTCGGCCTCGGCCGTTACACCCGCGCCTGGCTCGGTGAGTTCGGTACGGCGCTGCCCGCCGTCGGCATCATCGGGGCGTGGGTGATGCTCGGCCTGTGCACGATCCTCCTCGTCACCGGCATGAGCAAGATCGACCCGGCGCTGTACGAGGCCGCCCGCATCGACGGGGCCGGATCCGTACGGGAGTTCTTCGCCGTCACCCTGCCCAGCCTGCGCCGCGAGATCGGGATCTGCCTCACCGTCACGGTCATCGCCGCACTCGCCAGCTTCGACATCGTGTACATCTCCACCAGCGGCGGGCCCGGCACCGCGACGACCGTACCGGGCCTGGAGATCTACCGGCTCGCCTTCGCCCAGCGGCAGGTCGGGCTCGCCTCCGCGCTCGCCGTCGTCCTCATGCTGCTCGTCCTGATCTGCGTGCTGCCGATCCAGCGGCTCTCCCGAGAGGGGAAGTGAAGTGAACCTCAGCCGCCGCGAGGCCCTCACCGGCCGGGCCTTCCTCGTCCTGCTCATGCTGGTCACCCTCCTCCCCTTCGTCAGCATGCTCTCCGCCGCCCTCCAGCCCCGGGGGACCGTCCCCTCCGGCCTGGAGTGGCCCTCCGACCCCCAGTGGGGAAACTTCGCCGACGCGTTCGACGTCGCCGACATGGGCGCGCTGCTGCGCTCCAGCCTCCTCATCGCCCTCGGCGTCGTCCCGGCCGCCGTGATCCTCGCGACCATGGCCGGGTTCGGGCTCGGCCACCTCAAGGTGCGCGGCGGCGGGCTCGCCATGGGCGTCCTGCTCCTCGGCCTCACCATGCCCTTCGAGGCGGTCATCACCCCGATCTACCACCAGATCGACGACCTCGGCCTCCTGAACACCCGCTGGGCCATCGTCCTCCCGCTCATCGGCCTCTACATGCCCTTCGCGGTCTACTGGATGCGCGCCCACTTCCTCAACGTCCCCAAGGAACTCTCCGAAGCGGCCCGCGTCGACGGCGCCACGACCTGGCAGCTCTTCTGGCGCGTCCACGTCCCCCTGGCCCGCCCCGCCATCTCCTCCCTCACGATCCTCCTGTTCCTGTGGACCTGGAACCAGTTCCTCCTGACGATCGTCCTGGTCGACGACCCCACCAAACGCACCATGGCCGGCGCCCTCGGCGCCTTCCAGGGCCAGTGGGGCACCGACCTCGTCCTCCTCTGCGCGGGCTCCCTCCTCATCCTCACCCCCACCCTCATCGTGTTCCTGCTCTTCCAACGCCAGTTCGTGAGCGCACTGTTGCAGGGGTCGGTGAAGGGATGAGGTGACCCGTACGCTCGGACGACCACCCCGAGAAGGAGCCGCCGATGGTCACCGATCCGACGATCCTGCGCATCGGGGACGCGGCACAACTGCACCACCACCAAGGCCGGCGGAAAGCCGCCCACGCCCTGCTCACGGAGATCTGGGACGACATCGGCGGCGAACAGGGCGATCCGCTGCACGTGTGCGTCCTCGCCCACACGATGGCCGACGTCCAGGACGACGTACGCGAGGAGCTCCGCTGGGACCTCCGGGCGCTCGCCGCCGTCGGGCTGGTCACCGAGGAGCGGGCGGCGGAGGCCGGGGTCTCCTTGGCGGTGGCTGGGCTGTATCCGTCGCTGCACCTCAACGTGGGGGAGTGCTACCGGAAGCTGGGGGATCTCGCGCGTGCCCGCGAGCATCTCGGGTACGCCCGGGAGACCGTCGGCGCGCTCGCCGACGACGCGTACGGGCGGCTCATCAGGGCGGGGCTGGAGGAGTTGGCGGAGCGGGTGTGCGTGACTCCCGGTCATAGTCGGTGACGACTGGTTGACACGTGGTCAGACGGTCGGGAAGCTCGTGATGCGGTTGGCGAGTTGTATGGGAACGACCACAGGCAGTCGCACTCGCCCACCTGGACGCCCGGCCGAGGCTGCTGAGCCCCCCCGCCCGGCTGGATGCACCGCTTCACGCCCGCCCGCGCACATCACGTACGGCAACGAGAAGAGGACCAGCATGCGCAGACCCGGCCCGTTATCCGCCCTGCGGATCCTGTTCGCCGCACTCCTGCTCTCCCTCGGCATCGCCCTCGCCCCGCCCGCCTCGGCCGCCCCGCCCGTGCGCATCATGCCGCTGGGTGACTCGATCACCGGCTCGCCGGGGTGCTGGCGGGCGCTTCTGTGGAACCAGTTGCAGAGCACCGGCTACACGAACATCGATTTCGTCGGCACCCTCGCCCAGCAGGGCTGCGGTCAGTCCTTCGACGGCGACAACGAGGGCCACGGCGGCGAGTTGGTCACCAACGTGGCGAACCAGAACCTGCTGCCCGCCAGGCTCGCGTCCACCCGGCCGGACATCGTTGTCATGCACTTCGGCACGAACGACGTGTGGAGCGACATCGCCCCCGACCGCATCCTCGCCGCCTACACCACCCTCGTCGGCCAGATGCGCGCCTCCAACCCCGACATGAAGATCCTCGTCGCCCAGCTGATCCCGATGACCCCGGCGAACTGCGCCCCCTGCGCCCAGCGCGTCGTCGACCTCAACGCCCGCATCCCCGCCTGGGCACAGGCGACGAGCACGAGCCGCTCCCCGGTGACGGTCGTCGACCAGTGGACGGGGTTCGCCACGGCGACGGACACGTACGACGGGGTGCACCCCTCCGACCCCGGCAACGCGAAGATCGCCGCCCGCTGGTACCCGGCCCTCACCGCACACCTCGTCCAGGGCGACCCCGGCGACCCGGGCGACCCGACCACCTGCGCGGCGACCTTCCGCGCCGTCTCCTCCTGGCAGGGCGGCTACCAGGGCGAGGTCACGGTGACGAACACCTCCGCGTCCCCGGTCACCGGCTGGACCGCCACCGTCGTACCGGGTACGGGCGCCCGCATCACCCAGGCATGGAACGGCACCCTGACCACAGCGGCCGACGGCACGGCCACCGTCGTGAACGCGTCCTGGAACGGCGCCCTCGCCCCCGGCGCGAGCGCCACCTTCGGCTTCATCGCCAGCACCCCCGGCACCCCCTCGGCCACCGCCACCTGCACCGCGCGAACCTCCTGACCCCCACCGCCCGTAGAGAGGAACGCACCGCATGCACCCGAACAGAACGGTACGACTGCGCGCCGCCCTGGTCGCGGCCGTGATCGGCCTGCTCGCCGCGCTCGTCTCCACCCCGCCGGCGACCGCGCGGGACAACCCCTACCTGCGCGGTCCGGCGACCGTGCAGGACAACCCCTACCAGCGCGGCCCCGACCCGACGGTGAGCAGCGTCGCCGCCGAGCGGGGCACGTTCGCCACCGCCGAACTGACCGTCGGCTCCGGCAACGGCTTCAAGGGCGGGAAGATCTACTACCCGACGGATACCACCCAGGGCACCTGGGCCGGCCTCGCGGCCGTACCCGGCTTCACGGCCCGCTGGGACACCGAGGGCGCCTGGATGGGGCCCTGGCTCGCGTCCTTCGGGTTCGTCGTCATCGGCATCGACACCAACAGCACCCTCGACTGGGACACCGCGAGGGGTACCCAACTCCTCGCCGCGCTCGACTACTTGACGCAGCGCAGCCCCGTCCGCGACCGCGTCGACCCCAACCGGCTGGGCGTGCTCGGGCACTCGATGGGAGGCGGCGGCACGATCAGCGCGGCCGAACGCCGGCCGTCCCTGAAGGCGGCCGTACCGCTCGCCCCCTACTCGCCCTCGCAGAACCTCTCGACCCTCCGCGTCCCGACGATGATCATCAGCGCACGGGACGACACCGTCGTGACGCCGAATTCCGTGGACAACCTGTACGCGACCCTGCCCGCCGCCACCGAGGGCGCGTTCCTCGAACTCGCCACCGGCGGACACGGGTTCCCCACGCGGGGCAACTCCGCCGTGACCCGCCGCGCGATCCCCTGGCTGAAGATCTTCCTCGACGACGACACGCGGTACACGCAGTTCCTGTGCCCCGCGCTCGCCGACCCGAGCGGGATCTCCAGGTCCCGGACCACGTGCCCGTACTGAGCCGTGGTCAGGAGACACGGGTGTAGTGCGTGGGCTCGCCCTGTGTCTGGGTCGTCTCGTCACCCACCGCCAGGGTGTCGGGGCCGGTCATCGTGAGGGCGTAGACGTTCCCGCGCAGGCACAGGACGGCCGAGGTCGGGTCCGAGGCGGAACCGGTCACCGCCTCGAAGATCATGGTCGTCCCGTGCGTCTCCTGGAGCCGGAGGGTCTCCGTGCAGCCGAGATCCTTGCCGCTGTCGGCGTCGGTCTCGTGACTGACCTGACGGCCCGCCAGCTCGCCCCGGCGTGCCGCGTGGAGCGTGAAGGTCACGCTCGCGGAGGTGGTACGGGGGTTGAGGACCCCGTCCCCTTCGAGGCTGCCCGCGCTGGTCCCCTTCCAGGTGCCGACCCAGGAGGCGGGGAGGGCGTCGGAGGCGGGGGAGGGGTGCCGGTTCTCGTCCGCGCCGTCCTGGCCGCCGTTCAGCCAGGCCAGAGCGGCGACGGCGGCGACGACAGCGACGGCTCCCACGGCGATGGCGGCCGGGCGGAGGCGGGAGGCGGGGCGCGGGGCGGTTTTGGACGGGTCGGCGGGCGGTGGCCCGTACGTGGTCGGCGCTTCGTACGATGCCGTGGCCATCACCGGCGTCGGCCCGAACCCCGCCCCGGACGCCGACCGCTCCAGCAACCCCCACAGCTCGGCCTCCCGCGCCCCGATGTCCTCCGTCAGCCCCGGCGTCAGCGCGATGTCCCAGGCGCCCGCGCCGAGTCGGCCCCGCAGCTCCTCCGTCGTCGGGCGTGCCTGCGGCGATTTGGACAGGCACGCGGCGAGGAGCGGCGCGAGTGAGCGCGGTACGCCGTCCAGCGCGGGTTCCTCGTGCACGACCCGGTACAGGAGCCGCGCCGCCGAGGACTCCTCGCCCGTGCGCTGGAAGGGGCCTCCGCCGGTGGCCGCGTACACCAGGACCGCGCCCAGCGCGAAGATGTCGCCCGGTTCCGCCGAGGTGCCCGTTGTGACCTGCTCGGGCGGCATGTAGCCGGGCGAGCCGATGACGCCGCCCGTACGGGTGTGGCGCGTGTCGTCGGCGGCGCGGGCGATGCCGAAGTCGATGAGGAGGGGGCGGCGCTGGGCGAGCAGGACGTTGGAGGGTTTCACGTCGCGGTGGGTGAGGCATGCGCGGTGGACGGTGCCCAGTCCCTCGGCTAGTTCGAGCGCCAGCGCGCGGACGGCGGGCTCGGGCAGCGGGCCGTGGAGCCGTACCCAGTCGGAGAGGGCCGGTGCGGCGACGTACTCCGTCGCCAGCCACTGCGGACGGCCGCCCGGCGGGCTGTAGTCGACCACGGACGCCGCCCACGGCGAGCGCACCCGGTCGCTGCTGGTGATCTCGCGGGCGAACCGCCGCGCGAAGTCCGGGTCCTCGCCGTACTCGGCGCGGACGGTCTTCAGCGCGAGAGGGCGGCCGGACGGCGTACGGGACAGGTACACCTGCCCCATGCCGCCGGCGCCGAGCCTCGCCAGGAGGGGATAGCCCCCGATGGCCGGGGGATCCGTGGGATCCAGACTCCTCATGCGTGTCTCCGGACGTTGCGCGGACCATACGGTATGAGCTGATGTGAATGACCAATGTACCCTCATGAATCTGGGTTCAGATCACCGAGGGGGATAACGTGAAACGTGCTGTGCGCTGGACGGCCGGGGTGTGCGCGGCCCTGTCGATCGCCGTCGCGAGCGGCTGCGGCTCGGGGAAGGGCGACGACCCCGCTCCCCGGCCCCACACCGAGTTGATCACCGCGCTGAGCGGCGTCAGGGACAGCTTCCTGACGCACTACTGGAGCGAGTTCGGCGACGTCGCCGGCGTCCGCGCCCGGGGAGCCGCCGAGAATCCGGACCCCCTCCTCGGGTACGGCGAGTCCCAGCTGGTCCAAGCCGCCGCCCAGCTCCACGACCTGACCGGCATCGACCCGCTCGCCGCCCGCACCGCCCTGACGCTGGGCCAACCCCCTGAGCAAGTAGGGGTTCTGAACGGCACGTTCGACCCGTCTGCCATCGGCGCCAAGCTCCAGAAGCTCGGCTACAAGAAGCGCGACGTCGGCGGCGGCGAGGCGGAGTGGGTGATCCGCGACAACCACGCCATCGACGCGAACGACCGGTTCGCGCAGCTGGGCATCCTCACCGCGCTGAACGTCATCCGGGTCTCCCCGACCCGCGTCGTCTACGCGGGCGCGACCAAGGACATCGACACCAAGACGCTCACCGGCCCCCGGCCGCTCTCCGACGCCTTCGACGTCGGCGCGGTCGCGGACTGCCTCGGCCCGGTGAAGGCCGCCCAGATCGGCATGGACATCAACACCTCGCCGAAGCTGATGGGTATCGGCGTCCAGACGTCGTCGCCTCAGGACGCGACGGCGGTCGTCTGCATGGTGACCAAGAGCCGGGACGCCGCCGAGGACATCGCCTCCGCCTGGCCCGGCCGCGTGCAGTCCGTGACCTCCTACCTGACCAACGAACCCTGGTCGAAGGTCCTCGCCGACCCGAAGGCCGAGGTCCTCGACGGCTCCGAACACGTCGTACGGCTCACCGCCCGCCCCCTGGGCAAGGTGACCGCCCTCTTCGATGCCTGGCGTGCCAAGGACCTCGGCCCCCTGCTGACCGGCACCCGCCCGGACCCGACGGTCTCGGCCCGCTAGGCGGGCACCGCGAGTTCGAGCAGCCCCAGCCGCTCCGGATCGCCGGTCACCCGGTACTCGGCGATCCGGCCGTCCCGCACCAGGAACGTGAGCACGAGACGGAGCCGGCCCTGAGGCGCGACCGCGAGACCCACACGACCGTCGACGAGGACGACGTCGGCGGCCTGCGCGTTGCGGGTGAGCAGCAGAGTCTCCTCGACGATCGCCTCCGCGCCCCGCACCTCCAGCGGTACGCCGGGCGGCAGGGCGAGCGCGTCGGCGCGGCGTACGGCGTCCGGGGCGAGGACGGCGAGCAGACCGGCGATGTCCCGGCCGCGCGCGGCGGCGAGGAACGACTCGACGACCCGGCGGTGTTCGGCCAGGTCTACGTCGTCCTCGGGCGGTGTCGCGCCGTGGACACGCAAGCGCGCTCGGCTCGCGAGCTTCTTGGCCGCCGCCGGGGTGCGGTCCACGATCGGGGCGATCTCGTCGAACCTCACCGCGAACAGGTCGTGCAGCACGAACGCGATCCGCTCCGCCGGGGTGAGCCGGTCGAGGACGACGAGCAGCGCGCGGCCGACCGACTCGACCAGGACCGCTTCCCGCTCCGGGTCCGGCGCGCGGTCGTCGGTGACCGTCTCGGCGGCGGCCTGCTCGGCGGGGACCTCGCGGCGTGCCGTACGGGAGCGCAGCATGTCGAGGCAGATCCGGCCGACGACTCGCGTGAGCCAGGCGCGGAGGTCGTCCACGTCGGCCGGGGCGGAGCGGTCGAGGCGGATCCACGCCTCCTGGACCGCGTCCTCGGCGTCAGCGAGCGAGCCGAGCATGCGGAAGGCGACGGCGCGGAGGTGGCCGCGATGCGTCTCGAAACGTTCGGCTGTCGCGTCCCGCTCGTCCATCGGTCACCTTTTCGCGCGCTGCTTCGTCCTGTGTTCGGAAACCGGCTTCTGGGAGCCGGATTTGTACGAGAACGGAGTATTACATGATCGAGTCGACGGCTGTTCGAGACGGTTCGACGCGGGTGGCGGTCGCCTTCCACAGCGGCTACGGCCACACCGCCCGGCAGGCCGAGGCCGTGGCGGACGGCGCCCGTTCCGTCGCCGGGACCCTCGCGGAGCTGGTCGCCGTGGACGACCCCGACGACCCCGTGCTGTGGGAGGCGCTGGACGCCGCCGACGCGATCGTCTTCGGCACCCCCACCTACATGGGCAGCCCCTCGGCGGTGTTCAAGGCGTTCGCCGAGCGCACCAGCAAGGTCCTCGCCGACGATCTGCGCTGGCGGGACAAGGTCGCGGCCGGGTTCACGACCAGCGGTGGCATGAGCGGCGACAAGCTGAACACGCTGGTCGACCTGACGGTCCTCGCGGCGCAGCACGGGATGCTCTGGGTCGGCCTCGACCTGCCCGCCGGGTGGTCCACGAGCACCGGCTCGGCCGAGGACGCGAACCGGATCGGGAGCTGGCTCGGCGCGATGGCCCAGGCGGACGCCGACCGGGGGGCCGATGTCGCGCCGCCCGCCTCGGACTTGCGGACCGCGTTCCGGCTGGGGGAGCGGGTCGCGGGGATCGCGCGGGTGCAGCGGGTGGGGCGAGGTGTCGGGGCCGCACAGGGGCTAGTTGTGTGAGCTGTTGTGAATGCTATGCTCGTCACATTCATCTGAGCTAATGAACTGGCCCGGTGTCGTCACGAGGGAAGAGAAGGTCCGTTGCCCATCCGAACGAGGATCATGTCCACGACGGCACTGCTCGCCGTGACCGCCCTGGCCACTCTCACCGCGTGCTCGTCGAACGACGACGGCCCCGCCTTCACCGGCGGCGACGACAACACCCCGACCGCCTTCCCCACGCCGTCGGCCCCGGTCGGCGCGATGACCTCGGCCACGGGCGACGTGAAGATCGACTCCTGCGAGGTCGACTCCGCGACGAAGATCCCCGAGGCCGAGGTCACGGTCACCAACAGCGGCAAGGACTCGGCGACGTACCTGGTCCAACTGGAGTTCGTGGACGGCTCCGGCACCCGCGTCGCCGAGGGCGCCGCCACCGCGAACAGCCTCGGCGCGGGCCAGAAGTCGAAGCAGACGGCCGGCGGGACGGCCCAGGTCACCTCGAACGTCACCTGCAAGATCGCGAAGGTCCAGCGCCTCGCGGGCATGTGACCCTCAGGAACACCTGCCCCAGTGAACCGAACAGGTCGGCGCGGCGCAGGACTTGATCGGAACCCGGCTCCCGGCCACGCCATCTCGTCGACCGCGAGGAACGGTTCGCGGGCCACCGTCGCCGGGGTCGCCCCCGTGTATGCCGCGACCTCCCGATGCAGGTGCGACTGGTCGGCGTACCCGGCGTCCGCCGCGACCCGGGACGCCGGCTCGCCCGCGACCAGGCGGTGGGCGGCGTGGTCGAAGCGCACCAGGGTGGCGGCGCGCTTGGGCGGCAGGCCGAGTTGGGCACGGAACCGGGACCACAGGCGCCCCCGGCTCCAGCCGACTTCGGCGGTGAGTGCATCGATCCGGGCCAGGCCGCGGGTGGCGGCGATACGGTGCCAGGCCCGGGCGACTTCCGGGTCCACCGGCGGTGCCGCCTCGTAGCGGCGGGTCAACAGCGCCTCCGTCAGCGCGAAACGCCCCTCCCGCGACGGCACTTCGGCGAGCCGCTCGCGGATCCGGTCGGCCTCACGGCCCCACAGGGCGTCCAGCGGGACGGCGTCACCGTCGAGGTCGGCGAGGGGGACACCGAGTACCGCGCGTGCGATCACGGGAGACAGCCGTACCTGTACGCATTCGACGTCCTCGCGCGCACCACGGCCGCGCCGCGCACCACGTCCTCGCCGCGCACCACGGCCGCGCCGCCCGACCCCAGTCCGGGCCCGGCGACGAGGGATCCGCGCTGTCGTCCTGCCGCGCGGTCGAGTACGGGGGTTCCCGCCCCGAACTCCAGGAGCTCCGTCACCGCCGGGTGCGAAACCATCCGCAGCGCGTCCAGATCGCGGACCCGGAACCCGGCCATCGAGAGACCGACGACGCGGCTGGGACGCTCCGGGCAGGCGACGTCCCACGTGGTGGTGCCGTGCCGGAAAGTCCCCACAGGCTCAGGCTACTTGAGGGGGCGCGGGGAACATTCGTCCAATACGACGATGGGCGCCCGCCGCGACAGTGGGCGCATGACCGACACCCTGACGCCGGACGACGGCGACATCCACGTACGCCACGACGGCCCCCGCGACGCCCCCGTACTCCTCCTCATCCACGGCTCCGCGTCCTCGGCCCGCTCCTGGGACGCCCTGGTCCCCCTGCTCACTGCCCTCGCACCACGTCGTCCGCCCCGACCTCCTCGGACACGGATGCTCGGCCAAACCCGCCGACCGCGGCTACGCCCTCCCCGGCCAGGCGCGGCGCCTGGCCGCCGTACTGGACCGGCTCGGCGTCGGACACGCCGTGGCCGTCGGCCACTCCAGCGGCGGCGCGGTCGCGACGGCCCTGACGGAACAGCGCCCCGACCTGGTGAGCGGGCTCGCCCTCATCAACACCGGTCCCGGTCTGCACGCGTTCATCGCGTCCGGCGCCGACATCTCCCAGTGGCCGCCGACCGACGAACAGATCCGCCGGTTCGCGAGCACGGGCTTCAGCCGGCCCGGCTACGAGATCCCGCCCGAACTCCTCGACGAGGTCCGCCAGATGACGCTGCACACGCTCACGGCGACGATGCGAGGGACGCGCGCGTACCTCGACGAACGCCCCCTCCCCGAACGGCCGCCTCCCTGCTGGCGTTCACCAGAGAGCTGACGTGAATACCTACGAGTGTTGGAAAACCTGCATCCGTAGGCTAACGTGGATGTCGAGCGGTCGCCGCTGAGAGCGACCGCCTCGTGTGTCCGTGTCGCTTCACGAAGAGGGGAATGCCATGAATCTCGATCTCGCGGGCAAGACCGCTGTCGTCACCGGTGCCAGCCGGGGTATCGGTCTCGCCACCGTCCGTACGCTCATCGCCGAGGGGGTCAGGGTGGCGGGGGCCGCTCGGAGTGTCACGGCGGAGCTGAAGGAGACGGGTGCGTACGCGGTGGCCGCCGATCTGAGTACGGGGGAAGGGGTGACCGCCCTCATGGACGCCGCGCTCGCCGAGCTCGGCGGGATAGATCTGCTGGTGAACAACGTGGGTGGCGGAGACGGGGCGACCGTCGGGTTCCTCGATGTCGCGGACGCCGAGTGGACCGGAGCGTTCGACATGAACGTCCTCAGCACGGTCCGCGCCACGCGCGCGGCGCTGCCCAGCCTGATCGAACGGCGGGGCGCGGTCGTGAACGTGTCGTCGATCCTGGCCCTGATGCCGGGCGGCTTCCCGCCCGCGATGAGCGCGGCGAAGGCCGCCGTCACCGCGCTCGGGAAGGCCCTGTCGGAGGAGTTCGGCCCGCAGGGCGTCCGCGTGAACACCATCTCCCCGGGGCTGGTCGACACGTCCGTCTACTCGAACCCCGAGGGCACGGTCGCCCAGTGGGCCGCCGCGTCCGGCATGAGCCTCGCCGAGTTCCGGCAGCAGATGGTGACGGGGCAGAACGTCACGACGGGCCGCATGACCGCACCGGAGGAGGTGGCATCACTGATCGCGTTCCTGCTGTCCGGCGTCGCGGGGAACATCACCGGCGTGAACTACGTGATCGACGGCGGCACGGTCAAGGCGGCCTGAGGGCCACGTCGGGAGGGGTCGGTAGGATCACGCGGATGGCCACGACGAAGAGCAGCGGTACCCCGCCGGTCGACCGGCGCGTACGGCGCACCCGCACGACCCTGGAGCGCGCCCTGATCGACCTGGTCGGTGAGCAGCGGGACCTGGCACAGATCAGCGTCGCCGACGTCGCGGACCGGGCCGAGGTGAGCCGCTCGACGTTCTACGACCACTACAAGGACGTCCACGAACTCGCCGAGGCCGCCAGCACCTCGATGATCGACGACATGATCGGGTTCGTCCTGGACCTCGACCCCACCCGCACGGGCGCCTCCGACGAGGACCCGGACCCCGCGCTGACCGCGTTCTTCGCCCACTTCGCGCAGCACGCCGGTCTCTACCGCAGCCTCCTGGGCCCCACGGGCAGCGCCCGTGTCATCGAGCACGTCCGCCGCCGGACCACGGCGACCGCGTACCACTCCGCGCACCTCGCCCCGGCGGACGGCGTCGAACCGGACCCCTCGGACCTCCCGCACGACGTCCCGGCCGCGTTCGTCGCGGGCGCGCTCCTCGGCGTCGCCACGGACTGGCTGCTGCGCGGCTGTCCCCGCCCGCCCGCCGAGATGACCCGCCTGACCAAGCCGCTCCTGACCGCCCTCGCGGACGGGTCGTCCGGGCGGTAGCCGGCGCGGCGCTCAGCCGACCGGCACCCGCGCCGGGTCACCGTCCTGCGCGGCCGCCGCCTTCCACCGCCGCAGCAGACTGTTGACGGCCTGGCGGCCCGCGCGGTTGGAGCCGACGGTGGACTGGGACGGCCCGAACCCGACGAGGTGGACGCGGGGCTCACGGGCGGGCTGGGTGCCGAGCATGGTGATTCCGCCGGACTCGTTGCGCAGGCCCAGGGGGTCCAGGTGCGCCAGCGCGGCCTTGAAGCCGGTGGCCCACAGGATCGTGTCGACGGTGGTGAAGGAGCCGTCGGCCTCCCGGACGCCGTGGGGCTCGATCGCGGTGAACATGGGCCGGCGCTCCAGCGCCCCGCGCGCCTTGGCGGCCAGCGCGTACGGGGTCCAGGCGAGACCGGTGTACGAGACGACGCTCCCGGTCGGCCGCCCCGCCTCGACGTCGGCGGCGACCTTGGAGATGATCTCGCGGCCCTCGACCTCGGGGTTGAACCAGCTGTCGCGGAAGACGGGGGCACGGCGCGTGTACCAGAGGGTGGTGGCGACCCGGGAGATCTCCTCCAGCTGCTGGAGCGCGGAGATGCCACCGCCGACGACGGCGACGCGCTGCCCGGCGAACCGCTCGGCGGACCCGTAGTCACGGGTGTGGAGCTGGACGCCGGTGAAGGTCTCCTGGCCGGGGTAGTGCGGCAGGACGGGGTTGGTCCAGGTGCCGGTGGCGTTGATGACGGCCCGCGTGGTCCAGGTCCCGGCACTGGACTCCACCTCCAGCTCCCCGTCGGGCCGCGCGTCCAGCGCCCGCACCGAGCTGACGGTCACCGGCCGCAGGATCGGCAGCCCCACCGCCTCCTCGAACCCGGCGAAATACCGGGGCACGGCCGTACGGCTCGGCTCCTCGGGGTCGACCGGCGGCTGCGGGAAGTCCGGCAGGTCGAAGATGCCGTTCACGGTGTTCATGCGCAGCGACTCCCAGCGGTGCCGCCAGGCCCCGCCGGGCGCGGGCTCGGCGTCGAGGACCACGAAGGTGCGGTCACCGGACGGGTCGTCGAGGGCGCTGGTGAACCCACGCCGCTTGAGGTGGTACCCGGCGGAGAGACCGGACTGCCCACCGCCGATGACGACGACACCCGCGCGCCGCGTGTGACCGGTGAACTCGTGCTGCATCGCGACTCCTGAAGGCTGCCTGACCGGGCATGTCCTTCAACAAGCTGACGTATCACCTATTCCCGCAGGGGGTGCGCTCGGTGAACCCGGCGGCCTCGGACCTACTCGACGTCGAGCAGACGCTGGACCCGTTCCGCGTGCCCGGCGCGGTGCTGGTCCCGGTACAGCGTGGCCGCCTCCTCCCAGGCGGCGCGCGCCCGGTCGCGCCGGCCCAGCGCACGGTAGGCGTGCCCCAGGCGGTCGAGCGTGTCGGCGGCCCAGTAGTCCCCGCCGAGCGCGCGGTACCGGTCCGCCGCGAGCCGGTAGTGGTCCACCGCCTCACCGTGCCGGCCGGTGCGGTCGGCGATGTAACCGAGGCTGTCCAGGACGTCCGCCTCCAGCGACGCGTGCCCGACCCGCCGGCACAGCTCCAACGCCGTCTCGCAGTGCTCACGCGCCTGCTCGTAGCGGCCGAGCAGGGCGCTGTACCAGCCCACCGAGTTGAGCGCGGTGGCCTTCGTCACCGGCTGGTCCACCCGCTCGTGCAGCACCAGGGCGCGGGTGGCGTGCTCCAGCGCCGCCGGGACGCGGTCCCGCTGCCCGTACGCCTGGGCGAGCGAGATGTGGATGAGGGCCTGGGAGCCGTGATCGCCGGCCCGCTCGGCGAGGCCCAGCGCGTGCGTCAGGTGCTCCGTGGCCTCCTCATGGGCTCCGGCATGCGCGGCGGCGTGCCCGAGCTGCCGGTGCACCGTCACCTGGACGTCGAGCGCGTCGTCCAGGCCGAGGGCCGCGAGGCCGGCCCTGCACATCGCGAGGCGGTCGCGGGCCCGCCCGAGCAGGCTGTGGAAGTGGTCCAGACCCCACACGAACTGCCACACGAGCTGCCGCCAGCCCCGCTCCGCCGCCAGCCCCTGGGCGGCGAGCACATTGGGCAGCTCCCCGGCGAGCCACCGCACCGCCTCGGCCTGCGTGGCCAGCGGCTGCGGCCGGCAGCCGGGCACCGGGTCACCGAGACCCCGAGGCGTCTCGTACACCCGCATCAACGGGCGGGTCGCGCACGCGGTGTGCAGATAGAACTCGGCCAGCCGCCGCAGCGCCGCCTCCCGGTCGTCCGCCGAGACGTCCTCGCGGCCCCGCTCGGCGGCGTACAGCCGGACGAGGTCGTGCATGCGCCAGCGGCCGGAGTCGTGCTCCTCGACGAGGTGCAGGTTCTCCAGCGCGCAGGGCCGTGCGGGCCGCAGAGCCGGGCAGGCCCGCGAGGGAGGAGAGCGCGAACAGACCGATGTCGGGGCCGGGAGCCAGCCCCAGCAGCGCGAACAGCCGCGCCTGTACGGGCGCCAGCGCGCGGTACGACCAGGACAGCACCTGCGGCAGGCTCGCCGAGGGCATGCCGTCGTCCAGGGCGTCCAGCCTCGTCGCGGACTCCCGCAGCTCGGCCGCGAGCCGCGCCAGCGGAAGCCTCGGCGCGCACGCCGCACGGCCGACGACGACGCCCAGCGCGAGGGGGTACCCGGCGCACACCGCCAGCAGCTCGGCCACGGAGTCCGGCTCGGCCGCCGTACGCGCGGTGCCCAGCCGCGTGTCCAGGAGGCGGCGCGCGTCGTCAGGGCTCAGCGCGTCGAGCCCGAGGGGCCGGGCATCGTGCCGGACGACCAGCTCGGTCAGCTTGCGGCGGCTGGTGACCAGCACCACGCACCCCGGGTGGCCGGGCAGCAGGGGCACGACCTGGTCCGGGCCGGCCGCGTTGTCCAGGACCAGCAGCATCCGCTTGTCCGCCAGCAGACTCCGGTACAGGCTGGTCAGGCCGTGCAGGGTGGACGGCACCGCGCCCGGCGCGACCCCCAGCGCCTCCAGGAAACCCCGCAGGGCCGTCGCCGGCTCCATCGGGGGCGACGACGGGCTGAAACCCAGCAGATCGACGAAGAGCTGACCGTCGGGGAAGCGCCCGGCTCGGCGGTGCGCCCAGTGCAGCGCCAGCCACGTCTTGCCGATGCCGCCCGCCCCCGCGACCGCCGAGACGACCACCGTGGCGGGCCCCTCCGCGCTGTCGGCCACGACCTCGTCCAGCCGGGCCAGTTCCCGCGCCCGGCCCGTGAACCCCCGCGCCTCCAGTGGCAGTTGCGCCGGGACCACCGAGGCCCTCACCGGCGGCCGGGCAGCGGGCCGCACGTCGTCGCCGCGCAGCACCGCCTCATGCGCCCGCCGCGCCTCGGCACCCGGATCGGCGCCCAGCTCCTCGACCAGCCGCTCCCGCAGACCGGCGTACACCGCCAGCGCCTCGGGGCCCCGCCCGGCGGCGTGCAGCGCCCGCATGAGCGCCACCGCGTACGGCTCGACCAGCGGATGTTCCGCGAGCAGACCGGTCAGCGCACGGATCACCTCCGTGTGCCGGCCCTCGGCGGTCTCCGCGTCCGCCCACGCCGCCACCGCCTCGACCCGGTACTGCCCCCAGCCGTGCCGGGTGCGCCGCACCCACTCCCCGGGCAGCCCCGCGAGCGGCTCACCGCGCCACAGCCCGAGCGCCTCACCCAGCAGCGTGCTGCGCTCGGCGTCCGCGAGGCCGGCGCGGCGGGCCCGCTCGACCAGGTGCCGGAACCGGTGCACGTCGACCCGGTCGGGCGGTACGTCGAGCAGATAGCCCCCGGGACCGCGCCGCAGCCGCGCGGCGGCATCGCCCGCGGGCGGGTCCATGTCCGCGAGCGTCCGGCGGACCCGGGTGATGTGGGCGTACAGCGAGGGGCGCACCTGGGCGGGCGGGTCCTGCCCCCAGACCCGGTCGATCAGGGTCTCCACCGGCACCCAGCGGCCCGCGTCCACCAACAGCGCCGCCAGCACCGTGCGTTGCTTGGCCGGGCCCGGGTCCACGGCGGCGCCGTCCGCGCTCCGTAACTCGACCGTGCCCAGCAGCAGGAAGTCGCTCATGCTCACCCCGAGTCACTCCGGTCCACCGCCCCCACGGTGTTGCTCCCCCACCAGCCGACCCGCGCCGACCAGTAAAGCAAGGTTTTCGCAAGGTGCCTGCCCACATTCACGCCACACCGTGGGACCGCAGTTCGAAACCTCGACTCCAAGGAGAAGAACCATGCAGAGACTGTCCATCGCACGCACGGCGACGGCGTTCGGCTCGGTCGCGGCGATCACCCTGGGCGGGTTCCTGGTCGCCTCACCCGCTTCGGCCGCCTCCAACTGCCCGGCCGGCTACCACTGCGTGTTCAAGGACAACCAGGGCGACAACCAGCGCCACAACTACTTCAACACCGACAACAGCTTCACCAACGACAGCTTCAGCAACGGCGGTGGAGTCGTCAACGACAACATCACCGCGGCGAGCAACTCCTCGACCGGCGGCTACGAGAGCCACTACTACCGGGACATCAACCACGTGGGCTTCCTGTTCTGCGTGAACCCGGGCCGGCAGACCCCGACATACCTGCCCTCCTCCCAGAACGACCAGGCGAGCTCGCTCCTCCTCAGGGGGACGACGAGCATCACCTGCTTCAACCTGACCGGATGACGGTCGACGGACGAGAGGACCTCGGCGGCCACCGGCCGCCGAGGCGCCTCATGGCGACGACACTGCTGTTGCCGGTGGTGGCGGCGCTGGGTACCGCGTGCTCGAACGCCCCAGCCCCCGCCGCCGGCCCCGCGACCGCGCCGAGCGCCGTCGCGCCCCACTGGCTCCCGCCCATCTACGCCGCCGTCTACGACACCGAGGAGGTGGGCAACCGGATCGGAGCGGCGAAGGAGGAGCTGATCGCGCGCTGCATGAAGCAGGCCGGCTTCTCCTACCCGGCCCCCGCCAAGGCCGGGGTCCCCGACCGCCCCAAGCCGTTCGGGCTGGAATCCCTCGAACAGCCCCTGGCGTCGCGGGAGCGCCCGGTCGTCGAGAAAGCGGGGCCCGTGGACGAGAAGTACATGCGGGCGCTGTACGGCGACGAGAACGGCTGCCGGACCCAGGCCGACGTACGGCTGCTCGGCGAGCGGAAGAACCTCAAGAGCTGGTCGGACACCCGTGTCGCCCTGTACAAGGCGGAGGTACGGGCACAGGACCTGCTCCGGCGACACCCGGACTTCGCGTCCCTGAACGCGAGTTGGGCCGCCTGCATGAAACGGGCGGGGTTCACGCTGCGCGAGCCGTCGCAGGTGCTGGACGAACTCCCCGCGAAAGCGACGTTCAAGGCCGAGCCGGTCGCACGGGCAGACGTGTCCTGCAAGGGCGAGACCGGCTATCTGCGGTGGGCGTACACCGGTCTCGCCGCCGCCCAGCGGCAGGTGCTCACCGAGACCCCGGACCTGCTGCCCACCTGGAAGCTGCTGCTGCGCCGGCAGTGCGACGCCGCGCAACAGATCCTGGCCCGGCCCGCCACGGACCCCGCTCCCGGCGACACGTACTCCTGCCCGACCGCCTGACCACCGGAAGAGCCCGGCCCACCTGGACCCAGGTCCGGGTGGGCCGGGATCAGACCCCGTCGGGGCAGGTCAGGGGCCCAACACTGGGTGCACGAAGACGATCGTGACCCGCCGTGTCGGCACCCCTCCCGAGATGGCCGTCGAAGAGCGCCCCCAGCCCGTACGCCGCGCCGGAACCACCCTGGTCCGCATGCGCGCGGCGACCGTCAACCAGTTCGCCAACTCCCTGCGCACGGGGCACTTCGGGGCGCCGCCCGTGCCGCTCGTGCTCGGCAACGAGGGAGCGGGCGTCGTCGAGGAGAGCGACCGGTTCCCGGCCGGTACACGGGTCGCGGTCTACGGGCACGGCGACATCGGGGTCCTGGTGGACGGGCTCTACCAGGAGTGGGCGGTCGTCCCCGACCACCGGCTCCTCGAACTGCCCGAGACCCTGACCTTCTCGGAGGGCTCGGCTCTCACCGTCAACCACCTGACCGCGTACATCGCCCTGACCCGGATCGCCGGAGTACGGGAAGGACAGACCCTCCTCGTCTCCGGCGCGGCCGGCGGCGTCGGCGGCGCGCTCGTGCAGACCGGCACGGCCCTCGGCGCCCGGTCCATAGCCGTGGTCTCCTCACCGGCCAAGGCCCGCCACGCCGCCCGCGCCGGAGCGCACGCGGTCATCGACCTGTCCCGCGAGGACCTCGGCGCACGGGTCGCCGAACTGACCGACGGCCAGGGCGTCGACCTGGCGGCGGACCCCGTCGGCGGACCCCGCCTCGGCGAACTGCTGCGCGCCGTACGCCGCCACGGCACCCTCGTCTCCCTCGGCTTCACCGGCGGCAAGCGGGCCGACATCGACATCGTCGACCTCCTCGTCGGCGAGAAGCACGTCACCGCCTACGCCCTGCACGCGGACACCGAGACGGCCACGCGCGAGGGACTCGACGCGCTGGGGCGGCTCGCCGCCGAGGGGAAGCTGCGCCCGGTCATCGACAGCACCGTTCCCCTCGACGACTTCGAGCAGGGCTTCACCCGGCTGGCCTCCCGCGAGGCCGTCGGCTCGGTCGTCCTCGAACTCTGACGGCCCCGGCTCACGGCGTGTCGTGGGTCTCCTTCAGGGCGTGGGCGTCCCGCGTGGGGGCGCTCCAGCTGGCGAGGAGGGACAGGGCCTGGGCCGACGCGGAACCGGGCTCGGCGCTGTACAGGCACACGCTCTGCCCCGGGTCGGCCGGAAAGGAGAGGGTCTCGTGGTGGAGGGTGAACTCCCCCACCACCGGGTGGTCGAAGTGCTGCGTCCCGTGGACACACTGCGCCACCCGGTGGCTGTCCCACCACGTGCCGAACTCCGGCACCTCGACGGCCGCCTCGCCGATCAGCTCGTTCAGCAGCGCGTCGTCACGATGGCGCCCGGCCTCCAGACGCAGGTCGGCGACGACGATCTCCGCGACCTCGTCCCAGTTCCGGTACAGCCGCCTGGCCGCCGGGTCGAGCAGGACGTACCGGGCGAAGTTGCGCTCCCGGTAGGGCAGCGCGTCCCAGTCGACGATCAGGGCGCGGGCCAGGGGGTTCGAGGCGAGCACGTCCTGCCGGTGGTTGGCGACGAACGCGGGGACCGCGCCGTTCAGGGTGTCCAGGAGCTGATGGACGTCCGGCCGCACCCGCTGCACGCGCTCCGGACGGCGCGGACGGGAACGCGTGACGCGGTGGCGGACGAGGTCGAAGAGGTGGTCGCGCTCGTCGTCCGACAGCAGCAGCGCACGCGCCACGGAGTCCAGGACGGCTTCGGAGACGCGCGGGTGACGCCCCTGTTCGAGACGCGTGTAGTAGTCCGTGCTCACCCCGGCCAGCCGCGCGACCTCCTCGCGGCGCAGACCCGGGACCCGGCGTACGCCCGCCCCCGGAGGCAGCCCCGCCTCGGCCGGGTTCAGGCGGGCTCTGCGGGTGCGCAGGAAGTCTCCGAGTTCGGCGTTCCGCTCCATCCCCCCAGTATTCGGCCCCCTCGGCACCGGCGCCGGGCCGAGGGTGGCCCACCTGGACCCCGGCTCGGCCGGGCCAGGTACGGCGGCGTACGGGCCGCCGGTACGGGAGAGCCTGGACGGCGTCCGCCCGTGAACGTCCCCCGGAGCACCATGCCTCTCCTCGTCCACCTCCTCGGCTTCGGCACCTTCGCGCAAGGCACCTCGGAGTTCATGCTCGCCGGGCTGCTGCCCCCGCTGGCCGACGATCTCGGCGTGTCCCTGCCGGACGCCGGGCTGCTGGTCTCGGCGTTCGCGGCGGGGATGATCGTCGGCGCCCCGCTGCTGACGCTGGCCACGCTGCGGCTGCCGCGCCGGGCCGCGCTGGTGGGTTTCCAGGCGGTGTTCGTCGCCGGGCACGCGGCCGCCGCGCTCGTCCCCGACTTCGGGTTCCTGCTGGCGATGCGGGTCGTGACGGGGATGGCGTACGCGGGGTTCTGGGCGCTCGCCTCGGTCGCGGCCGTGTCCGCCGTCCCGCCCTCCCGGCGCGGCAGGGCCATGTCGGTCGTGGTGTCGGGGCTGAGCCTGTCGATGATCCTCGGCGTTCCGGCGGGCACGGTGCTGGCGCAGCACGCGAGCTGGCGGGCGGCGTTCTGGGCGGTCGCGGCGCTGAGCGCGCTGTCGGCGCTCGCCGCACTGGTCGCGCTGCCCGGTGGCCGTGACACCACGGCCCATCGGCCCCGCCTGCGCGCCGAACTGCGGTCGCTCGCCGTACCCCGGCTGTGGGTCGCCTACACCACCACAGCCCTGGCGGTCTCCGCCACGATCGCCGTCTTCTCCTACCTCGGCGCCCTCCTCGAAGACGTCACAGGTGTCCCCGAATCCCTCGTGCCGCTGGTCCTCGGCCTGTACGGCGTCGGCGCGCTGGCCGGGCTGACGGTGGGCGGACGCGTCGCCGACCGGGCCCCGTACGCCGTCCTCCTGACCGGCATGGGCACGGCCGCCGCCGCGGCCGCCGCCATCGCGCTGACCGCCGGGGTCCCGGCACTGGTGATCCCGCTCGCGGTTGTCCTCGCAGCCGGGGGTTTCGCCACCAACCCGGCGGTCAACGCCCGGGTGTTCACGCTCCTCGGCGACACCCGCACCCTGGGCGGCGCCCTCAACATCGTCGCCTTCAACGTCGGCATCGCCGTCGCCCCCTGGCTCTCCGGCCTGGTCATCGACACGGGCCTCGGCCTTCCGGGCATCGGCTGGATCGGCGCGGCCTTCGCCCTCGCGGCGCTCGCGAGCACCCTCACGGACCGGGCCCTCGCCGGCCGGGAAACCGTTTCCGCCGCCCGGGACGCCTGCGCGAGCATGCACGTATGAACCGTCCCGTACTGATCCTCCTCTGCGGGCTCCCCGGCTCCGGGAAGACGACCCTCGCCAAGCGGTTGGTGCGGGAGATCCCGGCGGTGCGGCTGTGTCCGGACGAGTGGCTGGCCGACCTCGGGATCGACCTGTTCGACGAGGAGGCGCGTGACCGGCTGGAGCGGCGGTTGTGGGAGCACGCCCAGGACCTGTTGCGGCTCGGGCAGACCGTGGTGCTGGAGTTCGGCTTCTGGGGCCGCGCCGAGCGCGACGAGAAGCGTGCGGTGGCGCGGGCGCTCGGGGTCGGCGTGGAGCTGCACCATCTCGCCGTACCCGTCGACGAGTTGGGCCGGCGTCTCGCGGGGCGGGGCAGTGCGCCGGGGCTGGTGCCGGTGAGCCGGGAGCTGCTGGAGGGGTACGCGGCGGTGTTCCAGGCGCCCGGCGCGGACGAGCTGGCTCTGTTCGACGCCCCTCGGAGATCCTACCTTTCGTAGGCCGATTGAAGCCCCGATCACGCACCACGTGCACACCCCTGGACGCACTCCTTGTCGACCCTCCAGAATCATCCGATGTGTGACGCCGTGCCTCGTGGCCGTCACGCATCGTCCCGCTGCCCCCCACCCCTGGAGTCGCTCCGTGTCCACGCTCAGCCGACGTTCCCTCGTGAAGGCCGCCGCCCTCGCCGGAGGCGCCGTCGCCTTCGGCCTGCCGGGGACGGCGCAGGCGTACTCCGTGCCCGCGAAGATGGACTGGTGGTACGCGGCCCGGTTCGGGATGTTCATCCACTTCGGGTCGTACTCCTACCGGGGCCACGGCGAGTGGGCGTTCTACAGCGAGAACTGGGCCAAGGCGCCGTACCAGAACCAGGTCAGCGCCCCCTTCGCGCCGGTCTCCTTCAGCGCCGCCGACATCGCCGAACTCGCCAAGAACGCGGGCATGAAGTACCTCGTGATCACCGCCAAGCACCATGAGGGGTACGCGATGTGGGACTCGGACGTACCGAGTTTCACGGACACCACCGGCACGAAGGAGTACAACCTCCACGACTACAGCGGCTACCGCCCCGACCTCCTCGCGGAGCTGAAGCGGGAGTGCGAGCGCCGGGGCATCAGGTTCGGCCTCTACTACTCGATCATGGACTGGAACCACTCCTCGCAGACCGTCAACCACCGCACGGTCTTCTCCTCCATGACCTCCCTGTCCGCCCGCACCGCGTACATCGCCGACATGAAGGCCCAGCTCCAGGAGCTCCTGGACCGCTACGACCCGGCGGTGCTGTGGTTCGACGGCGACTGGTGCGGCAACCCGGCGGCCCCGACGCTGGACGACTGGTGGGTGGAGTCCGACGGCCGGGAGCTGTACGACTGGCTGACCGCGCGCAAGCCCGACCTGATCGTCAACGAGCGCGTGAAGCGTGACCTGGGCCTCGGGGACTTCGCGTGCCCGGAGGAGAAGGTGCCCCCGGCCCCGCTGGAGCGCCCGTGGGAGACCTGCGTGACCATGAACGGCGCCTGGGGCTACAACGAGGGCCGGGAGAACTCGTACCGCTCGGTCCACGACCTCCTCCAGGAGTTCGTCACCGTCGTCTCCCGCGACGGCAACTACCTCCTCAACATCGGCCCCACGGGCGCGGGCACCGTCACCCCGGGCACCCGGAAGGTCCTGACCGGCTTCGGCGCCTGGACGGCGACGTACGGCGACAGCGTCTACGGCACCACCGGCAGCCCCTTCGCCGCCGAACCGGCGTGGGGCAGGTTCACCGCGAAGGACGGCCGGCTCTTCGCGCACGTCTTCACCTGGCCCACCACCGGCACCCTCCAGATCCCGGCGCTCCGCAACAGGATCACCCGCGTCTTCGCGATGAACGCCCCCGGGACGAGCCTCCGCTACCGGCGCACCGGCGACACGATCACCGTCACGGTCCCGGCCACCGCGCCGAACCCTGACGTCTCGGTCCTGTGCGTCGAGGTGTGCGGACGGCCCGCCGGGGTCTGACAGGCGGCTACTTCAGCAGCCCGTGCCGCTTCGCGTAGGCGTTCGCCACGTCGTCCGGATCCTTCTTCTCGCCGTCCACCTGCCGGTTCAGCTCGGTGAGGTGGGCGGTGGTGAGGACGTTGCCGAGGCGGGCGAGCGCCTTGCGGACCGTGGAGTCGGCCTTGCGGTCGGCGATGAGCGGGACGACGTGCTGGCCGGGGATGAGGTTCTTCGGGTCGGCGAGGACGACCCACCCGTTGTCGAGGATGTCGGTGTCGGTGGTGAAGAGGTTCGCGACGTCGATGTCGCCCTTCTTCAGGGCGCCCTTGACGAGCGGCCCGGAGGAGTCGAGGGACTTGAACTCCTTGAACTCGACGCCGTACACCTCCTTCAGCCCGACCACCCCCACCTTGCGCTTCTTGACCTCGGGGGCGGCGCCGAGGATCAGCTTGCCGTTCTGCTTGCGCAGGTCGGCCAGCGAGGCCAGCCCGTACTTCTCGGCGGTCGCGCGGGTGACGGCGAACGCGTCGGCGTCCTCGGCGAGCCCGTACGGCAGGACCTGGAGGCCGCCCGGCAGGGCGATGGTGAGGGCGTTCTGCATCTCGCCCTCCTCGCTGGCGGTCGCCTTGTGGTCGAGGTAGTCGAGGAGGGCGCCCTGGTACTCGGGCAGCAGGTCGATGTCGCCGCCCTGGAGCGCGGGGATGACGATCTCGCGGGTGCCGAGGTTGGGGCGGACCTTGACCTTGACGCCGGCCTGGGTGAGGACGGCGGCGTAGAGGTAGCCGAGGATCTGGTTCTCGGTGAAGTTGGCGGTGCCGATGGTGATGCCGTCCTTGCTGGAGCCGCCGCCGGAGGTGTCCGTGCTCGTGTTGTCGAGCGAGGTGATGCCGCCGGAGCAGGAGGCGAGCGCGGGGACGGAGGCCGCGGCGAAGAGGCCGCCGAGGAGAGCGCGTCGGTTCATGGTGGGGTTCCCTAGGCGGTGCGGTGGCGGAAGAGGAAGCGCTGGAGGCCGCTGAGCATCAGGTCGAGGACGATGGCCACCGCGGCGACGAGGACCGCGCCGCCGAGGACCTGGACGAGGTCGCGTTGCGCGAGGCCGTCGAAGACGTACCGGCCGAGGCCGCCGAAGGAGACGTACGCGGCGATGGTCGCGGTCGCGACGACCTGGATCAGCGCGAGCCGCAGCCCGGTCATGATCAAGGGCAGCGCGAGGGGGAGTTCGACCTGGAACAGGACCTGGTGGCCGCGCATGCCCTGGCCGCGCGCCGCGTCCTTGACGTCCGGGTCGACGGCCGTCATCCCGGCGTAGGTGTTGGTGACGATGGACGGGACGGCGAGGGCGACCAGCGCGACGTACACCGGCAGCATGGACAGACCGCCGGCCAGGAAGACCAGGACGACGAGGCCGACGGTCGGCAGGGCGCGGCCGAAGGACGCCAGGTTGATGGCGAGGAAGGCGCCCTTGCCGGTGTGGCCGATGAGCAGGCCGAGCGGGAGGCCGATCGCGGCGGCCACGAGGGTGGCGAGCAGCGAGTACTGGAGGTGCTCGGCGAGCCGGTGGGCGATGCCGTCGGTCCCGGACCACTGGGCGCCGCTGGTCAGCCAGGAGCCGAGGTTCTTGAAGAGTTCGTACATGTCAGGCTCGCCGCCTCTTCCACGGGGTGAGGACGTACTGCACGGCGACCAGCGCGGCGTCCGCGACGACGGCGAGCAGGATCGTGAGGGCCACGCCCGCGATGACCGGGGTCGGGAAGTCGCGCTGGAAGCCGTCGGTGAAGAGCTGGCCGAGTCCGCCGTCGCCGATGTAGGTGGCGACGGAGACGAGGGAGATCGACATGACGGTGGCGATCCGGACGCCGGCCATGATCACGGGGAGGGCGAGGGGGAGTTCGACGGTCAGCAGGACCCGCAGCGGGCGGGTGCCCATCGCGACGGCCGCCTCCTTGGTCTTCGCGGGCACCGAGTCGAGGCCCTCGACGGTGTTGCGCAGCAGCACGACCAGTGTGTAGACGGTCAGGCCGATGACGGTCGTGGTGCGGGTGAGGCCGCTGACCGGCAGCAGGAGCACGAAGATCGCGATGGACGGGATCGTGAACAGCACGTTGGACAGGCCCAGGAGGACGCCGCGCAGGGGGCGGACCCGGTGGGCGAGCACGGCCAGCGGCAGGGAGACCAGCAGGCCGAGCAGGACGGCGGTGAGCGCCGCCTGGAGGTGGGAGAGCGTGAGGCTGGTGAGGTCGTCGGTGTGGTCCGCTATCCAGGACCAGTCGACGCTCACGCCGCCCTGCCTGCGCGCGCCGCGGTGTGGGCGTGGCCCGCGTGGTCGTGGATGTCGGCGCGCGAGGTGACGCCGGTCAGGGTGCCGTCGGCGTCGACGCGTGCGACGAGGCCGGTGGGGGAGGCGAGGGACTCGTCGAGCGCGGCGAGCAGGGAATCGTTGTCGCGCAGGGGCCGGACGGGCAGCTCGGCGCCGTCGGATGCCCAGTGCCGGGGCCTACGGGCCGCGTCGAGGACGAGCGTCCAGGGGCCGCCCTCGGGGGCCGGGCCCTGCGGGACGTCCGTGAGGGTCTTGAGCGACAGCAGCTTCAGACCGCGTTCGGCGCCGAGGAACCCGGCCACGAAGTCGTCGGCGGGCCGGGCGAGCAGTTCGGCGGGGGAGGCGCACTGCACGAGGTGGCCGCCGGTACGGAAGACGGCGATCTTGTCGCCGAGCCGTACGGCCTCGTCGATGTCGTGCGTGACGAAGACGATGGTCTTGCTCAACTCCTTCTGCAGGCGCAGGAGTTCGTCCTGAAGCTGGGTGCGGACGACGGGGTCGACCGCGCCGAAGGGCTCGTCCATGAGCAGCACCGGAGGGTCGGCGGCGAGCGCGCGGGCCACGCCCACGCGCTGCTGCTGGCCGCCGGAGAGCTGGTGGGGGTAGCGCTTGCCGACGTCGGGGCTCAGGCCGACGGTCTCCAGGAGGTCACCGGCGCGGGCGCGGGCCTTGCGGCGTCCGTGGCCGAGCAGGAGGGGGACGGTCGCGATGTTGTCGAGGACCGTGCGGTGCGGGAAGAGGCCGGCCTGCTGGATGACGTAGCCGATGGAGCGGCGCAGCTCGGCCGCGTCCTGGCGGGTGACGT
Source organism: Streptomyces sp. 4F14 (assembly GCF_048159485.1). NCBI lineage: Bacteria > Bacillati > Actinomycetota > Actinomycetes > Kitasatosporales > Streptomycetaceae > Streptomyces > Streptomyces sp. 4F14. The sequence continues at coordinate 158,996 of NZ_JBLRVY010000024.1, forward strand.
CCTTGCCCGCGACCTCGATGGTGCCGGAGGTCGGCTCCACCATGCGGTTGATCATGCGCAGCGTGGTGGTCTTGCCGCAGCCGGAGGAGCCGACCAGGACGGTCACGCCGCCCTCGGGCATGTCCAGCGTGAGGTCGTGCACCGCTGTCGTGCCGTTGGGGAAGCGCTTGTGGACCGCGTCGAATTGGATCATGAGTTGCCCCTTGCCCGGGATGCATAACGTCATGCAGAGTTCATCGCGACTGAATAACTTGTCAACGGTTCGAGGCCGATCCATCGTGGCGGATGATCGGTGGGTGGGACACAGTGTCCACATCTGGGAGGTTATTTCTTCAATGTCGTCTCGGATTCTGGACGCCACGGAGGCCGTACAGAACGGCGTCGTCGTCCTCGACGGAATCGCCCTCGGCGTCCCGGACATCGTCCGCCTCGCCGACGGCACCGCCCGCCCGGTCCCCGGCACCGACGCGATGCGCCGCACCACCGACGTCTGGGACGCCGCCCGGCAGATCGCCGCCACCGGACGCGTCTACGGCCGCTCCACCGGCGTCGGCGCCAACCGGGGCGAGGCCGTCCCCACCGACGAGGCCGCCGCCCATGGACTGCGCCTCCTGCGCAGCCACGCCGGAGCCATCGGCGAGGAACTCCCCGCCCGGCAGATCCGCGCCATGCTCGCCGTCCGCGCCAACCAGCTCCTCGCCGGCGGCGCGGGCCTGCGCCCCGGCGTCGTCACCGCCCTGTGCGAAGCCCTGGAGAACGGCGCCCACCCCGTCGTCAACGAGTTCGGCTCGGTCGGCACCGGAGACCTCGCCGCCCTCGCCCAGGTCGGACTGGCCCTCGCCGGCGAACACCCCTGGCGCGGCCCCGGCGCCCCCGCACCCCAGCCCCTCGACAACAACGACGCGCTCGCCCTCATCAGCAGCAACGCCCTGACCCTCGGCCAAGCCGCCCTCGCCGTCGCCGAGTTGCGCGGCCTCGTCCAGGCCACCCAGGTCGTCGCCGCCCTCTCCCTGCTCGCCGTCGACGGCTCCCACGAGGCGTACGCCGCCCCCGTGCACGCGGCCCGCCCGCACCGCGGCTCCATCGAGGTCGCCCGCCGCATGCGCGAGCTGATCGGCGCCGACGACCACCCCGTCCCGCCCCTCGGCCGCATCCAGGACCCGTACGGCTTCCGCTGCCTGCCCCAGATCCACGGCCCCGCCCACGAGGCCGCCGACGCCCTGGAGGACGTCCTCGGCATCGAGGTCAACGCCGCCGCCGAGAACCCCCTCATCTGCCCCGAGGACCAGACCGCCTACCACCACGGCGGCTTCTACCAGGCCCAACTGGCCCTCGCCCTGGACCACTTCAGACTCTCCCTGGTCCAGGTCGCCCGCCTGTCCACCGCCCGCCTCTCCACCCTCAACGAACCCGCCTACACCCGCCTGCGCCCCTTCCTCGCCGAGGACCGCCCCGGCTCCTCCGGCGTCATGATCCTGGAGTACGCCGCCGGCGCCGCCCTCGGCGACCTGCGCGCCTTCTCCGCACCCGCCTCCCTCGGCCACGCCGTCCTCTCCCGGGGCGTCGAGGAACAGGCCAGCTTCGCGTCCCTCGCCGCCCGCCAGACCCTGCGCGCCTGCGGGGCGTACCGGCTCGTCGTCGGCTGCGAACTCGTCGCCGCCGTACGGGCGTTGCGCCTGCGCGACCTGCGCCCCGACCCAGGCCTGCCGATCGCCCGGGCGCTGGAGCTGGCCGAGGAGGTGCTCGACGCCGAACACGCCGACCGCCCGCTGACGGACGACGTGAGCGCGGCGGCCCGGCTGCTGGACCGGTTCACGGAGATCTGGGAGGTCATTTGAGCCCCGAGTGCGCCAGCCCCTCCACGAACTGCCGCTGGGCGACGACGAACACGACCAGCACCGGCAGCACGGTCATCGTCGCGGCGGCCAGCTGGGTGTTCCACATCTCGCCGCCGTACGAGTCCGTGAACCGGGTGAGGGCCTGGGGGAGCGTGAACAGCTCCGGCGAGGTGAGGTACACCGTCGGTTCGAGGTAGAGGTTCCACGACGTCAGGAACGTCAGGATCGCCACCGCGGACAGCGCGGGCCTCGCCAGCGGCAGGAAGATCCGCCACCAGATCGCCGGACGCCCGAGCCCGTCCAGCCGCCCCGCCTCCTCCAGCTCGGCGGGCAGCGCGATGAAGAACTGCCGCATGACGAACGTGGCCAGCACACAGGGCCCGGCGAGCGCGGTGACCAGGATCAACGGCCAGTGCGTGTTGATCATCCCGACCTGTTTGAACATCTGGAACAGGGGCACGATCGTCACCTCGCTCGGCACCAGCAGCCCCGCCAGGACGACCAGGAACAGCGCGTTGGCACCGGGGAAGCGGATCCGCGCGAACGCGTACCCGGCGAGGCTCGACACCAGCAGCGTGATCAGCGTGACCAGGACCGCGATGTAGACACTGTTCGCGTACTGCCGGGCGAACGGCTGGAAGCTGAACGCCTCCCGGTACGCGGAGAACGTCGGATCCGACGTCCACAGCGACGGCGGCGCCTTGAAGATCTCCGGCAGCGGCTTCACCGACGCCGCCACCATCCACACCGTCGGCACCACGAACGGGACCGCCAGCACCCCGAGCGCCACCACCAGGAGCACCCGCCGCAGCGCGGCCCTGTGACTACTCCTCATGGAACACCCACTTCCGGCGCAACTGCCACTGCACCAGCGTCAGCAGCATGACGAACGACAACAGCATCAGCGCGAGCGTCGAGCCGTACCCGATGTGGTTGAACTCGAACGCCTGCTGGAACACGTAGTAGACGAGCACCGTCGTGCTCAACTCCGGCCCGCCGCCCGTCAGTACGGCGATCTGCGCGAACGACTGGAGCGCCCCGACGACCGTGATGATCGCCGTCAGCAGCAGCGTCGGCGAGATCAGCGGGAGCGTGATCCGGGTGAAGAGCACCCTGCTGTTCGCGCCGTCGAGCCGGGCGGCCTCGTACAACTCCGAGGGCACGCCCTGCAACGCGGCCAGGAAGAGCACCATGTTGACGCCGACGCTGCGGACCACCTGTGTGACGACCACCGACACCATCGCGGTGTCGCCGTGCTGGAGCCAGTTCGGCCCGTCGATGCCGACGCTGTCGAGGAGGCCGTTGATCGCGCCGTTGTCCTGGAGGAGGAACCCCCAGACCAGGGTCCACGCGACGACGGAGACGACGACGGGGGAGAAGAACAGGGTGCGGAAGAACGTCGCCCCCCGGAACCGCCGGTTGAGGAGCACCGCGAGCAGCAGCCCCAGCCCGATGTTGAGGACCACGACCCCGCCGCAGAACAGCGCGGTGGCGCCCAGCACGGACGGGAGCTGGGGGTCGTCGGCGAGGGCGGCGTAGTTGTCGGCGCCGACGAAGGTCTGCTCGCCGGTGAAGACGTTCCAGTCGTTGAGGCTGTACCAGACCGCCAGCCCGACCGGGATCAGCACGAACAGGACGACCCCGAGGAGCTGCGGGGCGATGAACAGGTAACCGGCGAGGACGTCGCGGCGGCGGGTCGTCCAGTACGGCGGCTTGGCGGTGCTGCCGGGCGCCTTGGCCTGCACCCGCGAAGGCGTGAGGGTGGCCATGGCTACTTGGCCAGGACCGGTTCGATCGCGGAGCACACCGACTTGAGGACGGCGGCGACGTCCGCGTCGGGCTTCCACATCGCGTCCAGGGCCGTCTTGCCGCGCTGGGCGATCTCGGCCGGGTTGGTGTGGTTGGGGAGCGTGACGGCGTTCGGGAGCTGGTCGACCACGGCCGTCTGGAGCTGGGCGGCCGTCAGCACCTTGTTGTCGGCGGCGAGCTTCGCGCCGGTCAGCAGGGACTTGCGCGGCGGCGGGAAGAACCGGGCGAGCTTCGCCGAGTTCACGGGGTTGGTCAGATAGGCGAGGAAGTCCGTGGCCTGCGCCTTGTGCTTGCTCGCGGTCAGGACGCCCACCCCGGCCTGCCCGATGACCGAGTGCTGCCCGGCCGGACCAGCCGGGAGGGGATACAGGGCGTACTTGAACTTGCCCGTCAGCAGCGAGGAGCGGGAGACCTGGGCGACGGTGAACGCGGCGTCACCGGCGAAGAAGTCGGCCGTCGTCCCCGGCCCCGGCATCGCCTTCGTCCTGAACGCCGCGTCGTGCAGGAACGTGAACGCCTGCCGCATCTGCGGGCTGGTGAACGTGCACTTCCTGCCGTCCTCGCTCCACGCGGAGGCACCGAAGCCGGTCCACACCGTGGCGAGGGTGTTCCACGCCTTGTAGTCGAAGTCCCGGACGACGAACCCGGCCTTCCCGGTCGCCTTGTTGACGGCGGCCCCGGCGGCGGCGACCCGGTCCCACGTCAGGTTCTTCGGGTCGACCCGCTGCCCGGCCTTCGCGAGCAGGTCCGTGTTGACGTACAGCGCGAACGGCGACGTCGAGAACGGGTACGCGTACAGCGTGCCGTCCCGGCTGAACTCCTTGACGGCGCTGGCCTCCAGGTCGTCGTACTGCCAGTCGGCGGTCGACTTCAGCTTGTCGGTGAGGCCCACCAGGGCGTCGGCGGCGATCAGGTCCCGCGACAGGTCGCCCATCCACACCAGGTCGGGGGCGTTGCCGCCGGCGATCTGGGTGGTGAGGGTCGTGTTGTAGGCGTCGAAGGGCAGGCTCTCGAAGGTGATCGACGCGATGTCGGGGTGCTGGGCGCGGTAGGCGGCGGCGATCGAGTCGAACAGCTTCAACTGGTCCTGGTTGGACGTCCAGACGGTCATCCGGAGCTTGACGTCCTTGGCGTCCGTCGATCCGGAGCCGTCGGTGGAGGCGCTGCAAGCGGCGGTCAAGGTCAGCGCTGTCGTGAGGGCGAGAGCACCGACCAGCTTTCTCGTTCTGTTCATGGCGAGCGTCTTTCGTGTTCTCGGCGCGTGCCGCGCCTGGGAGTTGGCTAGTAACCGGCGATCTCGGGCCAGTGGAGTTCGACCCCGGCCTCGGTCAACCGGCCCTGGAGGCGCTCGACGAGCCGCTCGTCCGCCGCCACCTGCTGGGGGCTCAGGCCGAGGTCGAGGCAGTACGCCACGAGCTCCCCGGCCGACTCACCGACGTTCCACTCGACCGGGTGCAGCCGGTAGGCGCCGTTGGTGATGTGGGTGGTGCCGATGTTCTTCGCGGCCGGCACCAGGTTGCGGGTGGCCACGGGTACGAGCGCCCCGAGCGGTATCTCGAACGGCGCGCACTCGACGTCGATGTAGTTGTCGCCGCCGGTCGAGGGATGCAGGTCGATCCGGTACATCCCGACCCCGACCGACCCCTCGAACCGCGCGGGCCCGGCGTCCCCCCGCACCTTGACGGAGATGTCCTGCTCCCGCACGGTCGTCAGCGCCCGGATCCGCCGCGACTCGCGGATGTACGGCGCCTGCGCGAACCCGTCGGCCGTACCGACCAGGTCCCCGCGCAGCCTGAGCCCCGGCCAGCCCCGCCCGCCGTCCGGCCGGGGCGCCTCGGTCTGGAGCCAGTACACGTACGCCCGTGACTGGGCCTTCGCGGCGTCGAGGTGCTGCTGCCGGTCGCCGGTGTCGATGATCGAGCCGCCCACGTAGTCGAGCTGCGGCCAGTTCGCCAGCACGATGTCGCTGTCGTAGAACCCGGCGGCGAAGTTCTGCCGGGCGGCGATCCGCCGGAACTGCCACAGGTCCCGGTCCCCGGCGTCGTACCGGGGATCTCCGGTGACGTCGTCCGCCGGGTTGACGTTCATCGTGCGCTCCTCCGGCACCAGAGTGCGCGGGTTCGGCGCGGTGAACGACAGCATCGGGGCGCCCCAGAAGGGGAGTTCGAGGGAGCGCCAGTGGTCGTAGTCGGCCGGACGCTCGATGGTGTGGTCCCCGGCGACGTGGTCGAAGACGAAGCACCAGGCGATCGACTGCACGTTCCCGGGATCGGCGGCCTCGGGCGCGCTCGGCTCCCCGGTCTCCGTACGGGCCTCGGCCCCGACGACGTACGCGGTCCCCGTCAGCGGCAGCAGATCGCCGGTCTCGGTGCCGTCGAGGACGTACTCGGCGGCGATCACGGTCTGCGCGCCGGTGCGCGGGTCGGCGACGGTGACGCTGCGGACCACGTCGTCACGGACCTCGGCGGCGACCGGTATCGCGGGTTGCAGGACGGTGAGGCGGCCGGTCGAGCGGTACGGCGCGAGGAGCGCGGTGAGGACCGCGTGGGCGACCCGGGGCTCGTGGCACAGCTTGCTGACCCGGCCGCGCCCCGGGTTGAGTTCGCGGTCGGCGCGGGCGGCGGCCGTCAGGGGGTAGTGGTCGCGGTAGTAGCGGCGGATGTCCTCCCGCAGCGCCCGGTAGCGCGCGGTGACCCCGAACCGCTCCACCCAGATGTGCTCGTCGGGCGGCACGGCCTGCGAGGTGAGCTGGCCGCCGAGCCAGTCGTACTCCTCGGTCAGCACCACCCGGCGGCCCCGCTCCAGCAGCGCCAGCGCGGCGGCGACACCGCCGAGCCCGCCGCCGATCACCGCCACCTCGGCCGTGATCCGGCCGCTCATGACGTGGACCCCGGCCGCGCGACGATCGTGTCCCCCGGCTCGACCTCGGCCACCAGCAGCCGCTTCCGCTCCAGCCCGGCCCACTCCTGCGGATCCGTGGAGATGAGGAGCTGGAGCAGGTCGAGCGCCTCGGCCGCCAGCCGCTGCCGGGGCACGTGGAACCCGGCGAGCGTCCGCCCGTCCACCCGATGACCGCGCACCTCACCGAGCGCGGCCACCGAGACCTCCTCCGGTACGGCGACGCCGGCCCCGGACAGGGCGTGCGCGACGTCCTCCGCGAGGAACGCGTCCTCCGCGACGATCAGCGTGGCGTCCGTCGCCCGGGCCAGCCGCGCCAGTTCGCCGATCCGCTCCTCGCCGACCAGCAGGAACGCCAGCCGCCCCTGCGCCGAGGCGGCCTCGACGGCGTCGCGCCGGTCCCGCGCGGTCGGCGTGTCCCGGCCCCGGTGGACGTACAGCGCCTGCTGATGGCCCCCGGCCGCGGCCTGGTCGATGAGCGAGGTCGTCGGCGTCGCGTAGTCGATCGCCACGTACGGCACGGCGGCGGCGGTCTCGTCCCGGCGGCCGATCGCGACGAACGGGAACTGCTCGGCGACCAGCCGCTCCAGCTCCGAGGCCACCATCTGCTGGCCCAGCAGGACACAGCCGTCGGTCAGCCGCAGACGCGTTTTCCGGTGGAAGAGGCTGCGCGTGCCGTTCTCGACCGGCGAGGACGTGAAGAACAGCAGGTCCCAGCCGATCTGCTCGGCGGCCCGCTCGATGCCGTTCAGGAGGGGGCCGTAGAAGTCCATGCTCTCCGGGGAGAGCGCCGCCTCGTAGGTGAAGACGCCGATGATCTGGTTGTCCAGGCCGGCGAGCCTGCGGGCGGCGGGGTCGGCGACGTACGCGAGCTGTTCCATGGCCTGCTTGACCCGCGCCCGGGTGGCCTCGGGGACCCGCACGTTCGAGCCGTCGCGGTCGTTCAGCACCACCGACACGGTGGTCTGACTGACGCCCGCCAGCTCCGCGATCTCGCGTTGCGTGACACGGCGAGGTCTCGACGCCATCGCTCCTCCATCGTGATAATGCCTATCTTCATCTCTGAGCGATGACCGTAGTTCACGCCAGATCCCCTGACAAGTACCCGTTGACAGTACAGTAGCGGGCTGGAAATGTGTCGTTCACGAATCTGAAGATAGGCATTATCAGGCGCCTGACTGGAGCAGCCGATGACCTTCTCCCGATCCCCTCTGAACCGCCGGGCCTTCCTCGGCGCGGCCCTCGCCGCAGGCGTCGTCCTCGTCGCCGAATCCACCCCGGTCACCGCGTACGCGGCGGCGGGGGACGTCACCTTGACCGCCGGCGGCATCAGTTTGCTGGCCAGCCCTGGCGGCAGACTCGCCATCCGCGACGGCTCCGGCGTCACCCGCTCCGCCGGCTCGAAGTTCCAGGTCAAGGACAGTGCGACGGGCATTGCGGTCTCGACCGGCGGCACCCCGACACTGAGCACGCTGCCGGACGGCACCCCGGCGATCCGCATGGACTACACGTTCGACACCGCCGTCACCGTGACCGGGTGGTTCACCGTCAGCACCTCGCACGCGGCGCTGGAATGGCATGTCACCGGCGCGAACACCCTTGTCCCGGACGGGTTCCTGTTCAGCCGCGCGATCCAGGCGCCGACCGCGCCCGACGACTACATCCCCGTCACCGAGTGGGTCCGCGACACCGGCGGCGGCATCCCGTACGAGACCACCCTCGGCGTCGCCCACACCTCCACCTGGGGCACCGCCCTGCACGGCCTGTACCTCCTCGACCGCTCCCGGCAGGCTTGGACCAACAGCACCTGGATCCACGCACCCGGTACGGCCGACCCCGCCGGAGGCTGGACCAGCCGCGCCGACTTCTACTTCTCCGAGACCCGCCCCTCCGCCACCGCCACCATCGGCCGGGGCCGCGAACTCGGCCTGGAACTCACCACGAACCGCGACTTCAACCTCTACGACACCCCCGGCGAACAGATCGCGCTCACCGCCCTCGTCGCCAACGGGGGTGCCGCCAAGACCGTCGAACTGGAGCTGTGGGTACGGGACTTCGACGGCTTGGTGCTCGCCGCCACGACCACGACGGGGGCTGTGGCGGCCGACTCCGCCTGGTCGCACACCTTCACCCTGCCCGCCCCTGCCTCGGGGATCGCCCTCGCCGAGGTCGTGGTGAGATCGGGCGGCGACGAGGCGTTCGCCCGCACCAACCTCGCCGTCCTGTCGCCGTTCACCTACCAGGCCGGCGCGGACAGCATGTTCGGCATCGCCAACTACCCCTGGCTGCAACGCCCGAACGCCGACGCCGTCCTCGACCTGTGGCAGCAGGCCGGGATCAGCCTCGTGCGGATCGCGTACGACGGCGGTCCCGGACTCCCGCCCGCCGCCTTCGACGCGCGCGGCATGCGGCACAACATCGAACTCCAGCCGTCGCTTCAGGTCACTGACGCGGTAGCGGCCGGCTGGGCGGAGGACAACCTGGCCGTCGCCGTCGGGGCGGGCGCCGGGTACTTCGAGGTCGGCAACGAGCTGAACCGGCCCTTCAACACCGGTGACGCAGCGGTGAGTTACCTCGATAAGGCCCTGCGGCCCGTCTTCGACCGGCGCGCGGCCACCGGCGCCACCGTGAAGCTGATGAACAACGGCCTCGCCGGCATGGACGGACCGTGGGTGGAGAACTTCGCCGCCGCGGGCGGCTGGGACCTCATCGACGCCTTCGCCTACCACCCCGGACGCGGCAACTTCACCCCCGACTACATCCCGCCCGGGGACAGTTGGAGCACCGACGGCGCCGGCACGTACTGGAACTTCTACGGCGGACTGCGCCAACTCAAGGCGCTCATGGCCCAGTACGGCGAGAAGGAGATCTGGCTCACCGAGGCGTACGCCCCCACGAAGCCCAACAGCTGGTGGCACGACACCTATCGGCACGCCGCCGAGAACGTCTTCCTGACCCTCGCGCTCGCCAAGGCCGAAGGCGTCACGTGCGTGTGCTGGTACCAGTTCCACGACAGCGTCCTCGGCATGCCGCAGATCGCCGACCCCGACAACGTCGAGTACCACTACGGCCTCATGAACCGCGACCTCAGCCCCAAACCGTCCCTCCTCGCCTACGCGAACGCCGCCCGCACCCTCGACCGGGCCACCTTCCGGGGCAAGCTGACCTTCGCCGACCCCAAGACGTTCGGCCTGTGGTTCGACACCCCCACCGGACCCGCCGTCGTCCTGTGGAACCGCGCCGACGGCTACCTCCTCAACACCACCGGACAGCGCACCGGCTGGCACTTCCCCGCCCCCGAGGTCTGGACCGACCCCTGGCCCACCAAGACCACCCTCGTGGCCGCCGCGCCGGGCGCCGTACGCCAGGTCGACGCGATCGGGCGGAGCCGGCAGATCCCCGTCACGAACGGGAAGGCTTCCCTGACACTGGACGGGGCGCCGAGGATCTACTACGGCCTCGTACCGCGCACGGACAACACACTCGCCTGACGCCTCAAGGAGCTTCTGTGCCCACTCCGCCCTGGTGGCGCGACGCCGTCATCTACCAGGTCTACATCCGCAGCTTCGCCGACGGGAACGGCGACGGGGTCGGCGACATCGCCGGTATCCGGTCGCGGCTGCCGTATCTCAAGTCCCTCGGTGTGGACGCCCTGTGGATCAATCCCTGGTACAAGTCGCCGCAGGCCGACCACGGTTACGACGTCGCCGACTACCGCGAGATCGACCCCCTCTTCGGGACGGTCGACGAGGCTGAGCAACTCATCGAGGAGGCCCATGCGTTGGGGATCCGGATCGTTCCGGACATCGTGCCCAACCATTCCTCCGACCAACATGCCTGGTTCCAGGCGGCGTTGGCGGCAGGGCCCGGCAGTCCCGAACGTGAGCGCTACGTCTTCCGGCCCGGACGCGGCCCCGACGGCTCCCTTCCGCCCAACGACTGGGACTCCCGCTTCGGCGGCCCCGCCTGGACCCGGGCTGCCGACGGGGAGTGGTACCTCCACCTCTTCACGCCCGAGCAGCCCGACCTCAACTGGCAACACCCGGACGTACACGCCGAGTTCGAGGCCGTCCTGCGGTTCTGGTTCGACCGGGGCGTGGACGGGTTCCGCATCGACGTCGCCCACGGACTCGTCAAGGATCCCGAACTCCCGGATCTCGCAGGGGCTTCCGCGCACCCCTTCTGGGACCGCGACGAAGTCCACGACATCTACCGCGCCTGGCGGAAAGTGGCCGACGAATACCCCGGCGACCGCTGTTTCGTCGCCGAGGCATGGACGGACGCGCCCGAGCGCCTCGCCGCCTACGTCCGCCCCGACGTCCTGCACACCGCCTTCAACTTCGACTACCTGATGACCGACTGGGACGCGGCGGACCTGCGCACGGTCATCGACGGCACCCTCACGACCCTCGGCGCGGTCGGCGCCCCCGCCACCTGGGTCCTCTCCAACCACGACGTCATGCGCCACGCCAGCCGCTACGGCCGCAGGGCCGCGCGGAAATGGGTGGCCAACGAGTCGTACGTCCCGGCCGGCCCCGCAGACCTCGCCCTCGGCACCCGGCGCGCACGCGCCGCCGCCCTCCTCACCCTCGCGCTGCCCGGCGGCGCCTACGTCTACCAGGGCGAGGAACTCGGCCTGCCCGAGGTCGAGGACCTTCCCGAGGCCCTCCTCCAGGACCCCGTCTGGGAACGCTCCGGCCACACCGAACGCGGCCGCGACGGCTGCCGCGTCCCGATCCCGTGGTCGGGGACGGAACCGCCCTACGGCTTCAGCACCGAGGGCGGACCCTGGCTGCCCCAGCCCGCCGACTGGGCCCCGCTCACCGCCGACGCCCAGGACGGCGACCCGGCCTCGACGCTGGAGCTGTACCGCACCGCCCTGCGCGTACGCCGTGAGCAACCCGCCCTCGGAGACGGCGAGTTGACCTGGCTGGACGACACCACGCCGGCCGGTGTGCTGGCGTTCCGCCGCGAACCCGGGTTCGTGTGCGTGGTCAACTTGTCCGGTACCCCGTATCCGTTGCCGGAACACACCGGGACCCTGCTGGCCAGCGGGCCGGTCGAGGGCGGAAGGCTGGCGCCGGACCAGGCTGTGTGGCTCGCCGTGTAGGCCCCGTCCGCAGGTAGGGTGACCGGGTGGGGACGGGCAGGGACGGAGTCGAGAAGGCGCGGGTCGGAAGGGCGACCTCGCGGGATGTCGCGCGGCTCGCCGGGGTGTCCCACACAGCCGTGTCGTTCGTCTTCAACGGACGCGCCCAGGGGAACCTGTCCGCCGAGACGCAGGAGAGGATCCGCGAGGCGGCGACCCGGCTCGGTTACCGGCCGAACGCCGTCGCACGGGGCCTGCGCCGTAGTCGTACGGCCGTGATCGGCCTGGTCACGGACGAGATCGCGACCTCCCCGTTCGCCGGCCGGCTGCTGCGCGGCGCCATGGACACCGCGTGGTCAGCCGACCACCTCGTCCTCACCGTCGACTCAGGACAGGACCCGGCGACCGAGGACGCGGCCGTCGCCGAACTCCTCGACCGCCGGGTGGACGGCATCATCTACGCCGCCCTCTCCCTGCGCCGGGCCCGCGTCCCGCAGGGGCTGCACAGCACGTACGCCGTGTTCGCCAACTGCCTTCCCGAGGACGGGTCGTTGCCGGCCGTCATCCCCGCCGAGCGGGCCGGCGGCCGCAGCGCCGCCCGTGTCCTCATCGACGCGGGCCACCGCCGGATCGCCCTCGTCGGCGGCCTCGACGACATCGCCACCGCCGAGCGGCTGCGGGGGTTCCGGGACGCGCTGCGGTCGGTCGGACTGACCGCGGCCAAGGAGTGGATCACACGGACGGGCGGGGAGATCAGCGCCGGGTACGAAGGAGCCCTGCGGCTCCTCGACGGCGTTCCTGCCGACCGGCGGCCCACCGGCATCGTCTGCTACAACGACCGGGTCGCGGCAGGCGTCCTGCACGCCGCCACGCGCCTCGGCCTCGACGTCCCCGCCGACCTGTCCGTCGTCGGCTACGACGACCAGGAGCACATGTCCGCGTTCCTGACCCCGCCGCTCACGACGGTCGCCCTGCCGCACCGCGCGATGGGGGAGACGGCGGTCGGCCTCCTCCTCGACGCGCTCGCCACGGGGACGCCGCCCGCCGCCACGACCCGCCGCCTGGAGTGCCCGGTCGTCACGCGGGGTTCGGTGGGCCCAGCTCCCAGCACCTGACCTCGACGTCCGTCCCTGTGACAGCCAACTCCGCGATGTCGTCGGGGCGTTGATACACACGCTCGGTCGCCGTCGCTCGGTCACCGACGAAGAGTTCGAGCAGGGAGCCGTCGACGAGAACACGGACGGTGAGAGGCTCACCCGGTGCGGCACTCAGCACCAGCGCCCCTCCACCGTCGGGGCGTGGCCACCCCGTCCGGTCCAAGGTCACCGTCCCGCCCGACGGGTCGATCCGTACGGTGAGTTCGGCCCCGGACGCCGCCCGCAGCAGCCTCACGGTCGCCGCCGATCGGGCCGTCACCAGCAGGTCGTACGCGGGCGGCAGTGGGCCGGTGTCCAACAGGGCCCGCGCGCGCAGGAGTTCCAGTTCCGGCGCCGGGGTGACACGCAGCGTGCCGTCCGGGTGCAGGTCCACCACGCGCGGTGCCGTCAGGACTCCGGACCACCCCGCCCGGTTCACCTCCTCGCGCGGGCGTGCCTCCCAGGACCAGCCCCACAGGAGGGTGCGCCCGGTGTCCTGGAGGGCGGCGGGGGCGTAGAAGTCGCGGCCGTGGTCCAAGGGGCCGCCTCCGTGCGCCGAGAACCTCAACTCGCCGTCGTTCTCGACCAGTTGCCCGGCGAGGTACGCCGTGCTCAACGGGTCCCCGTCCCACAGCGCCACGGCCAGCGTCCACCCCCCGCCGCTCTGCCACAGCTGCGGACACTCCCACCCGATCGCCCGCGCCCCGAGGACCCGCGTTGCCACCGGATCCCGCCCGTCCAGCAGCACCCCGGCGAACCGCCAGGCGTAGAGGTCCTCACAGTCGTACACGAGGACCGACGGTGTGCCGTCCCCGTGTCCCGCACCCACCAACGCCCAACGCCGGCCGCCGAACCGGAAGACGAAGGGGTCGCGGAACATCGTCACGTCGAGACCGGGCGGCGGCCCCGCGACGACCGGTTCCGGGAGTTGCTTCCAGGCGAGCAACTCGTCGTCCTCGGCGACGGCGAGGCAGATCGAGCTGAGCCCCTGGTGGGCGTGGTCGATCCCGGAGTACACGGCCGTCGCCACCCCGTCGTCGTCCACGACGCACCCCGACCAGCACCCCGCCTCGTCGGGCCCGCCGGGGACGGGCCGCAGGGCGATGCCGTGGTCGTCCCAGTGGGCCAGGTCGGGGCTGGAGGCGTGGCCCCAGTGGACGTTCGTGTGGACGGGGGCGTCGGGGTTGTGCTGGTAGAAGAGGTGGTAGCGGTCGCCCCAACGTACGGGCCCGTTCGGGTCGTTCATCCAGTTGGCGGGCGGACGGACCCGGAAGCGCGGACGGTGACTCAACGGTTGACTCCAGCGGAGGTGATGCCCTCGCGCAGAGGGCGCTGGCCGACGACGAACACGGCGACGGCGGGAAGCATGGACAGGACGACCCCGGCGAGGACGACGGAGATGGAGCCGGTGCCGAGGTTGCCCTGGAGGGAGACGAGGCCGAGCGGCAGCGTGAGGTTCTCGGAGGACGTCTCCAGGATCAGCGGCCGGAAGAACTCGTTCCAGTGGTAGTTGAAGGCGAGGACGCCGACGATGGCGAGCCCGGGGGCCGCGAGGGGCGCGTACACGGACCGGAAGACCCGCCACGGGCCCGCGCCGTCGATCATCGCGGCCTCGCCGAGGTCCTTCGGCATGCCCAGGAAGTACTGGCGCATCAGGAACGTGCCGAACGCCGTCGGGAACGCCGGGACGATCAGCCCGAGCAGCGTGTCCGTCAGCCCCAGCTCCTTCAGCTCCAGGAACACGGGGACGATCGTGACCTGCAACGGCACCATCATCGTCGCCAGCACCAGCCCGAACAGCGGCTTCTTGAACCGGAATTCGAGGCGCGCGAACGCGTACCCGGCGAGCCCCGCGGTCACCATCTGGCCGGCCGCGATCAGCCCGGTGACCAGCGTCGAGTTCAGCGCGTACAGCCAGACGTCGATCTGGTCGAACACCCCGCGATAGGCGTCGAGCGTCGGGTCGGTCGGGATGATCCTCGGCGGCAGGTCGAAGGACTGCGCGGGGGTGCGCAGCGACGTCGACACCGTCCAGATCACCGGACCGAGCGTCAGCAGCGCGCACACCGCGAGCCCGGCGACCCGCGCCCAGGGCCGCAACCGCGTCAGGGAGGACGTACTCATAGGACTCACCCGGCTCACTGGTAGTGGACGTAACGCCGGCTCAGCCGGAACTGGAGGGCGGTGACCGCCATGATCAGGACGAAGAGCAGGACGCCCACCGCCGACGCCTCGCCGAAGCGGAGCTGCTCGAACGCCGTCTCGTAGATGACCATCACGACCGTGCGCGTCGAGTCGCCGGGCCCGCCGGCCGTGAGGACGTACGGCTGCTCGAAGACCTGGAGGGCGTTGATGATGCCGACCACGGACGCCACCAGCAGCGTCGGCGACAGCAGCGGCAGCGTGATCGCGAGGTGCTTGCGCAGGCCGCCCGCGCCGTCGAGGGCCGCCGCCTCGTGGACCTCCTTCGGGATGGTGTTGAGGCCGCCGACGAACAGCAGGAACGAGAACCCGAACTGCTGCCACACGTACGCGAGGACGACCGCCGCCATCGCCCCGTTCTCCGAGGTCAGCCACGGCACCGAGGGGATGCCGACCGTGCCCAGCAGCCAGTTGACCGGGCCGAAGTCCTGGTTGAACAGGTACTTCATCACCACCGAGATCGACGCGGCGGACAGCACCAGCGGGAAGAAGAACGCCGACCGGAACACCGACCGCAGCCAGACCGGCATCCGGCCGTTCACCGCTATCGCCAGCACCAGCGCGATCAGCAGTTGCAGCGCGACCGCGAGCACCATGAACACGAGCGTGTTCCGGAAGGACACCAGCACCGTCGAATCGGTGAGGATCTCCCGGTAGTTGGCGCCGCCCGCCCACGTCGGGTCGTCGATGACGTCCCACTGGAAGAAGCTCAGCACCACCGACCCGACGATCGGCACGACCGTGAACACGACGATCCCGACGACGGTCGGCGCGAGGAACAGCGCGGCGAGCAGCCGCCCGCCCCGGCGCCGGACGGGCGCCTGCCGGGCCGGCGCCCTCGGCGGACGTACGGGTCTGATCTCGGTGTCCGTCACAGCTCACGCTCCATGGCCTTCTCCAGGTCCCCCTGGAGCCTGCGCAGCGCCGGGCGTACCGCGCCGGGGCTCGCCAGGGCGGTTCCGGTGTGTTTGATCAGCAGTTGCTCGACCTCGTTGACCTGCGGCGGGGCCGGGATCGGGCCGGTCGTGGGGATCTTGTCGAGGGTGTCGTAGAAGACCTGCCAGTGGGTGGGTCCCGTCGTGTGGTAGCGGGCCGCGTTCGCCATCGAACGCCGGGCCGGCGTCGTCTGGTTGGCGGCGAACAGGCGGGTCATGACGTCCTCGCGGGCCGTGTACTTGATGAACTCCCACGCCTCGTCCCGCATCGTCGACGTCCGCAGCAGCGCGTACCCGGCGGCCCCGAACTGGTGGCGCCGGGTACGCCAGCGCGGGAAGTACCGGACGTCGTAGTCGGCGGGTTTCATCCCCGCCAGATGCAGCCCGCCCGCCCAGAAGCCGCCCGCCGGGGTCACCCCGACGCGGCCCGTGGAGAACACGCCGACCAGGTTGCGTCCGTCACCGCCCTCGGGGCGCGTGCACAGGTCCTCCTGGATGAGCCCGGCGAGGTAGTCGTACACCTCCGCGACCCGGTCGGAGTCCGCCTGCGGCGCCGTCCACCGGTAGCCGCCGCCCCGCCCGCGCCGCTCGGCCTCGGGATAGAAGGCGTCCCACAGCCACGCGCCGCCCGGCGCCTTGGACTCGGTGAGGAGGTTGGTGCCGTTCGCGAACAGCCACGGGACGACCCCGCCCCACAGCCGGTTCGTCCAGAAGTACGGGGTGAACTGGTCGCCGTTGCCGCGCTTCATGGCCCGCAGCAGGGCGGTGAAGTCGTCGCGGTCCCAGTCGTCGCCGGGGAGTTGCCCGCCCGCGCGTTCCACGGCCCGGCGGTTGAAGTACATGTCCGCCGCGTTGAACTCGACGGGCAGTTGGTAGAGGCTCCCCTCGTACATCATCGACTCGACGAGCGAGGGGTGGACGTCGGCGAAGTACGGGCGCAGCTCGGCCGCGTCCCGCTTCACCCACGGGTCCAGCGGCACCCCGAGGCGCTGGGCGAAGAGCTGGACGCCCTCGGTGGCGACGTACACGAGGTCCGGGGCGGTGCCCGCCGCGATCTGCGTGAGGATCTTGGAGAAGAAGTCCGACCAGTCGTACGCCTGCACGGCGTTGATACGGATCCTGATATCGGGGTGGACGGACCGGAACCCCTCACGCAGGGCGCGCTGGGTCGCGGGGTCGAAGGCGGAGCCCAGGGTGGCGATGACGAGCGAGCCGTCGTCGCGGCCCGGGATGTCGGCGCCGGTGAGGCGGTCCCAGCTCGCGGCGGTTCCGGCGAGCGCGGCGGCCCCGGCGCCGTACGCGCCGTAGCGCATCAGGCCCCGGCGGGAGAGGAGAGGGTGGGTCATCGACGGACCTAACTCGTGTTAGCCCAACTTGACTCCCCGATGATGGGAACGCGGTGAGGCTCTGTCAAGGGATGTGTACGGGTGGGGAGTCGGCTGTGCGAAGGGTTGACCTTTAACGAGTTAGGGGTAGGGTTCCGGCCATCCTGACGACGGTGTCGGGGAAGGGAGCCGCACCATGCCGAGGTTTTTGTCGAGACGGTCACTGCTGGCGGCGTCGGCCGCGGGAGTTCTGCTGCGGCCGACGCCCGCGGTGGCCGCGTGCGCGGGCAGCTACCGCGCCGAGTACCACTTCACCGTGCCCGACCAGTGGATGAACGACCCCCAACGGCCCCTGTGGATCGACGGCGAGTACCACTACTACTACCTCTACAACCCCGACTACTCGACCGGCGGCACCGCGGCCGGCACCGCCTGGCGCCTGGCCACCAGCACCGACCTCGTCACCTTCACCGACCGGGGCATCGCCGTACCGAAGGACACCACCCCGAACGGCGACGTCTGGTCCGGCTCGGCGGTCCTCGACACGGAGAACACGGCCGGGTTCGGGGCGGGCGCGGTGATCGTCCTCGCCACCATGGCGCCCGACGACGTCACACAGGCGCAGTACCTGTACTACTCGACCGACGGCGGCCGGCATTTCACCAACCACGGGACGGCGCCCGTCCTTTCGAACCCCGGCGTCCGGGACTTCCGTGATCCCAAGGTGATCCGGGACGAGGAGCGCGGGAGGTGGGTGATGCTGCTCGCCGAGAACGACAAGGTGGGCTTCTACCACTCCACCGACCTCAAGGCGTGGGCGTACGTCGGCGGGTTCATCAAGGGCGGGATCGGCGTGCTGGAGTGCCCCGACCTGTTCCGGATCCGCGCCGACGACGGCACCTGGAAATGGGTCCTCGGCGTCAGCGCCAACGCCAAGGGCGCCGGCCTGCCGAGCACGTACGCCTACTGGACGGGCGACTTCGACGGCACGGCCTTCACCGCCGACGCCCCCGACCCGCAGTGGCTGGACCACGGCTGGGACTGGTACGCGGCGGTCACCTTCGACAAACGGGACGCCGCCGGGGTCCTGGACCCGGCGGTGCGGTACGCGATCGGATGGCTGAACCACTGGGACTACGCGAGCACGACACCCACCATGGCGTGCGACGGGTTCAACGGCACCGACTCCATCGTCCGCGAGACACGGCTACGGCGTGACGCGTCGTCGGGGACGTACTACCTGGCGTCCCGGCCGGTGACGGCGCTCGACCGGTACGTGTCCCGCGAGGTGGACCTCGGCGACCTCACCGTCGACGGCTCACGACTGCTCCCCTACACCGGCACCGCCTACGAGCTGACCTGCACCGTCACCTGGGACCAGCTCGACGGCGCCGGGCTCCAGTTGCGGCGCTCGGCGGACGGCGCCCGGCACATCGACGCGGGCGTCTACGGCACCTACGCCTTCGTCAACCGGGGCTACACCGTCAGCCCCTCCGACCGCTGGCAGGAGAGCCGCACGCCCTTCGACCTGTCCACCGGCACGGCCACCCTGCGCATCCTCGTCGACCGCACGTCCGTCGAGATGTTCGTCGGCGACGGGCGGTACACGCACACGACCGAGGCGTTCCCCGACCCCTCCGACACGGGCCTCGCCCTGTTCACGATCGGCGGTCCCGCGGTGTTCCGGAACACCGTGATCAGGGAGTTCCGGGTGTGATCGGCAGCGGTCGGTGGTGTTCAATCGCCCTATGAGCAACGCGGACCGGCACACACTGATCGCGAAGGCCGTCAGGGAGTCGGGGAGCGCCACGGTCCAGGTGCTCGCCGACCTGACCGGCGCCTCCGAGATGACGATCCGGCGCGACCTCGACGTCCTCGCCGCACAGGGCGTCCTGGAGCGGGTCCGGGGCGGCGCCCGCACCCTGCTGCTGCGCGGCGAGGAACCGCCGTTCGCCCTGCGCTCGCACGAGGCGGCCGACGCGAAACGGCGCATCGCGGCCGAGGTGTCGGCGATGGTCGCGGACGGCGAGACCGTCCTCCTGGACAGCGGCACCACCTGCGTGGAGGTCGCGCGGCTCCTGCGCGGCCGCCCGGTCACGGTGATGCCGCTGTCCCTCCAGGCGATCCACCTCCTCGGCGACGCGCCGGGCCGCACGGAGCTCCTCGTCCCCGGCGGGCGCCCCCGCCCCGGCGAGGGCGCCCTCATCGGCCCCCTCACCCTCGCCTCCCTGTCCGCACTGCGCTTCGACACGGCGGTCCTCGGCTGCTGCGGCCTCGGCGCGGCCGAGGGCCTGACCGCCTACGACCTCGACGAGGCGGCGGTGAAGAAGGCGAGCATCGCCTCCGCGAGGCGGGTCGTCGCGGCGGCCGACGCCGGCAAACTCGGCCGCACCGCCCACGCGTACGTCGGCCCCTCCGCGCTCCTGCACACGCTGGTCACCGACAGCGCGGCGCCCGCCGAAGAGGTCGCGGCGCTCGAAGCGGCGGGGACGGTCGTCAGGACCGTGTGAGCGTCGCGCAGGATCGCCGTCGGCCCTGACCGGGCCGCGAGGCGGTCGGCGAACAGGCGGCCGACGGTCATCGCGGCGGCGAAGGTGCCGTACCCGAAGGCCGCCGTCGTCTCCGGGGCGTCCAGGACGGACTTGAGGTGCAGGGCGCTCCAGTCGTTCGCGGCGCCCTCGCACAGCATGATCATCAGGGCCAGGGTGGCGAGCGCCCAGACCCGGGTGGGGGTGGCGCGGGGCGTGGCCGGTGCGGGGGTGGCGTGCGTGTCCGCCCGGCTCGCGGAGGTGGCGTGCGTGGTCTCGGGGGTCGCGGGCAGCAGGGCGCGCGCCGAGGCCAGGGCGACGGCGACACCCGCCGCCGCGACCACGCCGAGCGTCGCCGCCGTCGACAGGCCCACACCGACGGAGAACGTCGCGTGGAAGGCGGCCATCACGGGCCGGCCGTACGCCTTCTCCACGTGGACGGCGTGCGCGTTCATGCCCACGTCCAGGCAGCCGTTGCAGAAACCGAACACCAGCAGGGCGACGGCGAGCGCCCACGGCTCCTCGGCGAGACCCGGCAGGACCAGGCTCGCGCTGCACAGCACCCCGGCCGCCGGAACCACGACGCGTGTCCCGAGCCGGTCGGTGAGCCGGCCCGACATGCCGACGCGTTCCTCGACGGCGGGGATCAGCACCACCCACATACCGATCAGGGTGCCGTTGAGGACGAAGTACACGAAGGTCGCCGCACGGGCGGCACGGAGCGAACGATCCATGCCGACCATCATAAAGAACATAGATTATGTTCTTAAGCTTAAGTTTCGAACATCATATTTGTTCGTAGCGGCGGCGCAACGGCACGCCGACGGCGTCGGACGGATCACGTACGCGGCCCGGCCGCTCGCCCCCCGACGAGGGTGTGATCCACTACAACAGGGGGGCCGACATGATGAATTGACGTGGACGAACTTCGGAGGTGCGGAATGCAAGGTGGCCGGATCGCGGTCGTGGGCGGGAGCATCGCGGGCTGCGCGGCGGCCCTCGCCCTGGGACGGGCGGGAGCCGAGGAGATCACGGTGTACGAACGCGCGTCGGGCCGCATGGCCGAACGCGGGGTCGGCGTGGCCGTGCACAACGACCGCTACGCCGAACTGGAGGCCGCCGGCTACATCGACGCCTCCGTCCCGTGGGCGCGGATCGTCCACAACCGTTTCTACGTCCGCGACGACACGGCGGCCCACGACCCGCGCGGCCGCGAGGTCGCCGTCATGCCCTTCCCCTTCCGCACCTACAACTGGGGCTCCCTCTGGCAGGACCTGCGCCGCCGCGCGCCCGCGACGGTGGACTTCCGCACCGGCACGGCGATCGAGACGGTCGAGGTCACCCCGGAGGGCGCCGCCGTGCACACGGCCGGACGCACCGAGCACCACGACGTGCTGATCGGCGCCGACGGCTACCGCTCGACGGTCCGCGCGGCCCTGTACGCCGACATCCGCCCCGAGTACGCCGGCTACCTCGC
The DNA here is from genome assembly GCF_048159485.1 of Streptomyces sp. 4F14. Lineage (NCBI taxonomy): Bacteria > Bacillati > Actinomycetota > Actinomycetes > Kitasatosporales > Streptomycetaceae > Streptomyces > Streptomyces sp. 4F14. Next base: position 180,233 of record NZ_JBLRVY010000024.1, read on the forward strand.
CTGGCGCGGCGCCTACCCGGTGAGCCGGCTGCCCGACGCTGACCTGTTCCCCGAGGACGAGGGGGCGTACGTCCTCTTCGAGGGCGGCCACCTCGTCGTCTACCGCATCCCGGACGAGACCGGCGGACACCGCGTCAACTGGGTCCTCTACGCGACCCCGCCCCCCGGCCTCGACCAGGGCATGCACACCCCCACCAGCGTCCCCCCGGGCACGGCGGGCGACGCACTGCGCGACCGTCTCGCCCACATCTGCGCCGAGTCGCTGCCCCCCTTCTGGGCCGGCCTGGTCCAGGAGACCACCCCCGCCGAACTGCTCCTCCAGCCCATCTACGACTTCACCGCACCCCACTACGCCGTGGACCGCGCCCTCCTCGTCGGCGACGCCGCCACCGTCGCCCGCCCCCACACCGGCGCGGGCGCCGTCAAGGCCCTCCAGGACATCACCCTCCTGGAGACGTCCCTGACCTCGGCCACCACCTGGTCCGAGGGCCTGGCCGCGTACGACGCTGGCCGCGCCCCCGTCGGGCAGGCCATGGTCGGCCTGGGGCGCCGGCTCGGACAGGCGCTCGTCACCGGGACGCCGAACTGGCGGACCTTCGACCAGACGGCGCTGGAGACCTGGTGGAAGGAGGCGACCGGCGCGGGAGGGTTCGGGGGACGGCAGTTGAAGCGGTAACCCTTCCCGGCGAAGACCGACCGCCGGGACCTTTCCCGGCGGAGATCGGGTGTCGGCCCGGCCCGGTTAGGGTCGTAGGCATGACCACGTCTCTCACCGGCACAGCCTTCGACTCCCTGCTCCTCGACGCCGTCCGCGACCACGAGACGCTGCGGCAGGTCTACGAGGACCCGGGGGAGCGGGCCAGACGCAAGGAGATGACCGAACTCACCGAACAGACCCGGCGGTTGATCGCCTGCGCGTCCCTCGTGATGATCGCCAGCGCGGACGCCGACGGCAACTGCGACGTCTCCCCGCGCGGAGGGCCCGCCGGGTTCGTCTCCGTCCTGGACGACCGGACGCTCGTGATACCCGACGCGACCGGCAACAAGCGCCTCGACACCCTCCAGAACGTCATCGCCACCGGCCGGGCCGGGCTCCTGTTCGTCGTCCCCGGACGCACCACGACCCTCCGGGTCAACGGCCGCGCCTGCGTCTCCACCCGCCCCGACCTCCTCGCCGCACTCACCGCCGTCGGCAAGCCCCCCGCCAGCGCCCTGGTCATCGGCATCGAGAGCGTCTACCCCCACTGCCCCAAAGCCCTCCTGCGCAGCTCGGCCTGGCAGCCGGACGGCTGGCTCCCGCCCGACGCCCAGCCCACCTCGGCCGAGGTCACCCTCGCCCAGCTCCGCGACCCCGACCTGACGATCGCCGACATCCGGCAGGCGGAGGCCGACTCCCTGAAGTACCGCTACGAGTGACACCCCGCCGGCCCCGGCGAACGGCCCAGGAACGCCGCCACCTGGTCGAGAGCCGGGGCGTGCGCGGGAGCGGTCCGCTCCGGGCCGAGTGAGCCGCCCGGGGTGCGGGGCAGACCGCCGTACAGCTCCCGCACCACCGGCAGGGCGGCGCGCGCGATGTCGGGCGTCAGGTCGCGGTCGTGGCCGAGGGCGGTCGCGAGGTCCCAGCCGTGCACCAGGAGCTCGACGAGAAGCTGCTCGACCACCCGGCGCCCGGGCGCCGGACCGAAGGAACGCTCCAGCATGCCGGGCCGCCGGAAGGCGGCACGGGCCGAGGCGGCGGCGCTCGCGAAGGCGGCGGCATGGTCGTCACCGAGGTGGTCCCCGGTGTGGCCGCCCACCGGGGGAGCGCCCTCGGCGAGGCCGCCCCAGACGATGTTCTCCCACACCAGATGGTCGAGCAGATCCCGTACGGTCCACCGCGCGCACGGCGTGGGCAGGGCGAACCGGTCCGGCCGCGTCGCGCGCACGAGGGCGCCGACCGCGTCCTGGACGCGCACGAAAGCCGCCAGCACCCCGCCGGGCCAGGGGTCGCCGGCGTCGGCGTAGAGGACTTCGAGCCGGGCCTCGCGCGCGCCGGGCCCGGGGTTGGCGAGCAGGGCGGTAACGAGCCACCGGCCCTCCTCGGCGATCCCGGCGGGCACCGGACGGCCACCGAGGACGCACAGCAGCTGCCAGAAGCGCTCCACGGCGGGCTCGGCGGCGGCGCTGAGCTGCTCGCACAGCACCTTGCGGGCCCCGGCCCCGTCGGCCGTCACGGCACGGTCGGGGTTGGCGCGGCTGGGCAGCCAGGCGGCGACGACGCCGGCGACGACCGGATCGGCGGCCGGGGAGTCCGCCGCGATCCCGGCCCGCATCGCCTCACGGACCCGCGCGGTCCAGCTGCCGGTGAGCGCGCGCATCTCCGCCTCCGCCCCGGGATCCCGTACACCCCGCCCCGCACGGGCGGCGTACTCACCCAGGCGCCGCACGGCGGCCCGCAGCTCCTCACCGGCGACCAGCTCGCCCAACTCCAGCCACGCGTCGACCTGTTCGTCGGTGGGATCCTCCGGGAGACCGGAGCCCGCCGCGAGCAGCCCCTCGCGGAAGTCGGGCACGTCCAGGTCCCCGAGGGCGTCGGAGAGGAAGCCGTGGACCAGCGCGCGGCGTTCCCCGGGAGACATACGGGCGGTACGGGTCATCAGAGCGAGTCCTTCGTGAGTGGTACGGCGGGTGACGGCGCGCAGGACGGCCTGGTGCGTCCGCAGCCGGCGGATCTGCGCCTCCAGCGCCTCGGCATGGGCCGTGGCCACCTCCAGGAGCCCGCCCTCGCGATCCAGCGCGGCCCGGATCTCACCGAGCCCCATCCCCAGGTCCCGCAGGGTGCGGGCCCACTGGAGCCGGGCCACACCGGCGGTGTCGTACTGGCGGTAGCCACCGGCACTGCGGCGGACCGGTGCCACGATCCCCACGTCGGACCAGTGCCGGACCACCTTCACCGGCAGCCCCGTCCGCCGGGCCACGGCCCCGATGCTCCACGTGGGCCCCGCCGCGTCGTCCCTGTGCATGTCCTCCACCCTCGACTCTCCCTCCGTAGGAGAGTCAAGCAGCCCCGGAAAACCCGTTGGTGGAGCGCGCGGACCCTGCTAGCTTTCCGGTGGCCGTGCGAGAGAACGAGGGGGTGGTACCCGTGAACGCTGTATCGACATGGGTGCTCCCCTCCGGGGTCACGGTCGGGCGATAGAGCGCCCGGGAGCGCCGATCTGTGCACTCCCGAAAGGCATCACCATGCACTTCGTCTCCGAGCAGCGCCTCGACGACGGTGTCCTCGAACGTGACTTCACCCTCGGCGAGATCCCCGGCACCCTGTGGACCCCCGACTCCACCGCGCCGCTCCCGCTGATCCTCATGGCCCACAACAACGGCATGGCCCGCAAGGAACCCCGGCTGGTGGCGCGGGCCCGCTACACGGCGGCGCGCGGTTACGCGGTGGCCTCCGTCGACGCCGCCGGCTGCGGGGACCGCCCCCGTACCGACGCCGCCGAACAGGCCCGCGCCGAGCTGCGCCGGGCGCTGCGGGCGGGGGAGCCGGCCGACGAGATCTTCGAGTCCCTCGTCGGCCCCCTGGTCGAGGAGGCGGCTCCGGACTGGCGGGCCACCCTGGACGCCCTCCTCACCGTCCCCGGCATCGGAGGCCCGGTCGGCTACTCGGGGTGGGCCGCCCTCGGCATCCGCCTCGCGGCTACCGACCCGCGTGTGCGGGCCGCCGGTCTCTTCGCCGGGGGTTATGTCCCGCACGCCCAGCGCGAACAGGCCCCGAAGGTCACCGTTCCCCTGCTGCTCCTGCTCCAGTGGGACGACGAGGGCAACCCCCGCCAACGTGCCCTGGACCTGTTCGACGCCTTCGGCAGCGAGCAGAAGACCCTCCACGCCAACCTGGGCGGCCACACCGGCACTCCGTGGTTCGAGCTGGAGGACGGGGACCGCTTCTTCGGCCGCCATCTGAAGTAACCCTCGGGCGGCGGGCCCTTCCCGGAAGGCCCGCCGCCCGGACTCCAGGTCTTTATGGTCATGATGGTTATGGTTATAGTCATTCAAGGCGTAACGATAAAGAGGGTGCATCCCTCGACGCCTCACCATGCCGTCCTCAAGAACGGGAGCCCCCCATGAACCTCGGCCTCACCGGCAAGACCGCCGTCGTCACCGGAGCCGGCAAGGGCATCGGCCTCGCCGCCGTCCGCACCCTCGTCGACGAAGGCGTACGCGTCGTCGGCGCCGCCCGCACCATCACCCCCGACCTCAAGGAGACCGGCGCCCGCACCGTCTCCGCCGACCTCGGCACCGCCGAAGGCGTCACCGCCCTCATCGACACCGCCCTCGCCGACCTCGGCGGCATCGACCTGCTGGTCAACAACGTCGGCGGCGGCGACGCGGCCACCCCCGGCTTCCTCGACGCCACCGACGCCGAGTGGACCGACCTGCTCGGCATCAACCTCTTCAGCACCGTACGGACCACCCGCGCCGCCCTCCCCAGCCTCATCGAACGCCGGGGAGCGATCGTCAACGTCTCCTCGATCCTGGGCCGGATGCCGCTCGCCGGGATCCCCGCCGCCTACAGCACGGCCAAGGGAGCGGTCACCACCCTCGGCAAGGCGCTCTCCGAGGAGTTCGGCCCCCGGGGCGTCCGCGTGAACACCGTCTCGCCCGGCCTGGTCCGCACCACCGTCTACACCGACCCCGACGGCCCGATCGCCGCACTGGCCGCCGCGTCGGGCCAGAGCGTCGACGACTTCGTCCAGCAGCTCGCCCGGGCCCAGAACGTCACGACCGGCCGGATGTCCGAGGCGCACGAAGTGGCCGCCCTCATCGCGTTCCTCCTCTCCGACGCGGCCGGCAACATCACCGGCGCCGACTACGTCATCGACGGCGGCACGGTCAAGACCAGCTGAACCCCCGGGGCGGCCCGAGCCCTCGAAAGGTTATGGCGTTAACTATCATGACTTTAAGCTGCTTGGTAGCCTGGAGCCCATGACGAGGACGAACGCCCAGGCCGCGGCGCGCTGGTGGGAACTGTCCACGCTCGTGCACGAGCTGGACACCCAGAACAATGCCCGCCTGCGCGAGCGGCTGACCCGGATCGGCCTCACCGTCGCGCAGGCGTCGGCGCTGCGCGCCCTGACCGCCCCGACGACCCTCAGCGAACTGGCCACGCGGATGAACTGCGAACCCTCCAACGCGGTCGTCGTGATCGACCGGCTCGAAAAGGAGAACCTGGTCGAGCGCCGCCCCCACCCCACCGACCGCCGCGCCAAACAGCTCAGCCTGACGCCCGCGGGCGTAGAACGACGGGACGGGCTCATGAAACTCCTGCACGACGAGCCGCTCGTGACCGGCCTCACCGAGGAGGAAGAGGCCATGCTCCGGAAACTCATCGAACGAGCCATGACACAGAGCTGACGGCATCACCGGCCGGGGGAGCCCCGTCAGGCGAGGTTCTCGGCGAAGAACGCGTCGATCCTGTCGAAGGGGATGAGGTCCCTGCGGTCGTACAGGTCGACATGGTCGGCGCCGGGCACGATCAGCAGGTCGACGCTGTCGGGGGCCGTCTTCTGGACGTCCTCGGAGTAGTAGCGGGAGTGCGCTTCGGCCCCCGCGACCAGGAGGGCCTTGCGGGGCGCCAGCAGGTCGATGTTCGTCATCAGGCGGAAGGCGAAGAACGACGCCGGGGTCGTCGCGGTCCACGCGGTCGTCGAGTTGACCGACCGGGGGTGGAAGCCGCGCTCGGTCCGGTAGTAGTCGAAGAAGGCGGCGAAGACCGGGTCCGCGCCCTCGGGAAGGGTCTCCGGGAGCACCCGGTCGCTCACGGCCACGTCGCCGTCCGCGTCGAAGGGCACCTCGTGGGAGCCCCGCGCGAAGGTGCCGCTCTCGGCGTCGGCCCAGCGCTGACGGCTCAGGTGATCGACGACCGCGTGGCGCTGCCCGGGCGTGTAGCTGTCGCGGTAGCCGCGGGACATGCTGCGCGACATGTCGTACATGGAGGCCGTGGCGACCGCCTTGACCCTGCTGTCCGCCGCCGCGGCCGTCAGGGCCATGCCGCTCAGTCCGCAGATGGCCTGGAGGCCGATCCGGTCGCGGTCGACGGACTCCTGGAGGCCGAGGAAGTCGACGGCGGCGCTGTAGTCCTCGGTGTGGATGTCGGGGGAGGCGACGTCACGGACGGTGCCGCCGCTCTCGCCGGTGAAGGACGGGTCGAAGGCGAGGGCGACGTAGCCCCGGCGGGCGAATTCGTCGGCGTACAGGCCCGAGGACTGCTCCTTGACCGCGCCGAAGGGGCCGCTGACGGCCAGCGCGGGCAGCTTGCCCGTGGCGTTCTTCGGTACGTAGAGGTCCCCCGCGACCTCGATGCCGTAGCGGTTCGTGAACCGTACGGAGGTCCGCTCGACGTTCTCGCCCAGCGTGAAGGTGTAGCCGTCTGAAGTGGTCATGGCTGCTCTGTGCTCCCAGCGGTGGGGATGGCTTCCGGTCACATGCTCCGCGGGGCCCACGGCACCCGCACGTCCAGGAAACCGCCGGGGCCGCACAGGAAGAAGGTCGGACTTATGGGGGGTACAGGTTCTCCCTCCCGTGCTTGCGGCGCGGGCGGTCCGGTCACGGTACGAGTGAACGCCGTACCGACGAGCCCGCCCTCACCCTGCACACCGCCCACCCGCCTCGGCAGGACCGTCGTCGTCACCGGTGGCGGGGGTACGGCTCGTCGCCGACGAGCTGTGATCGGTCGTGGGGTGCGCGGGAAGTTCCGGTGTGGGCGCCGTCGCGGACTTGTGCACCCGCTATCGTGAAGGCGTAAACGGACAGCCGTCCAGCGAGGGAAAGCGTCGGACCGCTGGCCGGTCGGGTGAGGGGCTTCGGGTGCGGGCCCGGGAGGAGGGGCAGTGGAGTCGAGGACCGGCGGGCCTCAGCGGTCGGATGCGCAGCGCAACCGGGAACGCATCCTGGAAGTGGCGCTGGTCGAACTGTCGCGCTCCGGGGACGTCCCGCTGAGCACGATCGCCAAGAAGGCGGGCGTCGGTCAGGGGACGCTCTACCGCAACTTCCCCAACCGCGAGGCGCTCGTCCTGGAGGCGTACCACCACGAGGTGAGGCAACTCACCGACAGTGCGGCCGAGTTGCTGAAGACGATGGAGCCCGACCGGGCCCTGCGGGTGTGGATGGACCGCCTCGCCCGCTTCATCATCGCCAAGACCGCGCTGGCCGACGCGCTGCGGCAGGCGGCCGGGGTGACGCAAGGGTCGGATTCCCCCGGGTACTCGCTGGTGTTCGGGTCGATCGAGTTCCTGCTCGACGCCAACCATGAGGCCGGGACCATCCGTCCCGACGTGGCCGCCGGCGATTTCCTGCGCGCCATCGCCGGCATCTGGCAGATCGACATCGAGGGCGACTGGCACACCCAGGTCACCCTGCTGCTGGACATCGTCATGGACGGGCTGCGCGCGGGGGCACCGGGGCGGGGCTGAGCGCGGAGTCGGGTGAGGCGGCGGGGGGGGGGCGGCGGGGCGGGGCCCCCCCCCCCCCGGGGGGCGGGGGGGGGGGCCCCCCCCGCCCCCCCCCGGGGGTGCGGGGGGTCCCGAGCCCCCCCCCCGCCCC
>NZ_JBLRVY010000025.1:0-187242 GCF_048159485.1 Streptomyces sp. 4F14
CCGCGCGGGCGCGACCAACCGCAATGAACCCGTGCTTGCCGGCTTCGATCAGCCGCGTCCTTTCAGGGGCGCGGGGCGCTGCGAGACAAGCCACGACGAACCCGCACCCGACAACGAACCGGCTGCACCCACCCCGTGGCTCGTCGCGCAGCGCCCCTCATGACTTGGCAAAGTCATGCACATGCCCACAAGCTGCCCTGCAAAGTCGTCCCCGTCGATACATCGGCACCGTACGAAAGGGACGACCATGGCACTCTCCCGTTCGGCATGGGCAGGCGCAGCCACCGCGGCAGCCGCCACCCTCTTCGTCGTAGCCGCCTCCCCCGCCCCCACCCCCGGCGCGGACGGCGTAGGCGACACCTACTTCCCCCAGTTGGGCAACGGCGGCTACGACGCCCTGCATTACGACCTCGGCGTCGCGTACAACCCGGACACGGACCGCCTGGACGGCACCACCACCGTCACCGCGAGAGCGACCCAGAACCTCTCCGGATTCGACCTGGACCTCCAGAAGTTGGAGGTCACGAGGGTCGAAGTGAACGGAAAGAAGGCGAAGTTCACGAGGGAGGGCGACGAGATCAAGATAACGCCCCGTCAGTTCCTCAAGAAGGGCCGCACGTTCAAGGTGAGCGTGACGTACGGCGGCGTACCGGAACCCTTGGGCGGCCCGATCGTCTTCGGCTCGGACTACGGCTGGATGAAGACCACCGACGGAGTCTTCGTCGCCTGCGAACCGAACGCCGCGTCGACCTGGTTCCCCTCCAGCGACCACCCCTCGGACAAGGCGACGTACGACATCCGCATCCGAACTCCCAAGGGCCTGACGGCGGTTTCGAACGGCCGCCTGATCTCGACGTTCGACAAGGGCGACTCGACGTACACGCACTGGCGAGAGTCGAAGCCGATGGCGACGTACCTGGCGACGGCGACGATAGGCAAGTTCGACGTACGGACGGGCACGACCCCCGCCGGCACCCCCATCTACGTGGCGATAGACCCGGTGCTGGCGAACAGCAACAGCGTCGACGTGTACGGAGTGACGGCCGCGGCCACCGACTACTGGTCCCAGGTCTTCGGCCCGTACCCCTTCGAGGAGACCGGCGCGATCGTCGACGACATGCCGGAAGCGGGCTTCTCCCTGGAGGTTCAGAGCAAGCCGGTCTACTCGGCCGTCCGCAGCGAGATCACGATCGTGCACGAACTGGCCCACCAGTGGTTCGGCGACTCCGTGAGCGTCGCGCACTGGAAGGACATCTGGCTGAACGAGGGCTTCGCGACGTACAGCCAGTGGCTGTGGGACGAGCACAAGGGCACCCGCACGGCGCACGACGCGTTCCTCGCGGGCTACAACTCCCGCCCGCCGACCAGCACGTTCTGGCAGGTCACCGTGGGCGACCCGCAGCGCGACACGATGTTCGCGTCGGCGGTCTACCAGCGGGGCGCGATGACGCTCCAGGTCCTGCGCGAACGCATCGGCGACGCGGCGTTCTTCAAGCTCCTCCCGGCCTGGACGAAGCAGCACCGCTACGGCAACGCGAACACGGCCCAGTTCATCGCCCTCGCGGAGAAGATCTCGGGCCAGCAGCTCGACGACCTCTTCCAGACCTGGCTGTTCACGACAGGGAAACCGACCCTGTAGCCCCTCAGCTCCTTGCATAGCAAGGAAGACACCCGGCGATAAGCAAGAATGTGCGGGTGCTTCAGCAGATCTTCAGCCCCTCCGTCCAGCACACCCTGGACCTCGCCGGCATCTTCGTCTTCGCGCTCTCGGGCGCGCTGCTGGCCGTCCGCAAGAACTTCGACGTGTTCGGCATCGCCGTCCTCGCCGAGGTCACCGCGCTGGGCGGGGGACTGTTCCGGGACCTGGTGATCGGCGCGGTCCCCCCGGCGGCCTTCACGGACCTGGGCTACTTCCTGACCCCGCTGATCGCCGCGCTGATCGTCGTCTTCCTCCACCCGGAGGTGGAGCGCATCCAGAACGCGGTCAACGTCTTCGACGCGGCGGGCCTCGGCCTGTTCTGCGTGGCGGGCACGACGAAGGCGTACGACCACGGCCTGGGCCTGACCGCCTCGGCCACCCTGGGCCTCGCGACGGGCGTGGGCGGTGGCGTCCTGCGCGACGTCCTCGCCAACGAGGTCCCGTCCCTCCTGCGCTGGGACCGCGACCTGTACGCGGTCCCGGCGATGGTGGGCGCGACGATGGTCGTGGTCTGCATCCACTACGAGGCGCTCACCCCGCTGACCAGCGGCCTCGCGGCCACGACCGCGTTCGTCCTGCGCCTGCTCGCGATGCACTACCACTGGCGCGCACCGCGAGCCTGGAACCGCCGCTCTACTGTTCGAGAGGAGTAGTACCCCTGGTACCGGCGGCCCCCGTCCCCGAACCGGTGGCGCCCGCGCTGCCGGACGCCTCCGTACTACCCGTAGTACCTGCGGCGTCGCCGTCGCCCTTCACGTTCGTCAGCCCCATCTGCACGGTCAGCCACTGGAACATCGGGACGACCTGCGGCTTCCACAGCTTCATGTTGTGGCCGCCGACCTTCTTCGGGATGTAGACGACGTGCACGACCGTCGGCGCCTTGGCCTCCTTCTTGAGGGCGAGACCCGCCTCGTACCCGTCGCCGGGCTGGCCGGACTGGTAGAGGGAGACCGCCGGGGGAGTGGCCGCGTTCTTCAGCATGAAGTAGGGGTTGGTGGTACGCCGCAGGGTGGGGTCCTGCGCGGTCAGCGAGGAGCGCTCGCCGATCGGGTCGTTGTACCCCGAGAGGCTGACGGCGGCGCGGTAGCGGTCGGGGTGGGCGATGGCGAGCTTGGTCGCGCAGTGGGCGCCCGCCGAGTACCCGGCGACGGCCCAGCCCTTGGGCGCCGGGAGCGCGCGGAAGTTGTCGGTCACCATCTTCGGTACGTCGACACTGAGCCAGGTGTCCGCGTTGACGGTGCCCGGGACGTTCGCGCACCCGGTGTCGACGCCCGCGAGGAGCGTCGTACGCGGCGCGACCAGGATGAACGGCGCGATCTTGCCCTGCCGCATGAGCGTGGCGAGCTGCTCGTGGGCGTGCAGGGAGCCGAACCACGCCTTCGCGGAGCCGGGGTAGCCGGGGAGGAGCTCGACGACGGGGAAGTGGATGTTCTTGAGGGAGGGGTCGTTGTACTGCGGGGGCAGCCAGACGTAGACCTCGGCGGTGACGCCGGAGACCCGCCCCTTCAGCTCGGTCTGCATGACCCCGCCGGCCGCGCGCATGCCGGGCCCCTCGGCGTCGGTGAACTTCTGTTTCACCTTCGGGAGCTTCTTCACCGATATCCCGCCGGTGCCGCTCGCGCCGAGGTCACGGGCCTGGTTGACGTGCGATCCGGTGCCGAGCAGGTCGGACCAGTTGTCGTACAGGTTGTTGGAGTTGTTGACGAGTGTGAAGACCAGTGCGACGGCCGTGCCCTGCGCGAACAGCAGCATCAGGAAGCGCACCCCGCCCCGCAGGACGCGCGGTCCGCGCAGCCGCGTCCACAGGAACAGCGGGAGCACGACGGCGACGACCGCCAGCGCGATCAGCGTGTAGAGGAACGGGGTCCCGGTAAGGCTCATGTCCCTACAGAGGGAAAATGCGGGCATGAGGTTTACGGACGTGTGCGGACGCTTACCGAGAAATTGCCGGGCGGCACCGGGGCGGGCCGGGGGGCGGGTCGGGGGCGGGCCGTAAAGCTACCGCTTAGTAATCGCCTGTTGTACTGTTCACCCATGCCAGAGACAGCCGCCCCCGCCACCGTCGGAGACAGCGAGTTCGACCGCGCGACGACACTCACCCCCCGCGACCCCGGCGTACCCGGTGTGTACGACATCGACCTCCCGGCGGGCTGGACGATCTTCGGCGCGCTCAACGGTGGCTACCTCCTGGCCGTCCTCGGCCGCGCCCTCGGCGAGACCCTCCCGCACCCCCACCCCTTCACGATCTCGGCCCACTACCTGAGCGCCTCCCGCCCCGGCCCGGCGACGGTCCGCGCGGAACCGGTCCGCACCGGCCGCACCCTCTCGACGGGCCAGGCATCCCTGTTCCAGTACGACGAGACAGGCGCCGAAGTCGAACGCATCCGCGTCCTCGCCTCCTACGGCGACCTCGCGAGCCTCCCCGACGACGTCCGCACCTCGGCGAAGCCCCCGGCGTTCCCGCCCCTGCCCCACTGCGTCGGCCCCGAGGACGCCCCCGGCTCCGCCGACCAGCAGCCCATCGCGCAGCGCGTGATGCTCAAGCTCGACCCCGCGACCGTCGGCTGGGCCCTCGGCCAGCCCTCCGGCAAGGGCGAGTCCCGGGCCTGGTTCGGCCTCGCCGACGGCCGCGACGCCGACCCCCTCTCCCTCCTCCTCGCCGTCGACGCCCTCCCCCCGACGGCCTTCGACCTCGGCATCAAGGGCTGGGTCCCCACCGTCGAACTCACCGCCCACATCAGGGCGTTGCCCGCACCCGGCCCGGTCCGCGTCGCCATCACCACCCGCAACCTCGCGGGCGGCTTCCTGGAGGAGGACGCGGAAGTCTGGGACAGCGAGGACCGGTTGGTGGCCCAGTCCCGCCAACTCGCCCGCGTCACGCTGCCGTAAGCGGCTCCCGCCCGGTCCAGGCGGCCAACTTCCCGTAGGAGTCGGCCCCTTCGGCGGCTTCGACGGCCGACCCGAACGGAATCCCGGCGGGCCGCTGGGGTCCGGGGAGGTTACGCAACGCGGCTGCGAGCGCGAACTCCCCGACCTCGTCGGAGAGTTGCACAGGCCACCCGAGGGCCTCGCTCAAGTCCCAGGTGTGCGTGGCGATTTCCATGACATACCCCGACAGGGCGGCGGTCCCCGGCACCTCTCCCCACGGCACCCGCACGGTCCGGGTGAGCGACGCGTCGTCCTCCCACGCCTTCACACCCCGAACACGCGCCTCCTCGAATACCACCCCCCACTCGTCGTCCCCCACCCCGTCCACGAACGCCTCCACGACCAGCCCGTCCCCGCCCTCCCCGGTCACGGCGACCCGCACCATCACCCCGACGACATGCGACAACAGCCCCCGCACGTCGAACTCCGGACACGGCGTCCCCGCCCCGAACTGCTCACCGCGCACGGCATCGATCAACTCCCCCACCTGGGCGGTAGCTTGGGCATACAGGGAACGAGGGTCGGCAGTCATGGTCGTACCTTTCGTAGCGGCCGCTGTGTATGCCGATGCTGACCCCGAAACCTGACACCCGCCGTCAGCTTTTGCGGGATGCTGGTCCCGTGAAATCCGAGCGCCTCCTCTCCATCCTGCTGCTGCTCCAGACCCGGGACCAGGTCCCCGCACACGAACTGGCCGCGCGGCTGGAGGTGTCCGAGCGGACCATCTACCGCGACGTCGAGTCCCTGTCGGCGGCGGGCGTCCCCGTCTACACCGAGCGCGGCCGGCACGGCGGCATCCGCCTCCTGCCGGGCTTCCGTACGGACGTCACCGGACTGACCGCCGACGAGTCCCGCGCCCTGTTCGTCCTCGCGGCCCAGGGCGCGCACGAGGCGCTCGGCCTGGACTCGGCGCTCGGTTCCGCCCTGCGGAAGGTGATGGCCGCCCTCCCCGCGCCGCACCGCCCCGCCGCCGAGGTCACCAGCCGCCGCATCCTCGTCGACGCGACGCGCTGGTGGGGCGGCGAGGCGAAGGCCGTGGACCTGGACATCCTCCAGGACGCGGTCTTCACGGACCGCCGCCTGCGCCTGCGTTACCGGCACAGCGGCACGACCGACCCCCGCACGTACACCGTCGACCCGTACGGCCTGGTCGCCAAGGCGGGGGTCTGGTACCTCGTCGCCGACCGCCGCGGAAGACCCCAGCTCTTCCGCGCCGACCGGATCCAGTCCGCGAAGCAGCTCGCCGACCCCGTCCAGCGCCGCCCCGGCGTCGAACTCGCCGACGCCTGGCAGGTGTTGAGACGCCAGGTCGAGGAACGCCCGGACGGGATCGAGGTCGTCGTCCGGGTCCGCCGCGACTGGATCGACTTCTTCCTGCGCCTCGCGGCAGCGCAACTGGCTGCTCCACAGGAGGAGTTGGACCTGTCGGGGGAGTGGGTGACCGTACGCCTCACCTACAACCAGCTCGCTGCGACCTGCCACCTCCTCATGTTCTCCGACCGCGTGGAGGTCCTCTCCCCGCCGGAGGTCCGAGCCCAACTCCGTGAGGCGCTCGCTTCTCTCACGGCCCTGTACGCGGCACCTTGAACAACGCTTTACCCATCGAACAGCCACCCCACAGACGACCCCCAACAAAGCCCCAGACGCCGTTGGTTGAGTTCACTCCCTCAGGACTTCCTCACCCTCCTTGGAGCTGTCTCTCATGAACCGCGCGCGCCTCGTCCCCGCAGTGGCCCTCCTGGCACTCTCCCCCTTGGCCCTCGCAGCCTGCGGCTCCAGCGACTCGTCCTCCTCGACGACCCCGGGCAACTCCACACAACAGCAGTGCCAGGCCCCGACGAACATGCCCACGGGAACGGCCCGCCCGAGCGGAGCACCGACGAACATGCCGACGGGGGCACCGAGCGGCGCCCCGACGGGCAGTCCGACGGCGATGCCGTCCGGGATGCCGACGGCGGGGGGCGGCCAGGGTGCTCAAGGCGGCCAGGGCGGCCCCGGCGGAGGCAGCCAGGGCGGCGGCGGTTGCGGAGGCGGCCCGGGCGGCGCGGCACAGGGCCGGCAGGCCCAACAGCAGGGCTGAGCAACCGAGTTACAGCGACACTGCCGTCCTTCAGGGGCGCGGGGCTGTGTCGATGTGCGGCTGCCGCCGCGCGGGCGCGACAAGCCGCAACGGCGCCGCACATACCCGCGCTCCCCGCCCCCCACTACGCATTCCAATGCACCCGCCCAACACTGATCAACCGCATCTGCCGGGCAACCCGATCCACCACAACCCCCCGCTCCTCAGCCCCCGCATCCAACGTCTCCAGAAACAACGAAGCCACGATCAGCATCTGATCCACGTACAACTGAGCCAGCATCAGCAGATCCCCCGCACTCCACCCCTCGGCCTCGGAGTCCTTCGCGAGTTCATCGCGCACCTCCTCCGCGAACCGCGCGAGCTGAGCGCGGATCGCCTCCCGAACGGGCTGCACCCCACCATGCCGCTCCCGCGCGATGAACCGCACATGCGCGGGGTGCGCGGACACATGCCCGTCGATCAACTCCAGCGCGCGGGCGATCCGCTGCTCGGGATCATCGCTCGCGATGACGGTCGTACGGATCATCGGATGCAGACTCCCGAGCGCCTGCTCGACAAGGGCGACCCCGAGGTCGGGGATAGACCGGAAGTGCCGGTAGAACGCGGTAGGCGCCACCCCCACGGCCCGAGTCACCTCGCGGAGCCCCAGGCTGCTCAGGCTCTGCTCCTCCAGCAACTCCAACGCGGCATCCAGAAACGCCTGCCGAGTCTTCTGCTTCTGCGCCTGGCGGACGCCGACCGTGTGACTCATCTCTCCAGTTAACAACTGTTCTCCGTAATCGCAAAGCCGGCCACAGGGACTAGACTCCTAAGTCAGTGAACAACTGTAACCACAACTGTTCACTCACCTGTGACGAGCCTCGCGAAGGGATCCCCCGATGTTGTTCCTGGTAGCCGCGCTGCTCCTGCTCGGCGTAGCCATGGGCACGGTCGCGCACGCCCCCCTGAGCGTCACGCTGATAGCCGCGACGGTCATAGCGGCCTGGCTGGCGATCTTCGCCATCCGGGAACGCACGACCCGCCGCCGCACCACCGGCCCCCGAAGGGAAGCCTGATGCTCCGCCTGACAGCACCCCCCACCCCCACCTCGACCACCACCCCCCGAGACCCGGACGGCATGGCGGTGGCGTCGTTCATCCTGGGCCTGCTGGGCCTCCTGGTCCTGAACCTGTTCCTGGGCCCGATAGCGATAGTCCTGGCAACGGTCTCCCTGCTCCGAGGCACAGCTCGCCGAGGCCGAGCCCTCCTGGGCCTGACGCTGGGCATGGCGGACCTGGTGGTCCTGTTCGCGTTCATGCAGGCAGACGCGTCAATCTCCTGGAGCTTCTGACCGCGACGGACCACCCGCGCTCAACAAAACACAGTCACCCCCAGCTACCTGGGGGCGCGGGGCTGTGCCGATGTGCGGCTACCGCCGCGTGAGCGCGACCAGCCACAACGCACCCGCACTCGGCCGCCCACCTCACCCCCAACGGCGAGCAGCCGCGCCGCACCACCCGCCAACCCGCACCTGCACCCCCGGCCCGTACAATCGCTGAACCATGGCCTACCTCGACCACGCCGCAACCACCCCGATGCTCCCGCAAGCGGCAGAGGCACTGACCGCCCACCTGGGAGTCACCGGCAACGCCTCAGCCCTGCACGCGGCAGGCCGCAGAGCCCGCCGCACAGTCGAGGAAGCGAGGGAAACCCTGGCGGACTCCCTCGGCGCCCGCCCCAGCGAGGTCGTCTTCACCTCGGGC
Organism: Streptomyces sp. 4F14; assembly: GCF_048159485.1. Classification (NCBI taxonomy): domain Bacteria; kingdom Bacillati; phylum Actinomycetota; class Actinomycetes; order Kitasatosporales; family Streptomycetaceae; genus Streptomyces; species Streptomyces sp. 4F14. The sequence continues at coordinate 8,450 of NZ_JBLRVY010000025.1, forward strand.
GGCACGGAGGCGGACAACCTCGCGGTCAAGGGCCTGTACTGGTCGAGGAGAGACGCGGACCCGCAGAAGACCCGCGTACTCGCCAGCCCCGTGGAACACCACGCAGTGCTGGACGCGGTCGACTGGCTCGCGGACCACGAGGGCGCGACGGTCGAGTACCTCCCGGTGGACGGCTACGGCAGAGTCCACCCCGACGCCCTCCGCGAAGCGATCACGAGGAACCCCGACGACGTGGCCCTGGCCACGGTCATGTGGGCGAACAACGAGATCGGCACGATCATGCCGATCCACGAACTGGCCGCCGTGGCAGCGGAGTACGGCATCCCCCTGCACGCCGACGCTGTCCAGGCGTACGGCCAACTCCCCCTGGACTTCGCGGAGTCGGGCCTCGCGGCGATGACGGTCTCGGGCCACAAGGTCGGCGGCCCGTACGGCATCGGCGCCCTCCTGCTGGGCCGCGAGTACACCCCCGTACCGGTCCTGCACGGCGGCGGCCAGGAACGCCACGTCAGGTCGGGCACGTTGGACACCCCGGCAATCGCGTCGTTCGCGGTGGCGGGCCAACACGCCGCGCAGAACAGGGAGTTGTTCGCGAGCAGGATCGGCACCCTGCGGGACACCCTCGTGGAGTCGGTGCGTACGGCGGTTCCGGACGCGATCCTGGGCGGTGACCCGGCGAGCGCCGGCCGGCTCCCCGCGAACGCGCACTTCACGTTCCCGGGCTGCGAGGGCGATTCCCTGCTCCTGCTCCTGGACGCGCAGGGCATCGAATGCTCGACGGGCTCCGCCTGTACGGCCGGTGTGGCGCAGCCGAGCCACGTCCTGCTGGCGGTGGGCACGGACCCGGACCTCGCGAGGGGCACCCTCCGCTTCTCCCTGGGCCACACGTCGACCGAGGCCGACATCGAGGCGGTCGCCAAGGCGATCGGCCCGGCGGTGGAACGCGCGAGGGCGGCAGGGCTGACGTAACAGGCCCCGCCGCCACCGGAGTTCAGCTCTCGGTCACCATCAGCGCCGCCATCATCCCCTCGTCCTCGTGCTGGAGGAGATGGCAGTGCAGCATGTACATGTACGTGTCGTCCGTGAAGTCCGTGAACTTCATGGCGATCTTGATGGACCCGCCGCCGACGACCTCGTACGTGTCGAACCACCCGAGGTCCACCCCGGTCGGCTCCTCCCCGTTGATCTCGATCAACTGGAAGGGCACGTCGTGGAGATGGAAGGAGTGCTCCAGCTGGGTGGCGTTGGTGATCGTCCAGATCTCCTCCGCGTCGAGCGTCGTACTGATCATCGCCATCCCGGACATGGTCGTCCCGACGGATCCGTTGATGGTCATGTTCAGCCCGCTCTGCCCGAGCGTGATGGTCCGCGCGGTGAACGACGAAGTGTCGTACCGGGTGATGGAGTTGAGGGCGGACGGCAGATCGGCGGGCGTGTCGGAGGCGCTCGGCGTGACGGTCAGGAAGTCGTACGTCCCGCTGCCGCCCCGTACCCACCCGGTCGTGACGACGGTCTGGAGGGTCACGGCGTCGCTGAGGTCCATGACGAACTCGGCGCGCGCGCCGGCGACGAGCCGGATGGACGTCACCTCGGCGGCGGACGCCAAGTACCCCTGGTCGGTGGCGATCTGCGTCAGCGTGCCGCCGTCGCTGCGCTGGAGGGTGAGGATGTCGGCGGGGGAGGCGTTGAGCACCCGGAACCGGGTCCGCGTCTTGGTCGCGGTGAACGTGAGCGTCGTGTCGTCCACGTTGACCCCGTTGCACAGGAGCGGATAGACGAGGCTGCCGCCGAGGTACCCGGAGAGGTTGTACTTGACGTCACCGCTGCTGTCGGCGGCCAGCGACTGGAGGATGATCGGGATGTCGTCCACGCCGTAGTCGCTGGGCAGCGCGGCGGACGTCGTCGAGTCGTCCTCGACGATGATCATCCCGGCGAGGCCGCGCACGACCTGCTCGGCGGTCGTGCCGAGCGCGTGCGGGTGGTACCAGAGCGTCTTCGCCTCGTCCTTCACCTCGAACGTCGGCGACCAGGTCTTGCCGTCGGCGAACGCGTTCTGCGGACCGCCGTCCATCTCGGCGGGGATGTGCGCGCCGTGGAAGTGGACGGTCGTGTCGTCGCCGAGGCTGTTGGTGATGTTCAGCAGGACGGTCGAGCCGTTGGTCCACTTCAGGGTCGGGCCGAGGTAACTCCCGTTGTAGCCGGCGCTGGTGCTGGAGACACCGCTCACCACTTCGTGCGTGCCTGTCTGCGCCTCCAGCGTGAACGTGGTCGTCGTCCCCGAGGTGGTCCCCTCCAGCAGGTCCGGCACGGTCAGGGTCGCCGTGTTCGTCGCGGCGCTCGCCTTGTTCCCGCCGGTCCCGCCGAGGAGCCCGATCGTCGTCCCGGCGCCCGCGACCGCCCCGAACCCGATGCCCGCCATCCCGCCGAGGAACTTCCGCCGGTGCAGCCCTTTTCCGTGCCGGGTGACCTTCGCGTGCTCGCCCTTGCCGCTGTTCGTGTGCTCTGTGGAGTGCGTCATGGCGGGGAGCCTGGAGCGGCGGTCTGTGCGCGCACTGGGCTGAAGTTAGGAGTTGCACGGGTGCGCTGTGGGGGAGCTTGGTCCCTCAACTTCCCTTGTTTATCCGGGGGTTACATCGCCGCAGGTCATGTTCCCGACAGGGGAGGCAACGGACGCTTCGGGCGTTACCCAGTCGTTATGCCTCCGCCTTCCCCAACGCCTCCTTCGCCTCCCCGACCAGCCTCAGGTACCGGTCCCAGTCCCAGTGCTCCCCGGGATCCGTGTGATCGGTCCCCGGCACCTCCACGTGCCCGATGATGTGCTTCCGGTCCACCGGAATCCCGTACCGCACGCAGATCCCCGCAGCGAGCCGCGCGGAAGCGGCGTACATGGCATCCGTGAGGTCCTCCGGCCGGTCCACGAACCCCTCGTGCTCGATGCCCACGCTGCGTTCGTTGTACGACCGGTTTCCCGCGTGGTACGCGACGTCCAGCTCGCGGATCATCTGGGCGATCCGTCCGTCCTGGCCGACGATGTAGTGCGCGGCGGCCAGGTGCCCGGGGTCCTGGAACGCCTTCACGGCACTGTCGAAGTCACCCTGGGTGACATGGACGACGATCATGTCGACGTCGTAGTCGTCGGGCCGGTCCGCCCACCGGAAGTTCGCGTCGGACGCCTCCACCCACCGCGCGCCCGCGAAGTCGACGGCGCCCTCGACCCGGGGCCGCTGGTTCCCGGGCAGCTTCCACCACAGCCGCGACAGGTCGTCCCGCGCGAGGACCGCGCCGCCGCCGACGGCCGCCGCCACACCCCCGAAGATCAGCGCCCGCCGCCCGATGCGCCGCTCGCCTTCCCGCTGTCTCGACCCCATGGAACCCCTTCTCGCACTGCCCCCACATGATCCCCAACGCATATCCGTGAGCCCGGGTTCCCGGGGCCCCGTACCCTGGAGGGGCTATGACTGAGACCGCGCGCCCCCTCCGAGTCCTCGCCGCCATGTCCGGCGGGGTCGACTCCGCAGTTGCCGCTGCCCGAGCAGCGGAAGCCGGCCACGACGTGACCGGTGTCCACCTCGCCCTCTCGGCGAACCCACAATCGTTCCGCACGGGCGCGCGAGGCTGTTGCACGATCGAGGACTCCCGCGACGCGCGCCGCGCGGCCGACGTGATCGGCATCCCGTTCTACGTCTGGGACCTCGCCGACCGCTTCCGCGAGGACGTCGTCGAGGACTTCGTCGCCGAGTACGAGGCCGGCCGCACCCCCAACCCCTGCCTCCGCTGCAACGAGAAGATCAAGTTCGCGGCGCTCCTCGACAAGGCGCTCGCCCTCGGCTTCGACGCGGTGTGCACGGGCCACTACGCGCAGGTCGTGATCGGCGAGGACGGCACCCGCGAGCTGCACCGCGCCAGCGACATGGCGAAGGACCAGTCGTACGTCCTCGGAGTCCTCGACGAGAAGCAGCTCGCGCACGCGCTGTTCCCGCTCGGCGACACGGTGACGACGAAGGACGAGATCCGCGCCGAAGCCGAACGCCGTGGCCTCGCGGTCGCCAAGAAGCCCGACTCCCACGACATCTGCTTCATCGCAGACGGCGACACCCAGGGCTTCCTCGCCAACCGCCTCGGCAAGGCCGAGGGCGACATCGTCGACGAGTCCGGCACCAAGCTCGGCACCCACGAGGGCGCGTACGGCTTCACGATCGGCCAGCGCAAGGGCCTGCGCATCGGCACGCCCGCCGCCGACGGCAAGCCGCGCTACGTCCTCGACATCTCGCCGGTCGACAACACGGTGACGGTCGGCCCCGCCGAGGCCCTCGACGTGACGGCCCTCACCGCGATCAAGCCCCGCTGGTGCGGGACGGTACCCACGGGCTCGGCGGTCTACACGGCTCAGCTCCGCGCCCACGGCGGCGAGACCGAGGTCACGGCGGAACTGGTCGCCGGGGAACTCCAGGTGGAGTTCACGGAACCGGTCCGTGGCGTGGCCCCCGGCCAGGCGATCGTCCTCTACGACGGGACGCGGGTCGTCGGCTCGGCGACGATCGCGACGACGACGCGCCGCGAGACGGCGAACGCCTGACGGATCAGAGCCCGAACAACGCCGCCGCGTTGTCGTGGCACACACCCCGCAGCCACTCCCCGCCCAGCCCCAGGGCCTCCAGTGCCTGGAGCTGGTGCAGGTAGGGGTACGGGATGTTCGGGAAGTCCGTGCCCAGCAGGACGCGGTCACCGAGGTCCGCGAGGCGGGGCACGGCGGCGGGCGGGTACGGCGTCATGGCCTCCATGAAGTCTGTGAACGCCATGGTCGTGTCCAGGCGGACTTCGGGGTACCGGGCGGCGAGGTCGAGGAACTCCACGTACTCCGGCATGCCCATGTGGGCGATGATCAGGGGGAGTCGGGGGTGGCGGGCGAGGATGCGGGCGATCGGTTCGGGGCCGGTGTGTTTGCCCGGTGCGGGCCCCGACCCGCAGTGGATGACGGTCGGTACGCCCGCCTCGGCGAGCAACCCCCATACGGGGTCGAGCAGTTCATCCGTGGGGTCGTAACCCCCCACCTGCACATGCGCCTTGAACACCCGCGCCCCCGCCTCGACGGCCTCCCTGACGTACAACTCGACGCCGGGCTCCGGGAAAAGAGTCGAGGTGTGCAGGCAGTCGGGCGTACGCCCGGCGAACTCCGCGGCCCACCCGTTCAGCCAGCGGGCCATGCCGGGCTTGTGCGGGTACAGCATCGCGGTGAAGGCGCGGACGCCGAACTCCCGTAGCAGGGCGGTGCGTTCGGCTTCCTCGACGCGGTAGGTGATGGGCCAGTCCATGCCGGTGAGGGGGCCGGCGGAGTCGAAGTAGTCCCACACTTTGCGGAGGACGCGCTCGGGCATGAAGTGGGTGTGGACATCGACGAGACCGGGAAGTCCGAGCCGCTGCCAGAAGTGACGGATCTGCTCGGCTTCTTGGCTCACAGGGACTTCACGAGGGCGGTGAAGGCAGCACGGCTGAGGGCCGCGCCCTCCCCGGAGCACGACGACTCGATCCACTTCACCTCGGGCAAGGTGCTCACCTCAACAGTTCGCGCAGCACGCCGAGGACGACGCCCCTCGACTCCTTCGGCGGCAACGCTACCTGCTCGACCGCATCCAGGCGTTTGCGGAACTGTTGGCGACGGAGCCGGCCACCGGCGCCGTACGGCAGCGGCCGCGTGAGACTCCGTCAGGACACGTCGGGTTCGTAGAAACAGAGGTGGTCCTTGATCGCCGCGACGGCGTCGTAGGGCTCGGGGTAGGCCCACGCGAGGTCGGGTGCGTCGGGGAGGGACCAGTAGGAGGCGGTCCCCTTGAAGGGGCAGACGGTGTGGGTCTCGGACGGCGTCAGCAGGTCCAGGCGTACGTCCTCGGCGGGGATGTAGTAACGGGGCGGACACCCCGTCTCCTTGAGGAGCAGCGCTCGCTCGCTGTCGGCGAGTACATGCTCACCGTGCACTACCCGCACGCGCGCGGACGACGGTTCGACAGTGATGTGATGTCCATTGGTCATCCCCCGTACGGTAGGCGCCATGCGCATCTGTGTCTTCCTCTCCGCAGCAGACCTCGACGACCGCTACACACTCCCGGCGAGGGAGTTCGCGAGGCTCCTGGGCAAAGGCGGCCACACCCTGGTGTGGGGCGGCTCGGACGCGGGCCTGATGAAGGTGGTCGCGGACGGCGTCGAGGAGTCCGGCGGCCGCCTCTGCGGAGTCTCGGTGGAATTCCTCGTGGCGAAGGTCCGCCCCGGCGTGGACGAGATGATCGTGGCCAAGGACCTGGCCGAACGCAAGAAACTCCTGATCGAGAAGGCCGACGCGGTGGTCATCATGGTCGGCGGAACCGGCACGCTGGACGAGGCCACGGAGATCCTGGAGATGAAGAAGCACGGCCACACGACCAAGCCGGTGGTCCTCCTCAACACCGCGGGCTTCTACGACGGCCTGGAACAACAGTTCCGCCGCATGGAGTCGGAAGGCTTCCTCCCGGTCCCACTCTCGAACCTGATGCACTTCGCGAAGGAACCGGGGGAGGCACTGGCGTACTTGACGGGGAGCTGAGCGGACGACGGACCCGCGCCCGCCGGACGACCCCCGCCACCCCCCGTACCGCGCTCACCCCAAGAACGCCCCCACCGCCCCCGCCAACAACGGCGACATCAGCACGTCGTAATGCGTCACCCCCGGCAGCACAGCCAACCGGGACTCCACCTGCCCGGACCCGTCCCACCCCGCGTCCTTCAAACCCCCGCCCAACAACCCGTAGAACTCGACCATATGAGCCGGCCGCACGGCATCCGCGTCGCCGAACACCAGCAGCACCGGCGCCGAGATGCCCTCCACGTCCGCGGTCCAGTCGTACGGCACCTTCTTCAGCTCGGCCACCTTCCCCACGAGGACGGGCCAGTCCTCGACCCGGGGCGCGAGCCGGGCGTACATCTCGTACACCGGCGACTGCTTCATGGGCTCGGCAGCGGCGGAGCTCATCGCGTCCATGCCGGCCAGCACCTCGGGGAACCACCCGTCCCGACGGACCGGCGTGGAGACGACGACCAGGCGCCGGACGATCCCGGGATGCTGGATCGCGGTTCGGAGGGCGACGTCCGCGCCCACCGAGTAGCCGAGGACGTCCGCCTGAGGTATCCCCAGCTCCCGCAGCAGCCCGGCGATGTCATCGGCCATCGTCTCCGCCCGCAAGGGCCGGTCCACGTCGGCCGTACGACCGTGACCCTGAAGATCGACGACCAGCACCCGCCGCCCCTCGGTCAACGACGGCAGCAGAGGCGCGAACATCTCCCCGGACCCCAGACCACCGTGCAGAAGGACCAGCGGCGTACCCGAACCGCCCCCGTGCTCCTCGACGTACAGGGAGATCCCGTCGATGTCGATGTAACCCATGACCGCCTCTTTCCGCTCCGAGCAGTAGCGAGGGGTAGACGGTACTGGAACCCGAAACTCATCGGCGGCGCGAGAACGCGAGAATGACCCGCATGCCAACACACGTGATCACCGGCGCCGGTTCCGGCATCGGCGCAGCCGTAGCCCGCCGCCTCCACGCCCGCGGCGACGACCTCGTACTCCACGCCCGGGACGCCGGACGGGCGAAGGAACTCGCCGCTCAGTTCCCCGGAGCACAGACCCTCGTGGGCGACCTCGCCGACCCCGACAAACTCAGCTGGGCGTTCTCCCACCAGTCGCTCCCCGACCGTGTGGACACGCTCCTGCACATCGCGGGCGTGGTGGACCTCGGCCCGGTGGGCGACCTCACCCCCAAGACCTGGCGCCACCAGCTGAACGTCAACCTGATCGCCCCGGCGGAGCTGACCCGCCACTTCCTCCCCCAACTCCGCACGACGAAGGGCCACGTCGTCTTCGTCAACTCCGGCGCCGGTCTGAACGCCCACGCGGAGTGGTCCGCGTACGCCGCCTCGAAGCACGGCCTCAAGGCCCTCGCCGACTCCCTCCGCCACGAGGAGCACGGCAACGGCGTACGGGTCACCTCGGTCTACCCGGGCCGGACGGCGAGCCCGATGCAGGCGAAGGTGCACCAGCAGGAGGGCAAGGAGTACGACCCGCAGCGCTGGATCGACCCGGAGTCCGTGGCGACGGCGATCCTGACCGCGATCGACCTCCCGAGGGACGCGGAGATCAACGACCTGACGGTCCGCCCGGGCCGCTGATCCGTTCAGAAACGATCACCGGCCGCGTCGATCGACGACACCCCCGCCTTGCCCCGCGCGCGCCTACGTAGGCTTCCGCCTGTGAACCCAGACTTTCGCTTCGCCCCCGCCACCGGCGTCGGCTCCCTGCCCGGCGGCGACGCCAGGGAGGCCGCCAAGACGGTCACCGGCTCGTTCGAGGACTTCCCCCACCTCGCGGAACTCCCCGCGCGCGGGCCGGGCGCCGACATGATCGGCCGTACGGCGGGGATGCTCGTCGAGCTGTACGCGCGCGTGGAGCCGAGCGGCTGGCGCCTGGGGGACAGGCCGGGCCGGGACACGAAGCGGGCGCGTTCGTGGCTGGGCGAGGACCTGGACGCCCTGGAGGAGTTCACGCAGGAGTACGACGGCGTGCTGAAGGTGCAGGCCGTCGGCCCCTGGACGCTGGCCGCCGCCCTGGAGCTGCGCAACGGCGAGTCCGCGCTGTCCGACCTGGGCGCCTGCCGCGACCTCGCCGGCTCCCTCGCGGAGGGCCTGCGCGAGCACCTCGCGGAGGTCCAGCGGCGTGTGCCCGGCGCCCGGCTCGTCCTCCAGCTCGACGAACCCTCCCTCACCGCGGTCCTGCGCGGACACGTGAAGACGGCCAGCGGCTACCGCACCCACCGCGCCGTGGACCGCCAGCTCGTCGAGGCGACCCTGAGGGACGTCCTCGGCGTGAACGCTCACGGGATCGTTCACAGTTGCGCCCCGGACGTCCCCTTCGCCCTGCTGCGCCGGGCCGGAGCCGCCGCCGTCTCCTTCGACTTCTCGCTCCTCACCGAGCGTGACGACGACGCGATCGGCGAGGCCGTCGAAGCGGGCCTGAAGCTGTTCACCGGTGTCGTGCCGGGCACGGACACGGCATTGTCAGACCCTGCCGGTAGCGTCATGGGTGTCAGGACGCTGTGGCGCAGGCTGGGGCTGTCACCGGCGCTTCTCGCCGAGGCCGTGACGGTGACCCCGGCGTGCGGGCTGGCGGGCGCTTCCCCCGCGTACGCCCGCACCGCGCTCGCCCACTGCGTCCGGGCGGCGAGATCCCTCGCGGACAACCCTGAGTAACGGAGGACAAAGGTGGCCGGCGACAAGCAGACGGAGGCCCGCGAGCGGCACGCCCAGCTCGCGGAGCAGATCGAGGAACACCGCTTCCGGTACTACGTGAAGGACGCCCCCGTCGTCAGCGACGCGGAGTTCGACAAGCTCCTGCGCACGCTGGAGGCACTGGAGGAGGAGTACCCGGAGCTGCGCACCCCGGACTCGCCGACCCAGAAGGTCGCGGGCGCGTACGAGACGGAGTTCACGTCCGTCGAGCACCGCCAGCGCATGCTGTCCCTCGACAACGCCTTCGACGACCTCGAACTCGCCGCCTGGGCCGAGCGCGTCCACAAGGACGTCGGCGCAACCGTCCACCACTTCCTGTGCGAGCTGAAGGTCGACGGCCTCGCCGTCAACCTGACGTACGAGCACGGCCGCCTCACCCGCGCGGCGACGCGCGGCGACGGCCGCACGGGCGAGGACATCACGCCCAACGTCCGCACGATCGCCGAGATCCCCGACCGCCTCACCGGCGACCGCGTCCCCGACCTCGTGGAGATCCGGGGCGAGGTCTACTTCCCGATGGAGAAGTTCGCCGAGCTCAACGCCCACCTGGTCGCGATCGGCGACAAGCCCTTCGCCAACCCGCGCAACGCGGCGGCCGGTTCACTCCGCCAGAAGGACCCCCGCAAGACCGCGAGCCGCCCCCTGCACATGGTCGTCCACGGCATCGGCGCCCTGGAGGGCTACGACGGCCTCACCCGCCTCTCCGAGGCGTACGACCTGCTGCGCACCTGGGGCCTGCCGACCTCCGCGCACAACCGGGTGGTCAACGACCTCGACGGCGTACGGCAGTTCATCAAGCACTACGGCGACAACCGCCACTCCGTCGAGCACGAGATCGACGGCGTCGTCGTCAAGCTCGACGAGATCCCCCTCCAGGGCCGCCTGGGCTCCACCTCGCGCGCGCCGCGCTGGGCCATCGCGTACAAGTACGCGCCGGAGGAGGTCAACACCAAGCTGATCAACATCCGCGTGGGCGTGGGCCGTACGGGCCGTGTCACGCCGTACGCGCAGGTCGAACCGGTGACGGTCGCCGGCTCCGAGGTCGAGTTCGCGACCCTGCACAACCAGGACGTCGTCAAGGCGAAGGGCGTCCTCATCGGGGACACGGTCGTGCTGCGCAAGGCCGGGGACGTCATTCCGGAGATCCTCGGGCCGGTGGTGGACCTGCGGGACGGCACCGAGCGGGAGTTCGTGATGCCCGCCGAGTGCCCCGAGTGCGGTACGCCGCTGCGGCCCATGAAGGAGGCCGACGTCGACCTGCGCTGCCCCAACGCCCGTAGCTGCCCCGCCCAGTTGCGCGAGCGCCTGTTCTACCTCGCGGGCCGCAAGTCCCTCGACATCGAACACTTCGGGTACGTCGCGGCCGCCGCCCTCACCAAGCCCCTGGAGCCCGACACCCCGCCCCTGCTCGACGAGGGCGACCTCTTCGACCTCACCATCGAACAGCTCCTGCCCATCAAGGCGTACGTCCTCGACCAGGACAGCGGCCTGCCCAAGCGCGACCCCAAGACCGGCGAGGAGAAGATCGCCACCGTCTTCGCCAACCAGCAGGGCGAGGCGAAGAAGAACGCGGTCGCGATGCTGGAGAACATCGCGGCGGCGAAGGAACGCCCGCTGGCGCGCGTACTGACCGGACTGTCGATCCGGCACGTGGGGCCGGTCGCCGCCGAGGCGCTCGCGCGCGAGTTCCGGTCCATCGAGCGCATCGAGCAGGCCACCGAGGAGGAACTCGCCGGGACGGACGGCGTCGGCGGGATCATCGCGGCCTCGCTGAAGGAGTGGTTCGCCGAGGACTGGCACCAGGAGATCCTGCGCAAGTGGCGCGCGGCGGGCGTGCGCATGGAGGACGAGCACTCCGGTGAGGACGAGGGCCCGCGCCCGCTGGAGGGCATGACCGTCGTCGTCACCGGCACGCTGGAGCACCACACCAGAGACGGGGCGAAGGAAGCGCTTCAGACGAGAGGAGCAAAGGTCACCGGCTCGGTTTCGAAGAAGACGTCCTTCGTCGTCGTAGGCGACAATCCCGGGTCCAAGTACGACAAGGCGATGCAGCTCAAGGTGCCGGTCCTGAACGAGGAAGGCTTCGCGGTCCTCCTGGAGCAAGGTCCCGAGGCAGCGGCGGATGCCGCTCTTCCGGTCGAGGAGTAGCCGTGAAAGGCCACCCGTTCGGCGCATTTCGGAGCGATACGGGTGGCCGGTGCGCATTCGGGCAACCGTCGCCGACCGCTGCCCGGACACGCCCTGATCGGCCTACTGTTGAGTTGTGCGCCTGCCGTGCCCAGTTGCGGTCGGAGCATCCCCGGCTTGTCAGAACCGGGGACCAGAGTTTTCCCACGCGGCGCCGCCCGGAGCAGTCCCGGGTGTGCGCCGCACGGCGTGGGCACCGCCGGCTGTGAGAGGGACGGGAATGAAACCGACCGAGAGCGCCGTACCGGACTCCCGGCCGCGCCCGCGCCGGACGGCCGGGATCAGCCCGCGCGGTCTGTGGGCCGGCCGCACGGCCGACGAGGCCCTGGTGGCGCTGCCGGTAGCCGAAGGCGCGGTGCCCCTCCCGGGCGCCCCCGCGCCGGACGACGGGAGCGGACGGCAGAAGCTGCCCGCCCTGCCCGCGGCCGTCGTCGCGGCCGCCGCGTTCGCGCTCGGCGCCGGGTTCTACCGGGCCTTCACCGGCGGACACGCCCTGTTCCCCTCCGGCACCCTCGGCTGGTCCCTCGCGCTCCTCACCGGCGTCGTCGTCGGACACCTCGTCATGCTCGGACGCGCCCGCTGGTGGGGCGGTACGGGGTCCGGGGCCGCGCTCACCCTCGCCGTCCTGCTGCTCTACGGCTGGGTGCCCGCCGGGCTCGTCAGCCTCACCGTCGTCGTACTCGTCGGCGTCGCGCGGCGGCATCGGTGGCGGCAGGGGATTCTGCACGGCGCCGTCGACATCCTCGGTATCGGGGCGGGCGCGCTGGTCCTCGCGGTGTGCGGGCGCGTGCCGTCCGTCGAGAAGCCCTGGGACCCCGAGACCTGGACCGTCTACACCGCGCCGCAGATCGTCCTCGTCGCCGTCGCGTACCTCGCCGTCACCCGCGTCCTGCTCTGGTTCCTCCAGGGGCCCTCCCACGGCGGCGTGCCCACGGTCGCCCGCACCGCCCTCGTACGGCAGTTCCTCGTCGCCGTCGCGCTCCTCGGGATCGCGCCCCTCGTCTGCGTCGTCGCCGACGCGCAGCCCGCGCTGCTGCCCCTGTTCTCCATCCCGCTCATCGCGCTCGACTCCACCCTGTGGATCGCCCGCCTGCGTGCCGAGGAACAGCTCCGCGACCCCCTGACCGGGCTGCCCAACCGGCAGTGGCTCCTGGAGCGGATCTGGACCGCGCTGGACGACGCCGAACGCATCGGCGCGCGGGCCGCGTTGATGCTCATCGACCTCGACCGGTTCCGGTCCGTCAACGACACGCTCGGGCATCTCGCGGGCGACCGGCTCCTGTTGCAGATAGCGGACCGGCTCAAGGAGGCGCTGCCCCGCGGGGCCGAGGTCGCGCGGCTCGGCGGGGACGAGTTCGCGGTGCTGCTGCCGGTCGCCGACTCCACGACGTCCGCGACGCGGGTGGCTCGATCCCTTGTCACGACGCTGAGTTCGCCGCTCGACCTCGACGGGCTGACCCTCGTGCTGGAGGCCAGCGCCGGAGTCGCCGTGTTCCCCGATCACGCCGTCGACGCGGAAGGGATGCTACGGCGGGCCGACGTCGCGATGTACCAGGCGAAGCGGGACCGTACGGGAGTCGAGGTCTACGAGTCCAAGCGGGACTCCAACACCCCCGACCGGCTCGGGCTGTTGGGGGACCTGCGGCGGGCCCTCGACGCGCACGAGGTGCAGTTGCACTACCAGCCCAAGGTGCGGTTCGACGGGCAGGTCGCGGGACTTGAGGCGCTCGTGCGGTGGGTCCACCCCGAGCGCGGCAAGGTGCCGCCGGACGAGTTCATCGCCATCGCCGAGTCGTCCGGGCTGATGCCCCACCTCACGGAGTACGTGCTGGAGACGGCCCTCGCACAGGTCGCGCGGTGGCGCGCACAGGGTTTGCATGTGCCGGTCGCCGTCAATGTCTCGCCGCGTGACGTCCACACCCCTGGTTTCGCCGGGTCCGTCGCGGCACGCCTCGCCCGGCACGGGGTCCCCGCGGGAGCGCTCCAACTCGAAATCACCGAGCACGTGTTGCTGGAGGACCCCCAGCGTGCCGCCGACACGCTCAACGGGCTCACCGGCCACGGCGTGAAGATGTCCCTCGACGACTTCGGCACCGGCTACTCGTCCTTGGTCCACCTCCGCCGCCTCCCCGTCAGCGAACTGAAGATCGACCGCTCCTTCGTCGCCCGGCTCGCCGTCGACACCCAGGACGCGGAGATCGTCCGCTGCACCGTCGACCTCGCCCACTCCCTGGGCCTGTTGGTCGTCGCCGAGGGCGTCGAGGACGACGAGACCTGGGAACGCCTCCGCGACCTGGGCTGCGACGCCGTCCAGGGTTGGCTGGTGGCCGCGGCGATGCCGCCGGAGGAGACGACGGCGTGGCTACGAGCGCGAGGTGCGCGCGGCTGGCAACGTCCGCGAGCCGCACTCCCAGCCGCCGAGTAACCCACCCGCCCACCCGTTTCCAGCACCTCAAGAGGCGGACGTCTCCCGTGGGGCGCTTTCGCCGTCGGCGGCTGCGGGTTCGCTGCTTCTCGTACGTCCTGCCCCGCCACGCCGTCTCACGGTGACCGGTTTCGTTGTGGCTGGTCGCGCCCGCGCGGCGGTAGCCGCAAATCGATGCAGCCCCGCGCCCCTGAGTGGGCGCTGCCGCGCCCGTCCCTGAGCAGACGCTGCCGCGCCCATCCACTACACCCACCCCCACCCCTCAAAGCACCCCCCACCCCTCAAAGGCCCCTCACGAGCACCCCCGCAGCCCACAAGCATCCCCCGCTGCCCCCACCCCCACCTCACGCTCCTCACCGAGCCTCCCCACCCCGCGAGCCCCACCGTCCCCTCGGCCCTGCCGAATGCTCGTTCTTTTGTCACGATGCCCCCATGGAACACATCCTGGGAATCGGCGGCTACTTCATCCGCGCCAACGACCCCGCAGCCCTCCACACCTGGTACCGCGACTGCCTGGGCCTGGACACCGGCGACAACGGCCTGTGGCATCAGGAGGCCGGCCCCACGGTGTTCGCGGCGTTCGAGACCGACACGGAGTACTTCGGAACCGGGAACCAGCGGACGATGCTGAACTTCCGGGTCCGCGACCTGGACGCGATGCTCACGCAGCTCCGCGAGAAGGGAGCGGACGTGGCGGAGGAGACCCAGCAGATGGACGGCGTAGGAAAGTTCGGCTGGGTCACCGACCCCGAGGGCAACCGCATCGAGCTGTGGGAACCGGCGTGAGCCTCAGCCGACCGGCGTGAGGGGATCGGGCCGGGAGAGGGCCTCGCGCAGGGGAACTCCCTCCCGTACGGCGACAGCGCGCCGCGCCCGCAGCTCGGCCCGCGTACGGGGCCGATACTTCGGCTCCTTCCCGCACCCGCACCCCGACCGCCCGTCGTACCGCAGCCCTTCCCCCAGCACGGCGGCCACCACGGACCAGGCCCGAACGTCCCGCCGGGGCGGCGCGGCGAAGTCGAACCCCGCACAGACCAAGGGCCGCGCACAGTTGGGACACGGATTCTCCGCCCCGGCCTCGATGTGCCGCTTGAAGCTGACGCGGCAGGAGACGCACGCGTAGTGCGGCTTGTAGAAGACCGAGGAGTAGAAACACATACGGCCACGGTATCGACGCGGACCCCGGACCCCCACCCGTTTCCGGCACCCCCGACCCACCCCCTCGGCCCCTCGCCCCCAAACCGTTTACCGTCCACCCACCCCCGCCCCCTAGGATTGGCCTCAAACCACACACACTCACCCCAGAGGAACGCTGCATGCCTGGCATTACGCGCGAGGAGGTCGCCCACCTCGCCCGGCTGGCGCGTCTGGAGCTGGAGAGCGAAGAGCTGGATCACTTCGCGGGACAGCTGGACGACATCATCGGCGCGGTGGCCCGCGTCAGTGAGGTCGCCGATCAGGACGTACCCCCGACCTCGCACCCGCTGCCGCTGACGAACGTCATGCGGGCGGACGAGGTCCGTCCCTCGCTCACCCCCGTGCAGGCGCTCTCGGGCGCCCCGGCCCAGGAGCAGCAGCGTTTCAAGGTGCCGCAGATCCTGGGGGAGGACTAAACAGTGACGGACATCATCAAGCTCACGGCCGCTGAGACGGCCGAGAAGATCGCGTCCGGCGAGCTCACCGCCGTACAGGTCACCGAGGCACACCTCGCGCGGATCGAGGCGGTCGACGAGAAGGTGCACGCCTTCCTGCACGTCGACCGCGAGGGCGCGCTGAAGCAGGCGCGCGCGGTCGACGAGAAGCGGGCGAGGGGCGAGAAGCTCGGCCCCTTGGCCGGTGTCCCGCTCGCGCTGAAGGACATCTTCACCACCGAGGGGATCCCCACGACCGTCGGGTCGAAGATCCTTGAGGGGTGGATCCCGCCGTACGACGCGACGCTCACGAAGCGGCTGAAGGCCGCCGACGTCGTCATCCTCGGCAAGACCAACATGGACGAGTTCGCCATGGGGTCGAGCACGGAGAACAGCGCGTACGGCCCCACCGGCAACCCCTGGGACCTGACCAAGATCCCCGGCGGTTCAGGTGGTGGGTCGAGTGCCGCGCTCGCCGCCCACATGGCCCCCCTCGCGATCGGCACGGACACCGGCGGCTCGATCCGCCAGCCCGCCGCCGTCACCGGCACGGTCGGCGTGAAGCCGACGTACGGAGCGGTCTCCCGCTACGGCATGGTCGCGTTCTCCAGCAGCCTCGACCAGGGCGGCCCGTGCGCGCGTACGGTGCTCGACGCGGCGCTGCTGCACGAGGTGATCGCCGGCCATGACCCGCTGGACTCGACGTCGATCGACGCCCCGGTCCCGGCGGTCGTCGAGGCGGCCCGCAACGGCAGCGTCGAGGGCATGCGCGTCGGCGTGGTCAAGCAGTTCCGCGGCGAGGGCTACCAGGCGGGCGTCCTCCAGCGCTTCGACGAGTCGGTGACGCTCCTGAAGGAGCTGGGCGCCGAGATCGTCGAGCTGGACTGCCCGAGCTTCGACCTGGCGCTGTCGGCGTACTACCTGATCGCGCCCTCCGAGTGCTCCAGCAACCTGGCCCGCTTCGACGGCCTGCGCTACGGCCGGCGGACCGGCGACGACGGCACGCACTCGGCGGAGGAGGTCACCTCGATCACCCGCGCCGACGGCTTCGGCCCGGAGGTCAAGCGCCGGATCATCCTCGGCACGTACGCGCTGAGCAGCGGTTATTACGACGCCTATTACGGCAGCGCCCAGAAGGTCCGCACGCTCATCACGCGGGACTTCGAGAAGGTGTTCGAGCAGGTGGACGTCATCGTGTCCCCGACGACGCCGACGACGGCCTTCGCGATCGGCGAGCGCGCCGACGACCCGATGGCGATGTACCTGGCCGACCTGTGCACGATCCCGACCAACCTCGCGGGCAACGCGGCGATGTCACTGCCGTGCGGCCTCGCGCCGGAGGACGGCCTCCCGGTGGGCCTCCAGATCATCGCCCCCGCCCTGAAGGACGACCGTCTTTACAAGGTCGGGGCCGCCGTAGAGGCCGCCTTCGTGGAAAGGTGGGGTCACCCGCTCCTGGAGGAGGCTCCGTCGCTGTGAGCAACGCACTGTCGAAGGCCAAGGGCTTCAAGAAGTCCAAGTCCGGTACGTACGTGTCCATCGCCACCACCGCGTTCGGCGCGTTCGGTGTCGCCAAGCAGATCAAGAAGGCCCGCGCCGAGCAGGACACCCTGCGCCTGATCGACGCCACCGTCTCCGCGGTCGCGATCGTCACCGGCCTCGCCATCCTGTACCGCGAGCTGAAGCGGCTGGGCGACGACGACGTCCTGCTGGGCTGAGAGGGAAGTTTTCACCGTGACCACCACGACCGACCTGGTGTCGTACGAGGACGCTCTCGCGTCGTACGACCCCGTCATGGGCCTTGAGGTCCATGTCGAACTCGGCACCAAGACCAAGATGTTCTGCGGCTGTTCGACCGCCCTCGGGCAGGAGGCGAACACCCAGACCTGCCCGGTCTGCCTCGGCCTGCCCGGCGCGCTCCCGGTCGTCAACGCGACCGGCGTCGAGTCCGCGATCAAGATCGGCCTCGCGCTGAACTGCGAGATCGCCGAGTGGTGCCGCTTCGCCCGGAAGAACTACTTCTATCCGGACATGCCGAAGAACTTCCAGACCTCCCAGTACGACGAGCCGATCGCCTTCAACGGCTATCTGGACGTCCAGCTGGAGGACGGCGAGACCTTCCGCGTGCAGATCGAGCGCGCGCACATGGAGGAGGACACCGGCAAGTCGACGCACGTCGGCGGCGCCACCGGCCGGATCCACGGCGCGTCCCACTCCCTGCTCGACTACAACCGCGCCGGCATCCCCCTCATCGAGATCGTCACCAAGCCGATCGAGGGCGCCGGCGAGCGCGCCCCCGAGGTCGCCCGCGCGTACGTCCGTGAGCTGCGCGAGCTGATCAAGGCGCTCGGCGTCTCCGAGGCCCGCATGGAGATGGGCCAGATGCGCTGCGACGTCAACCTGTCGCTGCGCCCCCACGGCCGGGAGAAGTTCGGCACCCGCAGCGAGACGAAGAACGTCAACTCGCTGCGGTCCGTCGAGCGCGCCGCCCGCTTCGAGATCATGCGGCACGCGGCGGTCCTGAACGCCGGCGGCACGATCATCCAGGAGACCCGCCACTTCCACGAGGACACGGGGTCCACGACCTCGGGCCGCGTCAAGGAAGAGGCCGAGGACTACCGGTACTTCCCGGAGCCCGACCTCGTCCCCGTCGCGCCCTCGCGCGCATGGGTCGAGGAAATCCGTACGGGACTCCCGGAGTTGCCGCTCGCCCGACGCAACCGGCTGCTCGCCGAGTGGGGCATCACCGGCACCGAGATGCAGGCCATCCTCAACGCCGGCGCCCTCGACCCGATCGTCGCGACGATCGACGCCGGCGCCGACGCGGCCTCCGCCCGCAAGTGGTGGATGGGCGAGCTGGCCCGCAGCGCCAACGAGTCCCAGACCGCCCTGGACGAGTTGGCGATCACGCCGGTCCAGGTCGCCCGGGTCTCCGAACTCGTCGCCAAGGGTGACCTGAACGACAAGTTGGCCCGGCAGGTCATCGAGGGCGTCCTCGCGGGCGAAGGCACCCCGGACGAGGTCGTCGACAAGCGGGGCCTGAAGGTCGTCTCCGACGACGGCGCGCTCAACAAGGCCGTCGAGGACGCCATCGCGGGCAACCCCGGCATCGCCGACAAGATCCGCGGCGGCAAGGTCGCCGCGGCGGGTGCGCTGGTGGGCGCGGTCATGAAGGCGACGCGGGGCCAGGCGGACGCGGCACGCGTCAAGGAACTGATCCTGGAGCAGTTGGGTGTGACGGAGGGCTGATCCCGAAGTCCTGAAGTCCCGAAGGGGGTTGACGAGCGACAACGTCAACCCCCTTCCCCCTTTACGGGTTTACCGGCGCCGCCCCACCACCCGCACGAACCCGAGCGCCCGCCCCTCGTCCACCCGGAGCAACTCGGCGGTCTCCCGCGCCCGTTCACACGTCGCCGCGAACACCTCGCTCCACCGCAGCCAGTCCCGCCACCCCTCCTCCTGCCACTCGGCGCCCTCCACCACGACCGCCCCGGTCCGCTCCCAGTTCCGCCGCCACCACGCGGCCGAGTGGTAGGCCCAGTACGCGGGACGCCAGTCGGCGGCGAGATGCGCGGGCGGCTCGGCCCCCGGCAGCTCCTCCCGCAGCGCCGGTACGACCACCCCGATCCGCCCGCCCGGCTTCAACAGCCGCGTCAGTGTGGGCAGATAGAGGTCATCGGCGCCGAATTCCTGGAACGCGTCCACGGACACGATCGCGTCGAAACTCCCCTCGCTGAACGGCAGTTCGCGCGCACCGGCGCGCACCGCCTGCACCCGGTCCGCGAACCCGGCGTCGGCGATGCGCCGGGCGTTGTCGTCGGGGGCGATCAGCGGATCGACGGCGGTCACCTGGAGGTCGTACTCACGGGCGAGGAACACCGAGGTCAACGCGCGCCCGCAGCCCAGGTCCAGGACCCGTGCGCCGGGGCGCAGCGTGTCCAGCCCGAGGGCGGGCGCGAGCCACTCCAGGAGCCACAGGGGGTGGGCGCCCATCTGGTTCTCCACGACCCAGCTCGGGTCGTAGTGGTTGCTGCGGGGGCGGTGGGGGTGGCTGAGGTCGACGGTCGACGACACCGACGCGGTCTCGGTCATGCTGTGCGGGCTCCTTGAGTCTGGCGACAGGGCCTGGGCCTGAGGGGGGAGGCGTTGAGTGATACGGGGGATCAGGACCGTACTCCTCACCGGGAGCGCTCACGAGAGCGTTCACGAAAGCCCTCTCAGGCCGGCGCGCTACGCTCCCGCGCCATGAGGACCGACACCCGGGACGAGACCGACGACGTGACGACGACCCACCCCATGAACAACGCCGCCGCCGGGGACGCGGAGGACGACGACATGGACCCCGTCGACGACGCCCGCCGGGCCCGCTGGACGGCCACCGGCACCGGCGTCCTGCTCGCCCTCGCCGGTCTCGCCGCCGCCCTCATGCGGATCGGCGGCAGCTCCTCGGCCCTGGTCCCGGCCGCGTTCGCCACGGGCGCCGCGATCTGCGCGTTCGCCGCGTTCCTCGGATCCCGGGGGCACACCCGGCGCGCTCTGTGGCTGCTGGTCCTGGGCGTCATGGTGATGGCGTTCGGGGACCAGGCACACTGACGGGGACCCGAACCGTCTCCTCGGCCGGCGTTCCCTCAGCCGGCGTTCCCTCGGCCACCGGCTCCTTCGGCGCGCGCGCCGCCGCGAGCCCACGGGCGAGCCCCCTGCGCATCCACCGTCCCATCGGGAGCTCCACCCACCGCCAGATGCCGTACGACAGGAGCAGCATCGCGGTCGTCACGACGGCCATGTTCCCCCAGTGGCCGAGGGCGGGGACGTGCCGGGTGAGGCCCTTGGCGAGCGGGAAGCCGAGGCTCATGTGGACCAGGTAGAACGGGTAGGTCAGCGCCCCGGCCGTCACCAGCCAGCGCCAGTTCACGTCCCGCAGTGGGCCGATGGTGGCCAGCATGAGAACGCCGAGGAACGCCGTCAGCAGCAGCGCGCACAGGCTCCAGGAGACGGTGTTGGTGCTGCCGGGCCCGGCCAGGTGCCAGTTGACGCGTATCTGGAGCACGCTGAGCTGGTACGCCCACGCCATCCCCAGCAGGGTCCAGAGCATCAGGTTCTGCCCGAAGCGGAACATCAGGTAGAGCGCGATCCCGGCGACGAACAGCCCCGCGTAGCCGCTCAGGACGAACTGGTCGAGCAGTTTGTTCTGGGTGGAGTGCGTGACGTACGCGGCGACCAGCCAGACCGTGCAGAAGCCGAGCAGCCGCTCGTAGGTCGCGCCGAACTTCAGCACGACCGCCATCAGCAGATAGAAACGCGCCTCCAGATCGAGCGTCCAGGCCACCCCGGCGAGCAGATCGACGTCCAACGGGCCCGGGAACATCGTCAGGTTGGAGAGCACCGTCCGCGGGTGCAGGTCCTCCGGAAGGTTGTCGGACTTCTGGGGGAACACCGCGAGACGGGTGACGAGCAGCACGATCACCGCCCAGTACGCGGGGAAGAGCCGCGAGAGCCGCGAGACCGCGAACTCGCCCGGCGTGCGCCCCCACGCGCTCATACAGATCACGAACCCGCTGATCAGGAAGAACATCTCGACCCCGAGCCAGCCGTACATCGAGGCGCGGTGCACGGTGAACGCGAACTCTCTGGGCGCCTCCCCCCATATGCTCGGGAAGTTCTGGCCGAAGTAGTGGAAACAGGCGACCGCGAGCGCCGCCGCTAGGCGCAGCCCGTCGACGAGTGCGAGCCGCGGCGGCCGGTCGGGCCTGTTCACCTGACGGATGGGCAACGTTCCCCCTGTGGAAGGACTGTGCGGTTCCTACGGGTGTTGGAGTCGCGGGCGCTCGAATAGTTGTTGCAGGGACGGGAGTTGTTACCCCCCTGTAACCCGGCGAGGGGTAGCCCGCCGCCGGATCCGGGGGCCGTGAGAAGGTCGTCCGACGGCGGACCTACGCGAGAGGCAGCGGTATGTACGGGGTGTCCCTGGGGGACGACGGGGCCGAGCTGCGGCCCCTGGAGACGTGGCACGCCGAGGAACTCCTCGCGATGTTCGACCGGGGCCGTGACCACATCGGTCGGTTCATCGGCTTCGGCTCCCGCGAGACCGACGTCGACTCCACGCGCGCGCTCCTCAAGCGCTACGCCGACAAACGCACCGAGGACTCCGGCTCGCTGCACGGCATCTGGTACGACGGCACGCTCGTCGGCGGCGTCCTGTTCCGTACGTTCGACGCGGCCACCGGCGTCTGCGAGGTCGGCTGCTGGCTGGAGCCCGCCGCCGTCGGCAAGGGCCTCGTCACCCGCGCCATGCACGTCCTGATCGACTGGGCCGTCGACGTACGCGGCATGCACCGCGTCGAGTGGTACGCCGCCTCCGGCAACACCCCCAGCCTCAACGTCGCCCGCCGCCTCGGCATGCGGCGCGACGGCGTCCTGCGCGAGAGCCACCTCCACAGGGGCGAGCGGCACGACATCGAGATCTGGTCGCTGCTCGCGACGGAGTGGCGTACCGCGCACAGCGATCGTTAAGGAACCTCTCAGACAGCGTCCGTACGGTGCGCGGTATGGCTACGAAGACTGAAGACAGCGCCGGGGAGATCTCCGAGGTGGAGCTGACCAAGAGCTCCGGGAACGACGTCGCGGAGCAGGACGTCACCGAGGAGAGCGTCACCGAGGAGGACTCCCTCCAGGAGGACGACGACGAACTCCTCGCGGAGGGCGAGGAACAGGCCCCGAAGGAGCCCTCGTACGTCGGCCAGGGCGCCGCCGCCGTCGTCTCCGCCGCCCTCGGCTTCGTCTCGCTGAGCGGCAGTTGGCTCGGCACGGTCGCGGCCGCGCGCGAGACGCTCGTGGGCCAGCTCCAGACCTCGTCCTCGGCGAGCGTCGCCACGCAGGTCAAGGAGGTGTACGGCGACGCCTGGAAGACCAGCGCGATGTGGGCGGGCCTCTTCGCCCTGACCGCCCTCGTGACCGCCGTCGTCGTCCTGGTCCGCCCCGCCTTCGGCAGCCCCGACCGGCAGCAGCCCGCGTGGATCAAGTCCATCGCCTGGGGCGGCGTCGCGCTCGGCGTCATCGGCCTCCTGCTCGCCGTGCTCAAGTACAGCGACGCGATCCTCGGCCTGCCGTCGGCGACCTGACCAGAGCCTGCCCCGAGGGTCCTCAGGGACCGCCGTAGGTACTTACGGCGGTCCCTAAGGACCCTTCTCATGTTTCTAAGGCCCCCGCCCCCGGCGAAGATGCGGAACTCTCCCGATGTGCCCGACCCCCCTCGGGAACGAAGGTGGAACCACCACCGAGACACACCATCGAGACACGGGAGTCCAGATGTTCCAGTTCGAGTCCCACCAGCTCCGCTCCGCCGAACTCATCCGCCGCGCGGACCACGAGCGGCTGGTCAACGAGGCCGCACGCGCGCGCAAGGACGCCGAGAAGACCTCCGATACCAAGCAGCTCCAACGGCACCGGTTCACACGGGCGGCGTGAACACGGCGGACAGGGGCGGCCGTACGGGGGTCGGCCGCCCCTCCGGCGTACCCGCGCTCGCGATAACCGCTGGGGCGTTGTCAGACCCTTGTGCGATGCTCGGCAGCGTGGAGATGAGGTCGGTCAGTCCCGTGTTCGTGGGTCGAGCGGATGAGCTCGGCGCGCTGGACGACGCGCTCGCGCGCGCGGCGCGGGGGGAGCCGCAGACGCTGGTCGTCGGAGGCGAGGCGGGGGTCGGGAAGACGCGGCTCGTCGAGGAGTTCGGGGCCGCCGCCGAGCGGCAGGGGGCCGTCGTCGCGGTCGGCGGATGCGTCGAGATCGGCGCCGACGGGCTGCCGTTCGCACCCTTCTCCACTGCCCTGCGCGCCCTGCGCCGGGCCCTGCCCGAGGAACTCGCCGCCGCTGCCGCCGGCCAGGAGGAGGAGCTGACCCGGCTACTGCCCGAACTCGGCGAGACCGCGCGCGGGCGGCACGACGAGGAGGGCACCGCCCGCCTCTTCGAACTCACCGCGCGACTCCTGGAGCGCGTCGCCGACGGGCGTACGGTCGTCGTCGTCATCGAGGACCTGCACTGGGCGGACACCTCCACCCGCCACCTCCTGTCGTACCTGTTCCGTACGGTGCGTACGGGCCGGCTGCTCGTCCTCGCCACCTACCGCAGCGACGACATCCACCGCCGCCACCCCCTGCGCCCCCTCCTCGCCGAGTTCGACCGCCTGCGGACCGTCCGCCGCATCGAACTCGCCCGCTTCACGCGCGAGGAGGTCGGCCGGCAGATCGCCGGCATCCTCGCCGCCGAACCCGACCCCGCACAGGTCGACGAGATCTTCGAGCGGTCCGACGGGAACGCGTTCTTCGTCGAGGAACTCGCCGTGGCCTGCTCCGACGACTGCTGCGCCGGGCTCACGGACTCCCTGCGCGACCTGCTCCTCGTCCGCGTGGAGGCGCTGCCCGACCACGCGCAGCGCGTCACGCGGATCACCGCCGAAGGGGGCTCGACCGTCGAGCACCCGCTGCTCGCGGCCGTCGCCGGGCTCTGCGAGGACGACCTCATCGAAGCGCTGCGGGCGGCCGTCGGGGCGAACATCCTGATCGCCGCGCCCGGGGGCGACGGCTACCGCTTCCGGCACGCCCTCGTCCGCGAGGCCGTCGGCGACGACCTCCTGCCCGGCGAGCGGTCGCGGCTCAACCGGCGGTACGCGCAGGCGCTGGAGGCCGATCCCGGGCTGGTCCCCGCCGACCAGCGGGCCACCCGGCTGGCCAGCTACTGGTACCACGCCCACGACCCGGCGAAGGCCCTGCCCGCCGTCCTGGACGCGGCCGTCGAGGCCCGGTCCCGGCACGCCTACAGCGAGCAACTGCGGCTCCTGGAGCGGGCGATGGAGCTGTGGGACGCGGCCCCCGCGGAGGTCCTCGCGCGGCTGCGGCCCCTCGACTACGCGGAGGCGTACCCTCCGTGCGGCTGCGACCCGGAGACGACCCCGCTCAGGTACCTCGACCTCATGGCCGAGGCCGCCGTCGTGGGCCGCCTCTCCGGCGAGCGGGAACGGGCCCTGAAGATCACCCGGCGGGCCCTGCGGCTCCTGGACGACGACCCCGACCCGCTGCGCGCCGCCTGGTTCTGGGTCCAGCGCTCCAAACTGCTCCCCGCGCTCGGGCGCGGCGACGGCTGGCAGGAGCTGTCCACCGCCCAGGACCTGGTCCGCGGGCTCCCGCCGTCCACCGTCCACGCCGAGGTGCTGGCCTCCGCCGCGGGCTGGTACATGCTCCACGAACCCGGGCCCGAGGCGATCAGCGCCGCCCAGCGGGCCGTCGAGTACGCGCGCATGGTCGGCGCCGAGGAGATCGAACTCCACGCCCGCCTGGACCTCGGCGGGCTGATGGTCGGCGCCGGGGACATCGAGACCGGGCTCGCCGAGATGCGCGAGGTCACCCGGCAGGTCGTGGCCCGCCGCATCTTCTCCGGGATCGGCCGCGCCCACGTCAACCTGCCGTCCGCGCTGGAGAGCGTCGGCCGCTCCGCCGAGTCCGTGACCCTCCTGCGCGAAGGGCTGCGGATCGTCAAGGAGTGGGGGCTGCGCAACAACGAACCCTGGATCTGGGCCAACCTCGCGGAATCCCTGATCTCCCTCGGCCGGTGGGACGAGGCCGCCGAAGCGGCCTTCACCGCGCGGTACGCCGCCCAGGCCACGAAACCCCGCGGCTCGGGCTTCTACTTCCTCACCGCCCTCGCCCTCGCGCGTGGCCGGTTCACCGACGCGGCCCGCTACCTAGCCGAGGGCCGGGCCATGTTCGACCAGCGCGACCGGATGCCCCAGTACGCCCTGCCCCACGCGACCCTCGCCCTCACCCTCGCCGCCGCCGAGGGCCGGATCGACGACGCCCGTACGGAACTGACGGCCGTCCTCGACGAGGGGCTCGCCCCGCACGTCCACCGGGACGCCTGGCCGCTGCTGCTGGCCGCCGCGAGCGCCGAGGCGGACGCCAGGGAGGCCTCCGCCGCGCACGTGTCCCGCATCCGGGAGACGGCGCTGCAACTCGCCACGCCCGCGCCGATCTGGCGGGCGTACGACCTGTGGGTGCGCGCGGAACTCCACCGGGCGCAGGGGTGCGACACCGTCGACGAGTGGTCCGACGTCGTCACCGCCTTCGAGTGCCTGGAGCGGCCCTACGACCTGGCGCGCGTGCGCCACCGCCTCGCCGAGACGCTGGCCGTCTCCGGCGGGGACGAGGACCGGGCCCGGGCGGCGGAGCTCCTGCGCCTGGTCAAGGCCGTCGCCGAGCACCTCAAGGCCGGCCCCCTCCTCGAATCCGCCGCCCACCTCTCCCGCCGCGCCCGCCTCACCGCGCCCCCCACCCCCACCGACTCCCTCGGCCTCACCACCCGCGAGCACGACGTCCTGCGCCTCGTCGCCGAGGGCCACACCAACCGCCAGATCGCCGAGCACCTCTTCATCTCCCCGAAGACCGCCAGCGTCCACGTCTCCAACATCCTGGCGAAGCTGTCGGTGTCGAGCAGAGGAGAGGCGGCGGCGCTGGCCCACCGCCTGGGCCTGTTCCCGGTGGGGGCGGGCTGACCGTGCCTGCCCCCGGGCGAGACGGAGTGGGGGCGGGTGCGGGAGAATGAGAGCAACCATGAGCCCTGGAGGGAGCTGTGTTGTACCAGATCCAGTTCACCGAGCAAGCCGCAGCGCAGCGTGATGCCCTTCCCGAAGACCGTCGCAAACTCCTGGAACGCGGACTTCTCAAACTGGCTGAGGACCCCTTCACCCCGGTCTCGCAGGCCGTCAGCGGTGAGGACATCCGGGTTGTCTCCGTCGCGCCCGGCCTCGCTGTCGATTACATGGTGCACAGGGCGTTCCTGATCCTGGTTTCCGTGGCGATTCTCGACAAGTCACTGCTCGACGAATAGACGACCGTCCCGACGCGGCCCGGAGGAATCACGATGTTCAACGCCTTCGAGGAACTCTTCTCCCCGGGCCGCAAGCACACCCAGGACGAGCAGAACCGGCTGGAGCTGACGCGGGAGGACGTCGGGGACGGGGATCCGGGGCGGGGGCCGATAGACCTGTCGTCGGGGAAGGTCACCGTGCGGATGCCGAAGGCGGGGGAGCCGTCGGCGGACGCACCGGCCGAGGACGGTCCGGAGGACAGCTCGGGCACGGGCTGACGGCCGGGTCGCGCTCAGGGGCGACCGGCGCTCAGCGCGTGACCGGCCGGTGGCGGAAGCGGCTCCCCAGGTCACACGCCGTTCAGCTCACCTGTAGTTCCAGGATCCGGTCGTCGCCGTTCCTGACCACGCCCCGGCCGTCCGTGTTGCTCGTCGTCACCCAGAGTTTGTCGCCCCCGGCGGACAGCACGGTCCGCAGCCGCCCGTACTTCTCCTCCAGGAACGCCTGCGGTTCGGCGGAAGCCTCAGTGCCGTTCAGCGGGATCCGCCACAGGCGCTGGCCGCGGAGCCCGGCCATCCAGAGGGAGCCCTCGGCGTAGGCGATGCCGCTGGGGGAGGCGTCGGCGGTGGACCACTGGGCGAGGGGGTTGCGGTACTTCGGGTCGGTGGACCTGCCCTCCGCGTCGGGCCAGCCGTAGTTGCCGCCGGGGGCGATCGCGTTCAGCTCGTCCCACGTGTTCTGCCCGAACTCGGCGGCGAAGAGCCGCTGCCGGGAGTCCCAGGCGAGGCCCTGGACGTTGCGGTGGCCGTAGGAGTAGACGGGGGAGTCGGGGAAGGGGTTGCCCGGCGCGGGCTCGCCCTCGGGGGTGAGGCGGAGGATCTTCCCGCCGAGGGAGCCGAGGTCCTGGGAGAGCCCGGTGTCGCCGGATTCGCCCGTGCCCGCGTACAGCATCCCGTCGGGGCCGAACGCGATCCGCCCGCCGTTGTGGATACGCCCCTTGGGGATACCCCTGAACACCGTGTCGGGAGCGCCCAGCTGCTGCCCCGCGGGCCGCTGGTCGTCGTACCGCATCCGGACGATGCGGTTGTCGGACTCGGAGGTGAAGTACGCGTACACCATCCGGTCGGAGGCGAACTGCGGTGACAGCGCGAGCCCGAGCAGCCCCCCTTCCCCGTCGGCCGACACCCCGGGCACCTCGCCCACCTCGGTCCTGGCCCCGCCCTCCACGAGCGTGACCGTCCCTTCGTCCCGGGACCCGACCAGCAGTCCCCCGCCGGGGATCGCGGCGACCCCCCAGGGCGACTTCAGCCCCTCGGCGACGGTCCGCACGACCCGCACGGACCCCTTCGCGGGCGGCGGCACGGCCTCCCCCTGCGGAGAGGGACTCCCCGCGGCCGATGAAGCCCCACCGGACGGCGCCCCCTCGGGCTCCCCGGAGTCCCCGGAAGAACACCCGGCCCCCAACAGCAGCACGCCCGCCGCGACCCCGGCCACCACACCTCGACGTCCCACGAACCCGGTCCCTTCCACCCGCCGACCTCTGCCTGTCATACGTGCCGCACGCCCCACAAGTTCCCGCTCCACCCGCCTCAGTCCCACGACCCCAGCGCCCGGGGCAGCGCGGCCACCTCCGCCAGGTCCTCCGCGGTCAGCCGTATCCCCGTCGCCCCCGCGTTCTCGGTGACCCAACGTTCCTGCTTGGCCCCCGGAAGGGCGATCACCTGTTTCCCCTGGGTCAGTACCCAGGCGAGCGCGATCTGGGCGACGGTCGCCTCGTGGCGGGCGGCGACGCGGCGCAGGCCGGAGAGGATCGGCTGGTTGGCGGCCATCATCTCGGCGGTGAACCGGGGGTGGTGGGCGCGCATGTCGTCGGGTTCGAAGCCCTGGCCCGGGGTGAGGGTGCCGGTGAGGTAGCCGTTGCCGAGGGGCATCGCGGCGAGGAAGGTGATGTTCCGGGAGGCGCACCACGGGAGGAGCGAGGTGAGCGCCTCGGGGGACCAGACGGACAGTTCGGCCTGGACGGCGGCGACGGGGAACACCTGCTGGACGCGCGTCAACTGACGGAGGGTCGGTTCGTGGAGGTGTGCGGTGGACCGGCGTCCCCCGCGCGCGCCGAGCGCGCACAGCCCGAGCGCCCGCACCTTGCCCGCCCGGACGAGGTCGGCCATCGCGCCCCACGTCTCCTCGACGGGTATCTCGGGGTCGGCGCGGTGGAGCTGGTAGAGGTCGATGACGTCGGTCTGGAGCCTGCGCAGGGACGCGTCGCAGGCGCGACGGACGTACCCGGGACGGCCGTTGGCGACGATGTGCTGGTCCCCGGCCAGCAGCCCCACCTTCGTGGAGACGAACGCCTCACCGCGCCGCTCCTTCACCGCCCGCCCCACGAGCAGCTCGTTGGTGAACGGCCCGTACATGTCGGCGGTGTCCAATAAGGAAACCCCCAGGTCCAGCGCCCGGTGCACCGCCCGCGCGGACTCGTCACCGCGCCGCCGCGACCCGCTGTACCCCCAGCTCATCGGCATGCACCCGAGTCCGACGGCCCCCGCCGAGAGCGCGCCGGCGCCGATCGTCCTGCGCTCCACCTGCCCGTGACCCTCCCTCAGTCCTGACCCTCAAACCTAACCTCTGCGCGCGCACGCGCCTGACATAACCTCCTGCCCATGACTGACGACACCGCACGTCACAGCGTTCAAGACGTCTGGCTCTCCATCCCGCCGGAGGAGATCGAGGGTCTCCCGGAGGGCCTCAACTACCTGTTCTGGGACGGCGGTCCCGACGGCACCCAGCCCTATCCCGGCGACCCCGCGCGCTGCGGCGTCTACGTCGTCCCGTACATGAAGGCGCAGGAGGTCCGGGTCGGCCCGCTCGCGGGGATGACCGGCGTGCGCCTGGTGCAGACCCTCACGGCGGGGGTGGACGACGTCGTCCCGCACCTCGACGGCCTGCCGCCCGGCGTGAACCTGTGCAACGCGCGCGGGGTGCACGAGACGAGCACCGCCGAACTCGCCCTCACGCTCACGCTCGCCTCCCTGCGCGGCATCCCGGGCTTCGTGCGCGCGCAGGACCGCCAGGAGTGGCAGGGCGGCTTCCACCCGGCGCTCGCCGACCGCACGGTCCTGATCCTCGGTTACGGCGCGATCGGCGCGGCGATCGAGGACCGGCTCGTTCCGTTCGAGGTCGCGCGGGTGGTGCGGGTCGCGCGCGCCGGGCGCACGACGGAGCGCGGACCGGTGCATTCCATCGAGGAGCTGCCGGAACTGCTTCCGGTCGCGGATGTCGTGATAGTGGTGACGCCGCTCACGCAGAGCACTCGCAGGCTCGTCAATGAGCCGTTTCTCGCCCGCATGAAGGACGGCGCACTGTTGGTCAATGTGGCGCGTGGGGCGGTCGTGGACACCAAGGCGCTGCTCGCGGAGCTGGAGTCGGGGCGGCTGACGGCCGCGCTGGACGTCACGGATCCCGAGCCGCTGCCCGCCGGACATCCGCTGTGGAGCGCGCCGGGAGTCCTGATCAGTCCGCACGTCGGCGGTCCGAGCAGCGCTTTCCTGCCGAGGGCCAAGCGTCTGCTGGTGGACCAGTTGGTGCGATATGTGAACCGCGAACCTCTGCGGAACGTGATCCTGACGACGGGCGCGGCAGGCGTGTAATCGGATTCAGGTACCCTCCGCAGTCCTCCGGACGCGGGGTGTACCGGCATAGTCGCTGGTCGTCACGGAGCGTAGAGGGACTATGTCCCTGAGTGACGAGACTGGTGTATCGTCCCGGACAGGGGCTGCGCCACGCACATTCGGCGCCGGGGATGGACGTTCACGGACTTGTGAGGGGGGCGACGGGCGATGCACGGCCTACGGGCGAACGATCCGACGCGGCAGGGCCGCCGACGGCGGCCCTGGAGCACCGCGCCACGCAGAAACGGCTCGCAAGGCGGTCACACCACCGCCGAGACCACCGCGCACGGCAACCGGAACAGCGCGTCCCACGTCGGCACCGACCACCCGCCCCACGCAGGCGACCACCGCCGCCCGGGGCCGAAGCAGACCGGGAGGCCCTGGTGAACGCGCCGCCCTCCGCCATGACGACGACGCTCGACGACATGCTGCGCCCCCACCCCGCACCGGGGACGCCACCGCCCCGGCCTCCGGCCTCCCGGGGCTCCACCCGCACCCTGGTCCACCAACTCCTCATCGCCCTGGTCTGCGCGGGCTACGCCGTCGGCTCCGCGCTCGGCTGGGGCGATCGGCGACTCGCCCTGATCATGGGCGACTTCGGGCTCAGCGCGGCCGCCGGCACCGCCGCCGTGTCGTGCTTCTTCTACGCCCGCAGCCGCCACGTCCGCTTTCGACCGGCCTGGCTGCTGTTCGCCCTCTCCTCCGCGATGGCCTCGCTCGGCAACCTCGTCTGGGGCTGGTACGAGGTCGTCCTCGGCGTCCCGGTCCCGAGCCCGAGCTACGCCGACCTGTTCTTCCTGTGCTTCGCGCCGCCCGCCATCGTCGGCCTCCTGGTGCTCGCCACCCGGCCCGTGTCGAAGGCCGGCTGGGTCTGCCTCGCGCTGGACGCCTGGCTGATCGCCGGCTCCCTGCTGACGCTCTCCTGGAGCCTCGCCCTCGCCCAGGCCGCCAAGTTCGACGGCACCGGCGTCGCGCACACGGCCCTGTCCCTGGCGTACCCGCTGCTGGACATCGCGCTGGTCAGCATGGTCCTCGTCCTGCACTTCCGCAGGTCCTCGGTGAACCGCACCGCCGTCAACACGGCCGTCGGCGCCCTCGCGCTCACGGTGATGTGCGACGCCCTGTTCACCTCCCCGCTGCTGCACAACGGCTACCACTCCGGCCAGCTCCTGGACGCCGGCTGGTTCGCCGGCTCCCTCCTGCTGGCGTACGCGCCCTGGGCCGTCGCCGGTTCCCGCGCCGAGACCGGCACCAGCGCCTGGGGCGGCGACCCCCGCGTGGTCCACGAGCACATCCCGGGCCGCGACCACCGCCACCCCGCGCCGCCGACCCTCGACCGCCCGCGCCCGAGGCCCAGCACACCGCCCCCCGACCGCTACCAGACCACCCGCCCCATCACGGGCTCCCTGGCCGCCCTCACGCCCTACCTCGCGGCCGCCGTCTGCACCCTGGGCATCCTCTACAACGTCCTCAACGGCCGCAGCGTCGACCGCGTCGTCCTGCTCACCGGAGGCGCCGTCGTCCTCGCCCTCGTCGTCCGCCAGGGCATCATGCTCCTCGACAACGTCAAGCTCACCCAGGAGCTGGCGCAGAAGGAGAACTACTTCCGCTCCCTGGTCCAGGGCTCCAGCGACGTCATCATGATCGCCGCCCCGAGCGGCGCCCTGAAGTACGTCTCCCCGGCCGCGGCGGGCGTGTACGGCCGCCCCGCCGAGGAGATGCTCGGCCGCGAGCTCGCCCACTTCATCCACCCCGACGACCTCGGCGGCGTCGTCCACGAGGTGCGCCGCTTCCTCGCCATCAACCCCTACGACGAACCCACCACCCGTATCGAGTGCCGCTTCCGCTCCGGCGACGGCGGCTGGCTGAACGTGGAGTCCACCGTCAACCGCCACCACGGCGGCCTGATCTTCAACAGCCGCGACGTCACCGAACGCGTCCGGCTGCAGGCCCAGCTCCAGCACAGCGCCGAGCACGACCCGCTCACCGACCTGCCCAACCGCGCCCTGTTCACGCAGCGCGTCCAGCAGGCGCTCTCCGGCCGCCGCAGCTCCGACCGGGGCCACGCCCTGCGCAACACGGCCGTCCTGTTCATCGACCTCGACGGCTTCAAGGCCGTCAACGACACCATCGGCCACGCCGCCGGGGACGACCTGCTGATCCAGGCCGCCCGCCGCCTCCAGGACGCCGTCCGGCAGGGCGACACCGCCTCCCGGCTCGGCGGCGACGAGTTCGCGGCGCTCATCATGGGCGACAACTCCCGCGACCGCAGCGCCCGCGAACGGCACATCCTGGAGCTCGCCGACCGCCTCAGGATCGCCCTGTCGCAGCCCTACGCCATCGACGGCAACGACGTACGGGTCGCCGCCTCCATCGGCGTCGCCTTCGCCGAACCGGGTCTGGGCGCGGGCGAGCTGCTGCGCAACGCGGACCTCGCGATGTACCGGGCGAAGTCCGGCGGCAAGGGCCGCGTCGAGCTGTACCAGCCGCAGATGCAGCAGGACGTGGTGCGCAAGGCGGAGCTGGCCACGCGGCTGCGCGCGGCGCTCAACGACGGCGAGTTCACGCTCGTGCACCAGCCCGTCGTACGGCTCGCGGACGGCCGGATCTCGTCCGTCGCGGCGCTCGCGCGCTGGCGGTCCTCGCAGGGGGTGCTGTTCACGCCGGCCGAGTTCCTGCGGGTCGCCGAGGACGGTGACAAGACGGCCGAGCTGGCGCAGTGGGTGCTGGCCGAGGCGGTCGAGCGGGCCGCCGAGCGCGCGGCGACGGGACTGTCCGTGCCGGTGACGGTCCGCACGGGCGCGCGGCGCCTCGTCGACCGGTCCTCGCCGCTCGCCTCCATCGAGGCGCTGCTGACCCGGCACGGGCTGCCGTCCGGGGCGCTCACGGTCGAACTGGCCGACGTCGACCCGCAGGTGCCCCTGGAGGACCTGGAACGGCGTCTGGGCGCCCTGCGGCGGCTCGGCGTCCGGATCGTCCTCGACGGTCTCGGCACGGGCTGTACGGGGCTCACGGCGCTGCGCAGGCTGCCTGTCGACGTCCTCAAGCTGGACCGGGGGCTCGTCGAGGGCGTCGTGGAGTCCGCGCGGCTGCACAAGATCACCGCCGGGGTCCTCAGGATCGCCGCCGACCTGGGCCTCGACACCGTCGCCGAAGGGGTCGACCTGCCCGACCAGGTCGTCGCCCTGCGGGAGATGGGGTGCACGCACGGCCAGGGCGCGGCGTTCTCCGAGCCGCTCGACGAGTACCGCTTGCGCAGGGCGCTGGCGTCCGGGCACTATCCGGTTCCGCACGGGCCCGGGGAACCGGTGCTGGCGGGCGGGGGGCCGGCGCACAGCTGACACCGTGGCCCACATACTGAGACCCCCGTCCCACCCGCTTGACACTGGGTGCGCGTCGGGGGGAGGGTCAGTGCCATGCGCACCCGAATTCTCGTACTTGGACAGCGCGTCGGCTGAAGCTGTGGACGCCCGGAAGACCCGGAACTCCCAGCGCACGCACCCGACGCGCTCCCCTCGCTTGCCTTCCGGCACGAGGGGTTTTTTGTTGCACGGACGCCCTCCGGGCAACCGCCGCACTCCGCACAAAACCCGCAAAAACCCTCAGCATCGAGAAGAGAATGACGATGACCGAGCAGGCCACCGGGGCCACCCCGCATCCGCAGCCGCGGCCCCGATCCGGAGGACACGCCACGCCCGTCGAGCACGTCACGGGTGCGCAGTCCCTCATCCGCTCCCTTGAGGAGGTCGGTGCGGACACGGTCTTCGGTATCCCCGGCGGCACGATCCTGCCGGCGTACGACCCGATGATGGACTCCAAGCGGGTGCGCCACGTCCTGGTCCGCCACGAGCAGGGCGCCGGTCACGCGGCGACCGGTTACGCGCAGGCCACCGGCAAGGTCGGCGTCTGCATGGCGACCTCCGGGCCGGGCGCCACCAACCTGGTCACCCCGATCGCGGACGCGAACATGGACTCGGTGCCGCTCGTGGCGATCACCGGGCAGGTCGTCTCCGCCGCGATCGGCACGGACGCCTTCCAGGAGGCGGACATCGTCGGCATCACCATGCCGATCACCAAGCACAGCTTCCTGGTCACCAAGGCCGAGGACATCCCGCGCACGATCGCGCAGGCGTTCCACATCGCCTCCACCGGCCGCCCCGGACCGGTCCTGGTCGACATCCCCAAGGACATCCTCCAGGCGAGGACGACGTTCTCCTGGCCGCCGGTCATGGACCTGCCCGGCTACCGCCCGGTGACCAAGCCGCACGCCAAGCAGATCCGCGAGGCAGCCAAGCTGATCACCCAGGCCAAGCGGCCCGTGCTGTACGTCGGCGGCGGTGTCATCAAGGCGCAGGCGACGGCCGAGCTGAAGGTCCTCGCCGAGCTGACCGGCGCCCCCGTCGTCACCACCCTGATGGCGCTGGGCTCCTTCCCCGACAGCCACCCCCAGCACCTGGGCATGCCCGGCATGCACGGCTCCGTCGCCGCGGTCACCGCGCTGCAGAAGTCCGACCTGCTCGTCACCCTCGGCGCCCGCTTCGACGACCGCGTCACCGGCAAGCTCGACAGCTTCGCCCCCGACGCGAAGATCGTCCACGCGGACATCGACCCCGCGGAGATCGGCAAGAACCGCGCCGCCGACGTCCCGATCGTCGGGGACGCCCGCGAGGTCATCGCCGACCTCGTCCAGGCCGTCCAGAAGGAGCACAGCGAGGGCCACCAGGGCGACTACACGGCCTGGTGGAAGGACCTCAACCGCTGGCGCGACACCTACCCCCTGGGCTACAACCTGCCCGAGGACGGCACGCTCTCCCCCCAGCAGGTCATCGAGCGCATCGGCCAGCTCGCCCCCGAGGGCACGATCTTCGCCGCGGGCGTCGGCCAGCACCAGATGTGGGCCGCCCACTACATCCAGTACGAGAACCCGGCGACCTGGCTCAACTCCGGCGGCGCCGGGACCATGGGGTACGCGGTCCCCGCGGCCATGGGCGCCAAGGCGGGCCGGCCCGAGCGCACCGTCTGGGCCATCGACGGCGACGGCTGCTTCCAGATGACCAACCAGGAACTCACCACCTGCGCCCTGAACAACATCCCGATCAAGGTCGCCGTCATCAACAACGGCGCCCTCGGGATGGTCCGCCAGTGGCAGACCCTGTTCTACAACCAGCGCTACTCGAACACGGTCCTGCACTCCGGCCCCGAGGACGTCAACCCCGAGGCGCGCGGCACCCGCATCCCCGACTTCGTGAAGCTGTCCGAGGCGATGGGCTGCCACGCGATCCGCTGCGAGTCCCCGGACGACCTCGACAAGGTCATCGAAGAGGCCAACGCGATCAACGACCGCCCGGTCGTCATCGACTTCATCGTCCACGAGGACGCCATGGTGTGGCCGATGGTCGCCGCCGGCGCCTCCAACGACGAGATCATGGCCGCCCTGAACGTCCGCCCCGACTTCGGCGACAACGAAGACGACTGAGAGAAAGCTTCAGCAGAACATGTCCAAGCACACGCTCTCCGTCCTGGTCGAGAACAAGCCCGGCATCCTCGCCAGGATCGCCGCCCTGTTCTCCCGCCGCGGCTTCAACATCGACTCCCTCGCCGTCGGGGTCACCGAACACGCCGACATCTCCCGCATCACCATCGTCGTGAGCGTCGACGCACTGCCCCTGGAACAGGTCACCAAGCAGCTCAACAAGCTCGTCGAGGTCCTGAAGATCGTCGAACTGGAACCCGCACAGGCCGTCCACCGCGAACTCGTTCTGGTGAAGGTCCGCGCCGACAACGAGACCCGCTCCCAGATCGTCGAGATCGTCCAGCTCTTCCGCGCCAAGACCGTCGACGTCTCCCCGGAGGCCGTCACCATCGAGGCCACCGGCGGCGCCGACAAGCTCGGCGCCATGCTGAAGATGCTGGAACCCTTCGGCATCAAGGAGCTCGTCCAGTCCGGCACGATCGCCATCGGCCGCGGCTCCCGCTCCATCACGGACCGCTCGCTGCGCGCCCTCGACCGCAGCGCGTAATCCGTATACCGAGACCCCGGAACTTCCCCCCACCCCGCCGTCATACGGTGGGGTGGGACGCAACACCTGCACTCAAGGAGAGAACCCACAGTGGCCGAGCTGTTCTACGACGCCGACGCCGACCTGTCCATCATCCAGGGCCGCAAGGTCGCGGTCATCGGCTACGGCAGCCAGGGCCACGCCCACGCGCTGTCCCTGCGCGACTCGGGCGTGGACGTCCGCGTCGGCCTGCACGAGGGCTCCAAGTCCAAGGCCAAGGCCGAGGAGCAGGGCCTGCGCGTGGTGAGCCCCGCCGAGGCCGCCGCCGAGGCCGACCTCATCATGATCCTGATCCCGGACCCGATCCAGGCCAAGGTCTACGAGGAGTCCATCGCCCCGAACCTGAAGGACGGCGACGCGCTGTTCTTCGCCCACGGCTTCAACATCCGCTTCGGCTTCATCAAGGCCCCCGAGGGCGTCGACGTCGCCCTGGTCGCCCCCAAGGGCCCCGGCCACCTCGTCCGCCGCCAGTACGAGGAGGGCCGCGGCGTCCCCGCGATCGCCGCCGTCGAGAAGGACGCCACGGGCAACGCCTTCGCGCTCGCCCTGTCGTACGCCAAGGCCATCGGCGGCACCCGGGCCGGCGTCATCAAGACGACCTTCACCGAGGAGACCGAGACCGACCTGTTCGGTGAGCAGGCCGTCCTCTGCGGTGGTACGTCCGCCCTGGTCAAGGCCGGTTTCGAGACGCTGGTCGAGGCCGGCTACCAGCCCGAGATCGCCTACTTCGAGTGCCTGCACGAGCTGAAGCTCATCGTCGACCTCATGTACGAGGGCGGCCTGGAGAAGATGCGCTGGTCCGTCTCCGAGACCGCCGAGTGGGGCGACTACGTCACCGGCCCCCGCATCATCACCGACGCCACCAAGGCCGAGATGAAGCAGGTCCTCGCCGAGATCCAGGACGGCACCTTCGCCCAGAACTGGATGGACGAGTACCACGGCGGCCTGAAGAAGTACAACGAGTACAAGGACGCCGACTCCGAGCACCTGCTCGAGACCACCGGCAAGCAGCTCCGCAAGCTGATGAGCTGGGTGAACGAAGAGGCGTGAGCCTCTGACGGAGGGGCCGGTACGACGCGTTCCGGCCCCTCCGCACGCCTTTTGCCGGAGCCCTGTCCCGTAATTTTCCCGAGACGTCTAAGACACCTCCCGGCGCTATTACACTGCTGCACATCACGCGTCAGGCCCACAGTGTCGTGCGTCTTCCGCGGTAGCCCCCTCCTCCGCCTGCGGCCGCCGGGACGGCCGTCCGCACGGCACTGGACCTGTGAGGACTCACGTGAGCTCGAAACCTGTCGTACTCATCGCTGAAGAGCTGTCGCCCGCGACCGTGGACGCGCTTGGCCCCGACTTCGAGATCCGGCACTGCAACGGAGCGGACCGAGCCGAACTGCTCCCCGCCATCGCCGATGTCGACGCGATCCTGATCCGCTCCGCCACCAAGGTGGACGCCGAGGCCATCGCCGCCGCGAACAAGCTGAAGGTCGTCGCGCGAGCCGGCGTCGGCCTCGACAACGTCGACGTGTCCGCCGCCACCAAGGCCGGCGTGATGGTCGTCAACGCGCCCACCTCCAACATCGTCACCGCCGCCGAACTCGCCTGCGGCCTGCTGCTCGCCACCGCGCGGCACATCCCGCAGGCCAACGCCGCGCTCAAGAACGGCGAGTGGAAGCGCAGCAAGTACACCGGCGTCGAGCTGGCCGAGAAGACCCTCGGCGTCGTCGGCCTCGGCCGCATCGGCGCGCTCGTCGCGCAGCGGATGTCCGCGTTCGGCATGAAGGTCGTCGCCTACGACCCCTACATCCAGCCCGCGCGCGCCGCCCAGATGGGCGTCAAGGTCCTCTCCCTGGACGAGCTGCTCGAAGTCTCCGACTTCATCACCGTCCACCTCCCCAAGACCCCCGAGACCGTCGGCCTCATCGGCGACGAGGCGCTGCGCAAGGTCAAGCCGACCGTCCGCATCGTCAACGCCGCGCGCGGCGGGATCGTCGACGAGGAGGCGCTGTACTCGGCGCTGAAGGAAGGCCGCGTCGCCGGGGCCGGCCTCGACGTCTACGCGAAGGAGCCGTGCACCGACTCCCCGCTCTTCGAGTTCGACCAGGTCATCTCCACCCCCCACCTGGGCGCCTCCACCGACGAGGCCCAGGAGAAGGCGGGCATCGCGGTCGCGAAGTCGGTCCGCCTCGCCCTCGCCGGCGAGCTGGTCCCCGACGCGGTCAACGTCCAGGGCGGCGTCATCGCCGAGGACGTCAAGCCGGGGCTGCCGCTCGCCGAGCGCCTGGGCCGCATCTTCACCGCCCTCGCCGGTGAGGTCGCCGTCCGCCTCGACGTCGAGGTGTACGGCGAGATCACGCAGCACGATGTGAAGGTGCTGGAGCTGTCCGCGCTCAAGGGTGTCTTCGAGGACGTCGTCGACGAGACGGTCTCCTACGTCAACGCCCCCCTGTTCGCCCAGGAGCGCGGCGTCGAGGTGCGTCTCACGACCTCCTCCGAGGCCACCGACCACCGCAACGTCGTGACCGTCCGCGGCACCCTCTCCGACGGCGAGGAGGTCTCGGTCTCCGGCACGCTGGCCGGCACCAAGAACGTCCAGAAGATCGTCGCCGTGGGCGAGTACGACGTCGACCTCGCCGTCGCCGACCACCTGCTCGTCCTGCGGTACGAGGACCGGCCGGGCGTCGTCGGCACGCTCGGCCGCGTCCTCGGCGAGGCCGGCATCAACATCGCCGGCATGCAGGTCGCCCGCTCCGCCGCCGGCGGGGAGGCGCTGGCCGTCCTCACGGTCGACGAGGCGGTCGCCGCGAGCGTGCTGACGGAGGTGGCCGAGGAGATCGGCGCGACGTCGGCCCGCGCGGTGAACCTGGTCTGAGGCCAAAAGTCTTCAGGGCGGACCGAGTCGCATCGGTCCGCCCTTTCTCATGCCTGCGGTGACGTGATCCGCCCGTCCCTCATCTCCACGACCCGGTCCGCGAAGTGCCGTACCACCGACCGGTCGTGACAGATGAACAGGTACCCGAGCCCCAGCTCGTCCCGCAGATCGGCGAGCAGGTTGAGCACCCCGGCCCGCACCGACGGGTCCAGCGCCGACACCGGCTCGTCGAGGACCAGGAGCCGGGGCTGCGAGGCCAACGCCCGCGCGATGCCGACGCGTTGGCACTGGCCGCCGGACAGCTCGTGGGGGCGCCGGTCCGCGTGGGCGGGGGCGAGGCCGACCCGGTCGAGGAGTTCGGCGACCTTCGCGGGGCCGGTCGCCGGATCCCAGCGGCCCTGGACCTTCAGCGGCTCGGCGACGGCGTCCCGGACCCGGTGGCGAGGGCTCAGCGAGCCGTAGGGATCCTGGAAGACGGGCTGCATACGGGGGCGCACCGCCCGCAGCTCCGGTTCGGACAGCCCGGTCAACTCCCGGCCCTCGAAGCGCACTTCACCCGAGTCGGGGCGGCGCAGCTGCAGCACGGCCAGCGCGGTGGACGACTTCCCGCACCCGCTCGGCCCGTCCAGCGCGAGCGTCTCGCCGGCCCGCAGCGAGAAGGACACGTGGTCCACGGCGAGCGCGGAACCGTAGCGGACGACGAGGTCACGGACGTCGAGAAGGTACTCGCTCACACGCTCTCCCCATGGTGGCAGGCGACCGTCCGCCCGTCGGTCTCGCGGAGCCGGGGCTCCTCGACCCGGCACACCTCCGTCGCGAACGAGCAGCGCGGCGCGAACGCGCACCCCGCCGGCATCGCCCCCGGCAACGGGGGGTGCCCGGCGAGGACGGGCAGCCGCTCCGGCCCGCCCGGCCGGGGCAGCGAGGCCAGCAGCCCGGCCGTGTAGGGCGCCCGCGGCGTCTCCAGCACCCGCTCCACGGAACCGAGTTCGACGACCTGTCCGGCGTACATCACCAGCACCCGGTCCGCGTGGCGCCGGACCGCCTCCACATCGTGCGTCACCAGGACCAGCGCGGCCGGCTGGGCCCGCAGCAGCCCGAGGACCTGCTCGCGCCGCTCCTCGTCCAGCGCGGTCGTGGGCTCGTCGGCGACGAGGATCTCCGGCTCGTTGACGGTCGCCATCGCGACGACCGCCCGCTGCCGCATCCCCCCGGAGTACTCGTGCGGATACGCCCGCGCCTTCCGCGCGGCGTCCGGAATGCCGACCCGCTCCAGCGCGGCGACGGCCACGGCACGCGCCTCGGCCCGCGAGATACGCCGCACCGACCGTACGGCGGCGGCGAGTTGGTCCCCGACGGGGTGGACGGGGGAGAGGGCGGACAGTGCGTCCTGGGGGACCAGCGCGATTCGCCGCCCCCGCTCACCCGACAAGTCCGGTGTCACGGAACCGGTTCGCACCGCCTCCCTCGGCAGCATCCCGAGCAGCGCGCGGGCCGTGAGCGACTTCCCGGCGCCCGACTCCCCGACGATCGCGAGGACTTCACCGGGCCGGACGTCGAAGGAGACGCCCCGGACGGCTTCGACGCCGGAGAAGGAGACCCGGAGGTCACGGACGCAGAGCAGGGGAGCAGGCATCTGCTCGCTCTTCAACCCCCTTTTGGCTTCCACCACTTCATCATGCTGCAAGAGACACCTCATCCTTCGCCCTCCGCCGCTCCCGCCCCTCCACGAACGCTGCCCCCGACACCGCGAGCCCCGCCAGCACCGCCAAAGCCACCGCGGGCGCCAGCGCCGCCCAGGGCGCCCGCTCCACGTAGGCCCGTGACTCGTCGAGCAGCAACCCCCATTCGGGCGCCGGGGGTTGGGCCCCGAGCCCGAGGAACCCGAGCGAGGCCAGCGCCAGCGCCACCCCCGGCAGCCGCAGCAGCGCGTGCCGGGCGACCGGCCTCGCCACCGTGGGCAGCACATGCCGGGTGAGGATCCACAACGGCGTCGCCCCGATGGCCCGTTGGGCGGTGAGGAACGCCGAGGCCCGGACCTCCTGCACCAGCGCGGCCGAGTGCGCGGCGAGCGCGGGCCACGACACCAGCGCGACGGCCAAGGCGGCACCGCCGGTTCCGGGCCCGGTCACCGCCGCGACCAGAATTCCCACGATGACCGGCGGCAGCGCGTTCGCGATGTCCGCGGCCCCCGAGGCGACGCCGGGCAGGAACCCGAGCGCGAGCCCGACGAGCAGCCCCAGCAGACAGACGGCCGCCGCGGTCCCGACGGTCGTGGCGGCCCCGTGCCCGAGCCGCGCGAGCACATCCCGGCCCAGCCCGTCCGTGCCCAGCGGATGCCCCCAACTCGGCGCCAGGAGCCGCTCGTTCGTGTTCACGGCGTACGGATCACGCAGCAGCCCCCACCCGATCGCCACCGCGAGCAGCGCGAACAGCGTCACCGGCACCGCGACCGGCACCCGGACCGGCCGGGGCGGCGGCAGCGTGAGCGACGCGTCCCGCAGGGCCGGCCCCAGCAGCCGGCGCCGCAGCAGCGCAGACAGCGCCCCGATGACGAGCCCGAGCAGCAGCAGGGCCAGCACCGAGCCCTGGAGCAGCGGCAGATCCTGCGACTTGGCCGCGCCGAGCGCCGTACGGCCGATGCCGGGGACCGCGAAGACGGTCTCCACGGCGACCGCGCCGCCCGTCAGGCCGACGGCGGCCATCCCGAACTGCGGTACGAGCGGCGGCAGTACACGCCGCAGCGCCGCCCCGGCGACCCGCGTACGGCTCACCCCTGCGCCCCGCCACAGCTCGACCCACCGCTCGTCAAGGACGGACGGCAGCGCGTCCGCGACGAGCCGCCCCAGCAGCCCGCCGGCCGGGACGCCGAGGGCGACGGCGGGCAGGACCATGTGCGTCGGGCCCTCCCAGCCGGACGTGGGGAGCCAGCCGAGCCACACCCCGAACGCCAGCAGCGCGACGGTCGCGAGCAGGAACTCCGGTACGGCCGCCAGCATCGCGGCCCCGGCGCCCGCCGAACCCCGCCCGCGCACCAGTACCGGCGCGACGAGCAGCGCGGCCAGCAGGATCGCGACGCCGAGGGCCGCGCCCATCAGGGCCAGCGAGACCTGGAGCCCGGCGGTGACCGACGGCAGGACGTCGGTGCCGGACACCCAGGACGTGCCGAGGTCGCCGCGCAGCAGGTCGGCGGCCCAACTCCCCAGCAGGGACAGGGGACCGGCGTCCAGCCCGAGGTCCCGGCGGATCGCGTCGAGGGCCTCCTTCGTCGGCTCCTGCTCGGCGGAGCGGGCCCGCAGGACGGTCAGCGCGGGGTCGTTCCCGGAGAGCCAGGGGAGCAGTCCGACGGCCGCGACGACCGTGAGGAGACCGAGAGTCCGGGTCAGGCCGGCGGGACTCGGACGCGGGAAGGACCTCATGAACCGACGTACGTCGAAGCCGTGACCAACTCCCGCTCGCGCGGGTCGTGCGCGGCGCCTTCCACCCCGGCCGCGTCCCCCTGGATCACCCGCTCGTGCAGCATCGGCACAGCCGCGTCCGTCCCCAGCACGGCGGCCTCCCCGGCGATGATCGCGGCCCGCCGCGCGTCCCCGGTCGGCTGAGCGCCCGCCTTCTTCAACTCGGCGTCCACGGCGGGGTTCTTGAGCTGCGCGATGTTGAAGGAGCCGTCCGAGGCGAAGTCGCTGTACAGGTACGCCGCCGGGTCACCGGAGTCGAGGACGGTCGCCCGGGAGAGGATGAACGCGTCGAACTTCCCGGCGAGCGCGTCCGCTTCGATCGCCGCGTACTCCCGCACCTCCAGCTTCACCTTGAACCCGGCCTTCTGGAGCTGTTGTTGGAGCGCGGCGGCGACCTCCGGGAGTTCGGCGCGGTCGGTGAACGTGCCGATGGTGATGCTCGCGCCCTTCGGGTCGGTGGCGGCGGCGCGCGTCACCGGCTTGCGCAGCCCGGCGGCCCACGGCAGCGCGGGGCCGAGCAGCCCCTGAGCGACGTCCGCGCGGCCCTCGTACACGCCCTTCACGATCGACTCGGCGTCCACGGCCTCGCGGGCGGCGGCGCGCAGGGAGGCGTTCTTGAAGGGGCCCGAAGAAGTGTTCAGGTAGAGGGTGTTGGTGCGGGGCATCGGGACTTCGGTGATCAGCTTCTTGTCGAGCAGCGCCGCCTGCGACACGGGGACCGCCTCGACGATGTCCGCCTCGCCGCTGCGCAGGGCCGCCGCGCGGGCGGTGCCGTCGGGGACGAACTTCACGTCGATGCCGGGGGACTTGGCCTTGGTGCCCCAGTAGCCGTCGTACCGGTCGAGGGTCGCGGACGAGGTGCCGTTCACCTTGACCAGTTCGAAGGGGCCGGTGCCGGCGCCGAGCGGGTTCACCGTCTTCCCGGTGTACGCCTTCGCCGCGAGGATCGAGAGCTGGGGGGAGCTGAGGCGCTGGGGGAGGAGCGGGTCCTCGTCACCGGTCGTGACGACGACGTTGTCACCGGACGCCCGCGCCGTCAGCTCCACGCCGTCCAGGATGCGGGGCTTGGGGGCGGCGCCGGCGGCCCTCGCCAGGGAGCGGACGACCGCCTCGGCGTCCAGCGCCGTACCGTCGTGGAAGGTGACGCCGTCGCGCAGGGCGAACGTCCAACTCTTCCCCGAACGCGTCCACTTGGTGGCCAGCGCGGGCTGGGCGTCGCCGTCGGCGTCCAGCTTCACGAGGGTTTCCGCCGTGGACCAGCGGGACAGTTTGAACGCGTCGTCGGAGAGCGGGGACAGGCCCGACCTCGGCGGCTGCATCATCGCGACGCGGATGCGCTTGCCGCCGTCGCCGCTCGACTCGGACGACCCCGTGAAGCAGCCCGACAGGAGCAGGGCCGAGGCGGCGGTGAGGGCCGTGGCGGGTATGAGACGGCGAGCGGGCAGGCGCACGGAGCACTCCGGGTAAAGGGGCGGTCAAGGGCACAGTCGCCCAGACCGTAGCATGATGACAATCGTTTTCAACAGTCGCCCCCTTTGTCCCCGGCCGCCCGCCCCCTCACCTCACAGCCGCGCCCCCTTCAACGCCATGTGCAGCAACAGCCGGTCCTCCCCGTCCCCCAGGTCCAGCCCCGTCAACTGCTCCACCCGCGACAGCCGGTAGTACAGCGTCTGCCGGTGGATCCCCAGCACCGCCGCCGTCCGCCCCGCCTGCCCCGCGCAGTCGAGATACACCTCGGCCGTCCGCGCCAGCTCCCGCTGGGAGGGGGAGAGCAGCGGCGCCACGGCGGGATCGGCGGCCGGCCCCAGCGCCGTCAGCAGCCGGTACGCCCCGATCCGCCCCCACTCCGCGACCGGCCCGAACCGCGGCTCGGCCCGCGCCGCCCGCGCCGCCGAGGACGCCTCCGTCCAGGAGAGCCCCAGCTCACCGAGGCCCACCCGGGGAGCCGAGACCCCGGCGACGGCGTCCGCCCCGGCCCGCTCCAGGAGCCGTACCCCGGCGTCGACGCCCGGCCGGAGCCGGACCAGCACCGCGAGACCCTGCGTCACCCCGCACAGCGCGACCGCCCCCGGCACCGTCCGCACCGACGGCACCTCCGCCGCCCACGGCGTCACGCACACCACCACGCACGCGCCGTCCGCCCGGTCGCCCACCGCCGTACGCAGCTCCGCGACCGCCATGTCCCGCTGCCAGCCGGCCTCCGCGTCCAGCACCGCCCGCAGCTCCCGGCTCAGGTCCGCCCCGTGCCGCGCCTCGTCCCCGAGCAGCACCCCGATCCGCGCCGTCACCTCCATGGCCGCCGCCAGCCGGGCGTCGTCGAGGGTGCCGGAGTCGAGGAGCCAGACGTAGCCGAGGACGACGCCGCGATGGCGTACGGGGAGGCAGATCCGGCCCCGGTTCACCCCCGCCTCCGGGGTCGGCGGGAT
Organism: Streptomyces sp. 4F14; assembly: GCF_048159485.1. Taxonomy (NCBI): domain Bacteria; kingdom Bacillati; phylum Actinomycetota; class Actinomycetes; order Kitasatosporales; family Streptomycetaceae; genus Streptomyces; species Streptomyces sp. 4F14. The sequence continues at coordinate 53,338 of NZ_JBLRVY010000025.1, forward strand.
CCGTACGGGCCCGCTCGCGCGGGTGATCCCGAACCCCTCGAACCACTCCCGTACGGCGGCCGTCGAACGCCGGGTCAGGATCGAGCGCGCGCGGACCGGGTCGAGCGCGGAGGCGTCCAGGTCGGCGTCGCTGTCGTACGCGCCGAACGCGATCAGTTCGAAGTCCCGGCTCTCCAGGGTCGCGGGGACGCCGAGGAGGCCGGAGATCTCGTCCACGAGGTCCTGGTAGGTCGGGGTCACCCGGCCATTCTGCGCCAGGGACGGGGGCGGTTCATACATCTGTCTGAGATCCCCGCCACGGATGCGTGACACCTGTCGATGGCCCACGATCGGAGAGATCCATAGGTTCACGGTGACTTGGTGCTTTATGTCTGTGGAGGTGCCCGTGCTGGGTCCCGTGATTCTCGCCGCCTCGCGCAGCGACCGGATGCGCCGCCTGATCTCGGCGGCCCCGGTGACCAGGCAGGTCGTCGACCGGTTCATCCCCGGCGAGACGGTCGACGACGTCGTCCCGATCGTCACCGACCTCACGGCGAAGGGCCTCGACCTCACCCTCGACGTCGTCGGCGAGGACATCACGACCCCCGCGCAGGCCACCGCCGCCCGCGACGCCTACCTCCGGCTCCTCGAACGCCTCGGCGACCTCGGCCTCGGCGAGCGCGCCGAGGTCTCCGTCAAGCTGTCGATGTTCGGCCAGTCCCTCCCCGACGGCCCCGAGACCGCGCACCGCAACGTCCGCCGGGTCGTCGAGGCCGCCGACGCGATCGGTACGACCGTGACCCTCGACGCCGAGGACCACACCACCCTCGACTCGATGTTCGCGATTCACACGGACCTGCGCCGCGACTTCCCGAAGACCGGCTGCGTCATCCAGGCGTACCTGTTCCGCACCGAGACCGACGCCCGCCGCCTCGCCGCGAGCGGCAGCAGGGTCCGCCTGGTCAAGGGCGCGTACAAAGAGCCCGCCGAAGTCGCGTACCAACAAAAACACGAGATCGACAAGGCGTACGTCCGCATCCTGCGCACCCTCATGGACGGCGACTGCTACCCCATGATCGGCTCCCACGACCCCCGCCTGATCTCCATCGCCCAGGAACTCGCCCACCGCGCCCACCGCAAGCCCGACGAGTACGAGTTCCAGATGCTGTACGGCATCCGCAGCGACGAACACCTGCGGCTGGCCGCCGAGGGACACCGGATGCGGGTGTACACGGCGTACGGGACGGACTGGTACGGCTACTTCATGAGACGCCTCGCGGAGAAGCCGGCGAACCTGAGGTTCTTCCTGCGGAGCGTGGTCGGCCGTGGCTGACGGGAGAGGGCCGCTTCGCGGAGGCTGCCTTCCGGCCGGACGCAGCATGAGGCGGTTCGTCGGAGGGGGGCCGGCCTCGGCTTCTCTGTGCGGGGGCCGATCCCGGTGGCCGTTGCGGCACGGCCGCTGCGGCGTCTGCCGGGGGTCCGGGGGTTGTCCCCCGGGCAAGCACAGTGCGCGCTCCACGCTCACCAAGCACTGATATCTACAAGGGAGTTGTCCATGGACGCTGTGACCCAGGTCCCCACCCCCGTCAACGAGCCGGTGCGCGGCTACGCCCCCGGCTCTCCCGAACGGGCCCGGCTGGAAGCCAAGTTGAAGGAGCTCGCGGAGAACCCGATCGAGCTGCCGTGCACGATCGGCGGCGAGAAGCGGATGGGCGGCGGGGACGCCTTCGACGTTGTTCAGCCGCACAACCACCAGGCCGTGCTGGGGAGTTACCGCAACGCCACCCAGCAGGACGCGCGGGACGCGATCGACGCCGCTCTCGCCGCCGCCCCCGCCTGGCGGGCCATGGCCTTCGACGACCGGGCCGCGATCATCCTGCGGGCGGCCGAACTGCTCGCCGGGCCCTGGCGGGAGACGATCGCCGCGTCGACGATGCTGGGCCAGTCGAAGACGGTCCAGCAGGCCGAGATCGACACGCCCTGCGAACTGGTCGACTTCTGGCGCTTCAACGTCCACTACGCCCGCCAGATCCTCGCCGAGCAGCCCCCGGCGAACTCCCCGGGCGTGTGGAACCGCCTCGACCACCGCCCGCTGGAGGGGTTCGTCTACGCGATCACCCCCTTCAACTTCACCGCCATCGCGGGCAACCTGCCGACCGCGCCCGCTCTCATGGGCAACGTCGTCGTCTGGAAGCCGTCGCCGACGCAGACCCACGCGGCCGTCCTGCTCATGCGGCTCCTTGAGGAAGCGGGTCTCCCCAAGGGCGTCATCAACCTCGTCACCGGCGACGGTATCGCCGTCTCCGAAGTCGCCCTGGAGCACCGCGACTTGGCGGGCATCCACTTCACCGGCTCCACCAGGACCTTCCAGTACCTGTGGAAGACGGTCGGCGCCAACATCGAGAAGTACCGCGCCTACCCGCGCCTCGTCGGCGAGACCGGCGGCAAGGACTTCGTCGTCGCCCACCCCAGCGCCGACCGCGCGGTCCTCAAGACGGCGCTGACGCGCGGCGCGTTCGAGTACCAGGGCCAGAAGTGCAGCGCGACGTCCCGCGCCTACATCCCGGCGTCCATCTGGAACGACGGTTTCCGCGAGGAGTTCGCCGCCGAGGTCGACCACCTGACCATGGGCGACGTCACCGACCTCGCCAACTTCGTCGGCGCGGTCATCGACGAGCGGGCGTTCGCCAAGAACAAGGCCGCGATCGACCGCGCCGAGCAGGACCCGACGTGCACGATCGTCGCGGGCGGCTCCTACGACGACTCCGTGGGCTGGTTCGTCCGCCCGACGGTCGTCGAGTGCACGGACCCGGAGAACGAGGTGTTCCGCACCGAGTACTTCGGCCCGTTCCTCGCCGTGCACGTCTACGAGGACGACACGTACGACGCGATGCTGACGCAGATGGAGTCGGTCTCCGACTACGCGCTCACCGGCTCCGTCATCGCCGGGGACCGTGCGGCAGCGGCGTACACGATGGAGAAACTCCGGTACGCGGCCGGGAACTTCTACATCAACGACAAGTCCACCGGCGCGGTCGTCGGGCAGCAGCCCTTCGGCGGCGGGCGGGCCTCCGGCACCGACGACAAGGCGGGCGCCCCGCAGAACCTGATGCGCTGGACGCTGACCAGGGCCATCAAGGAGACGCTGGTCGCGCCCACGGACTACACGTATCCGCACATGGGCTGACCTGTCCCGGGGTGCGTGCTAACGTCACGCACCCCGGACCCCGACGGCACGCGTGGCGGACCAACTCTGCGGGAAGGCACACGAGATGAGCCCGGAGCCGGTGTCCACAGTCCTCTTCGACCTCGGCGACGTCCTCTTCTGCGACCCGTGGGAGACCCTCCTCCTCACCGAACGCACCGGCCTCGCCGACCGCCTGGGCCTCGACCGCACGCAAGTCGCCGAGGCGGGCCGCAAGCTGTGGCACCGCTTCAGCCTGAGCGAGACGTCCGAGCAGGACTACTGGAAGGCCCTCTCCCGCCGCCTCGGCCAGCCCGTCTCCCCTTTCCTGATAAGGGAGTTGGAGGAGAGACTCCTCACCGCGAACCCGGCCGCCGAGGCGCTGCTCTCCGCGGCCGCGACCCACCGCATCGGCATCGTCTCCAACAACACGACGTTCTGGTACGCCAAACAGGCCGGCCGCCTGCGCCTCGACAAGTGGATCGACCCCGCCCTCGTCTTCCTCTCCTGCCGCGAGGGCGTCTCCAAGGGCACCCCGGGACAAGGTCTGTTCGAGCGCGCCGCCCAGCACCTCGACCCCGCGGCCACGCTCGTCGTCGAGGACCGCCCCCGCAACCTGTCCCGCGCCCGCGCGGCCGGGTTCCGCACCCTGGCGTACTCCTTCTCAGCCACCTCCGGAGCCTTGCCGGACGGTCTGCTGGACAGCATCAGAGGATGACGGACAGAACCTCCCGGGAAGACCCCGTCCTCGTCGCCCTCCTCGCCGAGTACAACTCCCTTCGCCAGGAGAGCCTCCAGGCGATCAGCAACCGCATCACCATCATGAACTTCGCGTTCACCTCGCTCGCGGTCGTCATCGCCGCCGTCCTCAACTCCAGCCTCCCCGAAGGCGTGCTGATCCCCGCCTGCCTGGTCTTCGTACCGGGCGCCGCCAAGGCCAGCCTGCTGATCTGGCTGGGGGAGTACCACCGCTCGCAGCGCGCCGGGCGCGGTGTCATGAAGGTCGAGCACCAGATCAACGCCCACCTCGGCGGGGAGTACCTGGAGTGGGAGGGGCGGCTCGTGTCCTCCGGTACGCACATGGGGTACCCGTACGTCGCGACGGCCGTGTTCATACTCAGCACCGGGGCGCTCGCGGAGGTGCTGGGCGGGTACTTCCTGGTCCAGGCGCACTCCGGGTCCTTCACGAGCGACCTGCTGATCGTGCTCGCGGTCCTCGGGTACGCCGTCCTCGCCGAGACCCTGTACCTCCACTTCTTCCTGAAGCGCTGGCGGACGATCAGGGGCGCCACGCACAGCGCGTGAAGCGCAGGTCAGAGGGGGTGCCGTCTCAGATAGTAGGAAGTCCGAGTAACTGTGCAGACAACGGCGCTCCGCCCCCGTAACTTTGTAGGAGCCGAACGTCTCGCTCGACCAAGCGAACGGCGGACGCGAGCCGGGCCCCACGCAGCCACCCCTGCGGTCCGCAGCTCCCCGCCCACCGGCGTCTCGTACCCGTTCCCTTGGTGAAGAAGGAGCCGATCACCCATGGCCGAGACGACCGTCCGCCGCCGAGTCCGCCGTGTGTCCCGCACCGGTGAGAACGACCGCAAGAACGCGGCCGCCGCCCTCCAGCGCGCCCTCGACCGCCGGGACAACGGCGGCGAGACCGGCCACTGATACCGGCCGCCGAGTCACCGGGAGCCGCATCCTGGTAGACACGGGGTGTCCGTATCGCGGACGCCCCGTGTCACCCCCTGGGACCGGCGGCTAGGCTGCCGCCATGTCTCCCAGCATCGATCTCGCAGTGATCCCCGGTGATGGCATCGGGCAGGAAGTCGTGGCCGAGGGCCTCAAGATCCTCTCCGCTGTCCTCCCGGAGGACGTGAAGCTGGAGACGAAGGAGTACGACTTCGGCGCCCAGCGCTACCACGCGACCGGTGAGACCCTCACCGACGCCGACCTCGACTCCCTCAAGAACCACGACGCCATCCTGCTGGGCGCGATCGGCGACCCGAGCGTCCCCTCCGGCGTCCTGGAGCGCGGCTTCCTCCTGAAGCTCCGCTTCGCCTTCGACCACCACGTCAACCTGCGCCCCTCGAAGCTGCTCCCCGGCGTCGCGACCCCCCTCGCCGGCCAGCCCGAGATCGACTTCGTCGTCGTCCGCGAGGGCACGGAAGGCCCGTACACGGGCAACGGCGGCACGATCCGCAAGGGCACGCCCCACGAGGTCGCCACCGAGGTCTCCGTCAACACGGCGTACGGCGTCGAGCGCGTCGTCCGTGACGCCTTCGCCCGCGCGCAGGCCCGCCCGCGCAAGAAGCTCACGCTGGTCCACAAGAACAACGTGCTGACCTTCGCCGGGCACCTGTGGACGAACATCTTCAACCAGGTGGCCGAGGAGTACCCCGAGGTCACCACCGACTACATCCACGTCGACGCGGCGACGATCTACCTCGTCACCGACCCCGCCCGCTTCGACGTCATCGTCACCGACAACCTCTTCGGCGACATCATCACCGACCTCGCCGCGGCCGTCTCCGGCGGCATCGGCGTCGCCGCGTCCGGGAACATCAACCCCTCCGGTGACTTCCCGTCGATGTTCGAGCCCGTCCACGGCTCCGCCCCCGACATCGCCGGCCAGGGCAAGGCCGACCCCACCGCCACGGTCCTGTCCGTCGCCCTGCTGCTGCGCCACCTCGGCTACGAGGCCGAGGCGACCCGCGTCGAGGAGGCGGTCACCGCCGACCTCACCGAGCGCGCCTCGCTCCCGGCCCGGTCCACCTCCGAGATCGGCGACGCCCTCGTCGTACGAGTAACCAGCTAGGCACATCGCGGGAAACCGCTGCGAGGTGCCGTCTTTCGACTGCGGCACCGTCGTGGCTGGTCGCGCAGTTCCCCGCGCCCCTTCAGGGCGCGGCCGGAACCGCCGTCGAAGCCGCCGGGCCGCATCCGCGCCCGGCGGCTTTTGCCATGCCCTCGCCGGGTGAAAGCATCTGCCCCAGGCCGCAATCACCCCGTTTCTCCCGTGCCGCCGCCGTCCGCGCGATAATCGAACGTGGAGCCGCGGAATACGGGAGTGCTGTACGACGGTGTGCGCGGCCGTCACTACAACCGGTGAAGGACAACCACTCATGACGACGCCCACGATCGAGCTCAAGCCGTCCGCCGTCCCCCTGGCCACGGCCGACCGCGAGGCCATCCTGAAGAACCCCGGCTTCGGCCGCCACTTCACCGACCACATGGTGACGATCCGCTGGACCGAGGGCCGTGGCTGGCACGACGGCCAGCTCGTCCCCTACGGCCCGCTCTCCCTGGACCCGGCGACGACCGTCCTGCACTACGCGCAGGAGATCTTCGAGGGCCTCAAGGCGTACCGCCAGCCCGACGGCTCGGTCGCGGTCTTCCGGCCGGAGAAGAACGCGAAGCGGTTCCAGGCGTCCGCGCACCGCCTCGGCATGCCCGAGCTGCCGGTCGAGACGTTCATCGAGGCGTGCGACGCGCTGGTCCGCCAGGACGAGGCATGGGTCCCGGCCCACGGCGGCGAGGAATCCCTCTACCTGCGCCCCTTCATGATCGCCACGGAGGTCGGCCTCGGCGTCAAGCCGGCCAACGAGTACCTCTTCCTCGTCATCGCCTCCCCGGCCGGCGCGTACTTCCCCGGCGGCGTCAAGCCCGTCTCCATCTGGCTCTCCGAGGACCGCGTCCGCGCCGTCCCCGGCGGCATGGGCGACGCGAAGACCGGCGGCAACTACGCGGCCTCCCTCCTCGCCCAGGCCGAGGCCGCCGCCAAGGGCTGCGACCAGGTCTGCTACCTCGACGCCGTCGAGCACAAGTGGGTCGAGGAACTGGGCGGCATGAACCTGTACTTCGTCTACGGCGACAAGATCGTCACCCCCGCCCTCACGGGCTCCATCCTGGAGGGCGTCACCCGCGACTCCCTCCTCCAGGTCGCCCGCGACCTCGGCTACACCTCCGAGGAGTCCCGCGTCTCCATCGACCAGTGGCAGCGCGACTCGGAGAACGGCACCCTCACCGAGGTCTTCGCCTGCGGCACGGCAGCGGTCATCACCCCCGTCGGCACGGTCAAGCGCGAGGGCAAGGAGTGGCAGCAGTCGGGCGGCGAGCCGGGCGAGGTCACGCTGAAGCTGCGCGAGGCCCTCCTGAACATCCAGCGGGGAACGACGCAGGACGAGCACGGCTGGATGCACAAGATCGAAGGGTGACGTCGTAGTGGGCGGGACTGTATGCCGCTGGGGGCGCGGGGCTGCATCTGATGTGCGGCTCCGCCGCGTGGGCGCGAGAACCACGAACCGGCCTGCACCCGCCCGCAAATCTCCACCAGGCAGACGAGCGCGCGTCCCAAACCCCTCCCGCATACTGAGACACCCCCCGCCCTCACCCGAAACCCGTGCAAGACTGCCCCGTGCCCTCAAACGTCACGATTATTAGCAACAAGCGCCGGTCCTAGCTGAGCAAGCCGCACAGCGACCCGCGCAGACCTCTCGCACCCGCGAGGGGTCTTTTCGTTTTCCAGGAAGCACGCGACCCGCATCGAGGAGCCCCGACCATGACCGCCACCGACACCGACGACGCGTTCCACGTCTTCGACACCACCCTCCGCGACGGCGCCCAGCGCGAAGGCATCAACCTCACCGTCGCCGACAAGCTGGCCATCGCCCGCCACCTGGACGACTTCGGCGTCGGCTTCATCGAAGGCGGCTGGCCGGGCGCGAACCCGAGGGACACGGAGTTCTTCGCACGGGCGCGGCAGGAGATCACGTTCAAGCACGCCCAGCTCGTCGCCTTCGGCGCGACCCGGCGCGCGAACGCGAAGGCGTCGGAGGACCCCCAGGTCAAGGCCCTCCTGGACTCCGGCGCCCCGGTGATCACCCTCGTCGCGAAGTCCCACGACCGCCATGTGGAACTCGCCCTGCGCACGACCCTGGACGAGAACCTGGAGATGGTCCGGGACACGGTCGCCCACCTCAGGGACCAGGGCCGCCGCGTCTTCGTGGACTGCGAGCACTTCTTCGACGGCTACCGCGCGAACCCGGAGTACGCGAAGTCGGTGGTCCGCGCCGCGAGCGAGGCCGGCGCCGACGTCGTCATCCTCTGCGACACCAACGGCGGCATGCTCCCCGCCCAGATCCAGGCCGTCGTCACGACCGTCCTCGCGGACACCGGCGCCCGCCTCGGCATCCACGCCCAGGACGACACCGGCTGCGCGGTCGCCAACACCCTCGCCGCGGTCGACGCGGGCGCGACCCACGTCCAGTGCACGGCGAACGGCTACGGCGAGCGCGTAGGAAACGCGAACCTCTTCCCCGTAGTGGCCGCCCTGGAACTGAAGTACGGCAAGCAGGTCCTCCCCGAGGGCAGGCTCCGCGAGATGACCCGCATCTCCCACGCCATCGCCGAGGTCGTCAACCTCACCCCCTCCACGCACCAGCCCTACGTCGGCGTCTCCGCGTTCGCCCACAAGGCGGGCCTGCACGCCTCCGCGATCAAGGTCGACCCGGACCTCTACCAGCACACGGACCCGGCGCTCGTCGGCAACAGCATGCGCATGCTGGTCTCCGACATGGCGGGCCGCGCCTCCGTCGAGCTGAAGGGCAAGGAACTCGGCATCGACCTCGGCGGCGACCGTGAACTCGTCGGCCGCGTCGTGGACCGCGTCAAGGAACGCGAACTGAAGGGCTACACGTACGAAGCGGCCGACGCCAGCTTCGAACTCCTGCTGCGCGCCGAGGTCAAGGGCAGCGCCCTGCGCTACTTCGAGGTCGAGTCCTGGCGCGCGATCGTCGAGGACCGCCCCGACGGCACCCACGCCAACGAGGCCACCGTCAAACTCTGGGCCAAGGGCGAGCGCATCGTCGCGACGGCCGAGGGCAACGGCCCGGTCAACGCCCTCGACCGCGCCCTCCGAGTAGCCCTCGAAAAGATCTACCCACAGCTCGCCAAACTGGACCTCGTCGACTACAAGGTCCGCATCCTGGAGGGCGTCCACGGCACCCAGTCCACGACCCGCGTCCTCATCTCCACGACGGACGGCTCCGGCGAATGGCAGACGGTCGGCGTAGGAGCCAACGTCATCGCCGCGTCCTGGCAGGCCCTGGAGGACGCGTACACGTACGGCCTGCTGCGCGCGGGCGTGACCCCGGCGGAGTAAGCCGTACGCCACCCACCCCACCCGTGCGGCCACCGGCCTTCTGCACGGCGGGGCCCGCCCGACCCGCAGGCCCGACCCCGCCCGGCCCCACAAGGGCCCCACGACGGAGCTACGACCCCCCGCTCCCGCTCCCGTGCACCCGGCACCCACCCCGCCGAGGCACCGGAATCCCCGCGACGGGTGCCACCACCCCCACCCCCCAGGCCACCCGTATCGCGTCGACCAGCCCCCGCGCGCTCGCGGGCGACAACGCCAGCTCCTGACGGGCCTCGGCCAACAGGTCGAGGTCCCCGTCGGCGACCGAGGCGGCCACCTCCCGCCGCACGTTGAAGGCAGGCGCCCCGAACACGTCGAGCAACGTGAGCGACAGATACGCGTAGGCGGCCGCCTCGTCCAGCAACTGCCGCTCGCTCCCGCCCAGTTGCCCCACATCCCGGGTCACGAAGTGCGCCAGCGCCTGCCGCAGCGGCTCCGCCCGCTCGGGGCAGGGACACGCCCCGCGCAGATGCGCCCCGAGACTCCGGAACGCGCCCAGCACCTCGGCCCCCTGCTCCCCCCACTCGTGCTTCGCGAGCAGCGTCCGGAACCCGGCGAGCGTCTCCGACAGCTCCTCGACCACCAACGTCCGCGCCACGTCGGTGAGTTCGACCCGGGCGGTGGCCGACCGGATCTCCACCAGCCTGCGCGCGTACCGGATCAGATCGCGCGGGATGCCTCCGGACAGGGCATGCGCGAGCGCCACGTACGCATCACCGATCCCCGGCGCCCGCCGCCGCAGGATCCGCGTCGACTCCTCCAGCGTGCAGGCCCGCACGTGCAGTACGTCGTCCAGCGAGGAGTCGGTGACGTCCCGGTGCGGCAGCCCCCGCCGGACGAAGGCGGCGCCCACGTCCTCGGCGACGGAGATCAGGTAGTGCACGTGCGGCACCCCGAGGATCGCCTTGATCTCCGCGAGGAACGCCCGCGCCTGGACCTCGCTGCCCAGCCGGTCCACCTCGTCGATGGCGATGACGACCCGGTTCCCCTTGCCGTGCTCGTCCTGCGCGATCCTCCCGAGCAGCGCCCTGAACTCCGCGACCAGACCCGGGTAGTTGGGCGGCACGGTCGTCACGGCGGTGCTGTGCGAGGAACCCAGCGTGAGAAGCTGGGCGGCACTGCTGGTGAACGCGGCGGTCGAACTCTGCACGGTCTGGAGCCGGTAGAGGTGGTTGCGGCAGGCGGTGACGAGATGAGGGGCGGTGCCGGGGAGGCGCCACGGGGTGCGGGGGAGGTTGAAGAGCGCCACACCGATCACCAGCAGCCCTGTGAGAGAGGCGGCTCCCCGGTGGTCGAACATCTCGCGGGACGACGGGACGGCGGCCATCAGCAGCAGGAGTGTGAGCGGCAGCAGCACGGCCGCCGTCCCGAAGGCCACCTGCGCGTTCATCCGCACCCTGCCGACGCGCAGGACGGACGACGGGGTCGTCATCTGCCACGCCAGTGAGCACGACAGCGAGCAGAAGAACAGCAGCAACTGCCACCAGGCGATCTCCGTCTCGGGACCGATCCCGCCGAGCAGCTGTACGAGGGCGGAGGATAACAGAGCGATCCCGAGGACGGCCACGGCTATCGGCCCGCCCCTGCGCAGCAGCCCCACCCGGAACCGCGGAGTCCGCAGCGTCCACACATACGCCCCGGCGAGCACCAGCAGCACCGCCCCCGCGGGCTCCCGCCCCGCCACCACGTCCCCGAGGAACGAGGTCACCGCCTCCCGCAGCGCCTCCAGCCGGCCCGCCACCCAAGGCTCCTCCCGGGTCACGAACCGCTTCGCCGCCGCGTACACCCCGACCCCGATGAGCAGCGCGGCGGGTATCCCCACGACCACCGCCCGGACGAGGAACCGCACCGCGGGCCGTATCCGCCGCCACACCCGGTGCCCGTACGACAGCCGCACGAACTCCGGCACCCGGTGCCCCGCCCGCTCGACGTACGTCTGGCAGACGCTGATGAACAGGGAGGTCAGGAAGTCGTGCGGGGCGTAGGTGGCCGGGGCGGGGACGGCGACGTGGAAGTCCCGCCGCCGGATCACGGCGAGCATCAGCGTGCTCTTGCCGGCCCCGCGCGGCCCGCTGACGGCGATCGTCCCGCCGTCCAACTGGTCCATCTTGCGCCGCAGTTCACGGGCGGGAGCGTTCTCGACGTAGTAGCCGGCGCCCTGGGGCGTCCGCAGCCCCTCCTCCCCGCCGACGACGAGGAGGGTGCCCCGGTCGTCACCGAGCAGGTCCTCGACGGCCCGGCGGACCTCCTGGTGGAAGTCGTCGTCCCGCAGTTCGCGGCTCCACGCCCACTCGAAGGCCCGCTCCGCCCACCACAGCGTGCAGGCGTAGGGGTTCACCAGCGCCTCGACCAGGGAGCGCCCGGTCCGCCGCAGGTGCACCGCGAGCAGGGCGGTGGGCAGCAGGTACACGCACAGGGACACCGGCCAGGGCGCCCAGAGGACCACCACCAGCGCGAGGGCGGCGTAGCAGGCGGCCATCTGCCCCATCCGCGCCAGCCACGCCCACGTGACGTGCCCCTCCAGCACCTCCGCCAGCGGCTGGTCCTCCGGCATCATCCCGCGCACCGGCCGGCACAGCCGCCGCACCCGGGCGAACCGCACGGCGACCCCTTGGAAGGCCCGCCCCTCCAGCGCCCGTTCCACGTACGCCGCCCCGCTCATGGTCGCCACCACGGCCCCGCGCGTCACCGACGGCCGCCGCTCCAGCAGCTCCCACAGCCGGCTGTCGGCGAGACAGGCCCGTACCGCCTGCTGATACGCCCGCCGCTGCCCGTCGGTCTCCCACTGCCACCCCGTGTCCGCCATGACCGCATGCTGGCACGGTGATCATGCCCGAACCCCTCCCCAGCCCCCTTTGTCCGATATTCGGGTAGCGTCGACAGCATGAAGGTCAAAGCCGCCATCCTCCTGGGGCTGGCCTTGGCGGTCCTGATCCTCCTCCCGGCGACCGCCCCACCGGCCCGCTCGGCGACGAGCCTGACGACGATCGCGGAGGCCCTGCGCGAGAACCCGGTATACGTGGACCCGGCCGCCCGCGACCAGCTCTCCGAGCAGGACGCCCGCACCCTCGCCGACCGCATCGAGGACGCCGGAAAACCCCTGTTCGTCGCGGTCCTCCCGGCCGGCTACCCGACCACGGCCCTCTTCCAGAACCTCCGCACGGCCACCGGAGTCACCGGCCTGTACGCGATCCGCCTCGGCACCCGCTTCGACGCCCGCGCCGACTCCGCGGTCCTGCCGAGAACGGCCGTCGCCAACCTCGTACAGAGCGTCCGCACGACGACCCCGACCAGCACCCAGCTCACCGACTTCACCACCCGGGCCCTGACCAACATGAACGGCAAGGCCCCCGCGGCCTGGGGTTCCCCTGACGGCAACGGCGTTTCGACGGCCGCGCTGATCACGACGGGCGGCGTCCTCGCGGCGGCGGGCGGGGGAGCGTACGTCCTCGTACGGCGCACCCGGCGCCGCAGGGCGCAGGAGCAGGAGGCCGCGCTCGCCCGGCTGCGGGTGGTCGTCGACGAGGACATCACCGCGTTCGGCGAGGAGCTGGACCGCCTCGACTTCCACCCGGCGGAGCAGGGCGCGGACGACGCGATGCGCGCCGACTACGAACGGGCCCTGGACGCGTACGACACGGCGAAGTCGGCGATGGCGGCGGCGGCGCGGCCGGACGACGTCCGGGGGGTCACCCAGGCCCTGGAGGACGGCCGCTTCTCGCTGGCGCAGCTCGCGGCGCGCAGGGAGGGCCGCCCGCTGCCCGAACGCCGCCCCCCGTGCTTCTTCGACCCCCGGCACGGCCCCTCGGTGTCCGACGCGCCCTGGACCCCGCCCGGCGGCAGCCCCCGCGAGGTCCCGGTCTGCGCGGCGGACCGCACCCGCCTGGCCGACGGCCGCGACCCGGTGATCCGCGAGGTGGACAGCGACTACGGCCGCCGCCCCTACTGGGAGGCGGGCCCGGCGTACGGCCCCTGGGCGGGCGGCTACTTCGGCGGCGGCCTGCTGCCGGGCCTGCTGGTCGGCACGATGCTGGGGAGCCTCATGACGACCCCGTCGTACGCCTCGGACCTCGGCGCCCAACAGGACTACGGCGGCGGTGACTTGTCCGGCGCGGACTTCGACCCCGGTGACTTCGGGGGCGGGTTCGGCGACAGCGGCGGCGATCTCGGCGGCGGGGGAGGGGACTTCGGCGGCGACTTCTGACGCCAACGGGACGGACCCGGCGCCGAGTTGCGGCACCGGGTCCGTACGACAGGGTCGGGGCGGACGTCAGAGCGTCCGGGCCGCTGCCGCGATAGCGGAGGCGAAGGTCGAGACCTCGGTGTAGACGCCGGGCGCGTTGCGCTGGGCGCAGCCGTCGCCCCAGCTGACGATGCCGACCTGGATCCAGGCGTTGTTCGCGTCGCGGCGGAACATGGGGCCGCCGGAGTCGCCCTGGCAGGTGTCGGTGCCGCCCGCGGCGTACCCGGCGCAGATCTCCTCGCTCGGGACGAGGCCGTTGTACAGGCCGCCGAACGCACGGCAGGTGGCGTCGGAGATGAACGGGACCTGGGCCTTCAGCATGTAGCGCTGCTGGGCGCCGCCCTCGACGGCCGCACCCCAGCCGGCGACGGTGAAGGTGCCGGTGTTGTTGGCCGTGGTGGTGGCGATCGGCAGCGTCGCGAGGCCGGTGATCGGGGACGCGAGCTTGATCAGCGCCCAGTCCTTGCCGGTGCCGTTGTAGCCGGGCGCGCGGTAGACGTACGTCGAACGGACCTGCTGGCGGCCGGTGGTGGACTGGAGGTCCACGACACCCGCGGTCGCCGTGATGCTGGTGTTCGCGCCGGTGCCGTTCACGCAGTGCGCGGCGGTCAGCACGATCTGGGAGGTGTACAGCGAGCCGCCGCAGCCCATGGAGAGCCGGACCATGAACGGGAACTCGCCCTGCGCGGCACGGGTGCCGCCGACGACCGGCGCGGGCGCGGCGGTGGCCGTGGAGAGGGGCTGGAGGCTGACGACCGCGAGGGTGACGGCTGCGGCGGCCATACATCTCTTCGCCAGCGTGAGGAGCTTCTTCACCGTTGTGTTGCCTTCCGTGAGGGGGGTATGGAGCTTGACGGACCTGCAACGGGTACCGATCCTGTCGTGCTCATGCCAACTCCGGACGCCATAAGAAGTCCAACGAGTCGTCATGGGCGGGTCAAGGATCTTCGGTGGATTATGAGAAAGCGGTAAGTGTTCGCGCAAGGGGTGGGAACGAGCCGGAGGAACACGAGTTTTTGGCCAGGAGTCAGGAGCCGCCCGCCAACTTCCGCGCCCGCGTGGCCTCTTCGAGCAGGTCGCCGCGTGTGTAGGCGTCGGCGGCGGCACGGAACGCGAGGCGGGCTTCGCTCCTGTGTCTGATTCTGTGCAGCGACAGCCCGAGGTTGAAGCCGGCGTCACCGACGATGCTCCACTCCTCGAACTGCGTGCCGAGTTCGATCGCCGAGCGGGCGGCGTCGATCGCCTCGCGGTACCGCTTCAGGTCGGTCAGCGTGGCACTGAGCCCCAGCCAGGCCACGGCCGCCTGGTGTTCGTCGCCGATCAGCTTGCTCCACTCCAGGGAACGGGTGAGCGCCTCCAGCGCCTCCCCGGGGCGGCGCAGCTCGCTGAGGATGTAGCCGATGAGCCCCCACGAACCCGCCTTGCCACGCCAGTCGTTGAGTTCACCGCTGATCCGCAGGGAGCGCACGACATGGGGCAACGCCTCGTCGAGCCGCCCGAGGCCCCGCAGGAACTGGGCCAGGTTGAACAGTGGCTCCGTCAACTGGTGCCGCATGCCCAGCTCTTCGAACTCGGCGATCGCCAACGACAGTGCCTCGCACGCCTCTTCCGGCCGCCCGCGCTCGGCGAGGGTCGTGGCGAGATGAGCCCGGGCGAGGGCGGCGTACGACGGGTCGTCCAGCGCGAGGGCGTGCGCCAGCGCCTGTTCGCGCGCTTCGAGTGCCTCGTCGAGCCGCCCGAGCCGCAGCAGCGCCACCGCGATGCCGCTCGACGCGTAGTACCGCCCCTCCAGGTTGCCCACACGGTCGCACAGTTCCAGCGCCTCCCGGGAGGTGGCGAGCGCTTCCTCGAACCGGCGCAGATAGATCAGCGCGGAGTCGAGCGAGTTGAGCGCGGTCGCTTCCTCCTGGACGGCGCCGAGGCGACGAGCGGTGTCGCGAGCGATCGTCGCCACGTCGAGCATGTCGTCGAAGGAGCTCCGGTTGCGCAGGTGGGGGGTGAGCGCGAGGGCCGTCTTCAGCGCGAGCACGGCCGTCTGCCGGTCCTCGCTCTCGGCCCACCGCACCGCGTTCAGCAGCCCCGTCCGCTCGGCCTCGAACCAGCTCAGCGCCCCCTCGGGCCCGCCGGGGAACAGCTTCTCCGGCTGATCCGGCTTCGTGATCACCTCGTAGGCCAGCGTCAGCCGGGCGTAGTACATGACCTGGAGCTGCATCCGAGCCTGCCCCGCCTCCTCCGCCGTGACGAGGGAACCCGCGTACGCCCGCACGAGGTCATGCATCTGCCACCCCCCACCGCCCGGCAACGCACTCAGCAGTGACGCCGCCACCAACTCATCCGCAGCCGCCCGCCACCCCTCCTCCATCACCCCACCGAGGAGCTGACCCGAAACGGAATCGACGAACTTCCCGGGAGCCACCCCCAGCCCGCGGAAAACCCGAGCGGTCCCTTCCCCCAACCTCCGGTACATCGCGTCGAGAACCGGCCGCAGCACCAGCAGCTTTCCGTACTGATCCACCCCCTCCGCCACCAGCACCCCGACCCGGTCCCGCTCCAACTCGGCCACCAACTCCCGCACGCCCAACCCCCGCCGCTTCCGCAACAAGGCCGCGACGATCACCAACGCCAACGGCAACCCCCCGCACACCTCCACCAACTCCCGTACGCCGTCCCCGAGACGGGGATCACCGGGCAGCGCCCGCTCGATCAACTCCCGCCCCGCGTCCCCGGACAACGCCTCCACCTCGACCGACCGCACCGGAAACGCGTCCAGCACCTCCCGGGACGTCACCAGCACCCGGTGCCCGGCCCCCTCCCCGGGCAGCAGCGGCACCACCTGCTCACTGCCGCCCGCGTTGTCGAGAACCACCAACATCGCCTCCCGGGGCGCCAGTTCGCTCCGGAACCGGGCGGCCTCCCCGCCCCGCACACCGAGCGCCCACAGCAGCGACGACACGGCCTGCTCCGTGCTCACCGGAACCTCGTCGTACCCCCGCAGGTCGATGAAGAGCACACCGCCGGGGAAGAGACCCCGCTCCCGGGCCTCGTGGGCCACCGCGACCGCCAACGCCGTCTTCCCCACCCCCGCCAGCCCGGACACGGCGACCACCCGGTCCGACGCCAACGCCCCCAGCACAGCGGCGACTTCACCCTCCCGCCCGGTGAAGGCGGCGGGCGCCCCGGGCAGCGTCGACACCGCGGCCGACGTCCCGCCCTCGACCTTGCCGTACACCGGCCCGTAGAAGGTTCCGCCCCGGAAATCGATGTGGTCCCCGTTCATCCCCCCATGGTGCCGCTAATTCGCTTGACCCCGCCGCACCCCGGCACGGCACAGTGGCGAATCATCACGACCCCTTCGGGAAGGCGCCGCACCCCATGCACATCCGCCCCGCCACCGACGAAGACCGCGACCTCTTCGTCACCACCATGTTCACCGCGTTCGCCCTGGCCCCCGACACCCCGGCGGACGACGGCGGGGGAGTCTGGTGGGCGGCGGCGGAGATGGACCGCAACCTGTTCGCCGAGACACCGGACGGAACGCCGGTCGGCACGGCAGGCTCGTACGGCTTCGAACTCACCCTCCCCGGCGAGCAGTTGATCTCCGCGCCCGGTGTCACGGCGGTCGGCGTCCTCCCGACGCACCGCCGCCGGGGCGCCCTCACGGCGATGATGCGCCACCAGCTCACCGACCTGCGCGCACAGGGCGAGTCCCTCGCCGTCCTGCTCGCCTCGGAGGCCGTGATCTACCGCAGGTTCGGCTACGGCCCGGCGACGTACACCCGGACCCTGACGGTCCCGCGCCACAGGTCGGCCCTCATACCGGCGCAGCCGGCCCCCGGCACCGTGGAGGTCCTGCACCGCGAGGCCGCCGTGGAGATCATGGAACAGGTCTACGACACCTACCGCCGCACCCAGCCCGGCGCCCTCTCCCGCCCCCACCGCTGGTGGGAGAAGCGCGCCGGCCAGCCCCCGATCGCCCCGGCCCACCGCTACATCGCCGTCCACCGCGACGCGGACGGCACCCCCGACGGGTACGCCAGCTACTCGAAGGACGGCTCCACCGTGACCGTCGACGAGACGATCACCGCCGACGACGCGGTGTTCACGGCGCTCGCCAGGTACGTACTCGAACACGACCTCTCCCAGACGGCCGTGTTCAAGCAGTTCCCGCCGGAGCACCCGCTCAGCTGGCAGTTCGAGGACTTCCGCGCCGGCGAACTGAGCGGCCACATGGACTGGTTGTGGGTCCGCCTCCTGGACATCCCGCGCGCCCTCACCGCACGCGGCTGGTTCACGGACGGCGAACTGGTCCTCGACGTCGAGGACAGGTTCCTCACGGAAGGGGGCCGCTACCTCCTGACCGTCACCGACGGCAAGGCGGAGTGCGTACGGACCGACCGGGACCCCGATCTCTCCCTGGACGTCAGCGACTTGGGCTCGATCTACCTGGGCGGCACCACACCCACGACCCTCGTACGGGCCGGCCGCATCCGGGCCCACCACCCGGACGCGGCCTCACGAGCCGACGCCCTCTTCCGCGCCGACCGCACTCCGCACTGCCTGCACTGGTTCTAGCCCTCCTTGGCGAACTCGATCAGCCGCTCGAAGTCGATCGACCCGGGATCGCCATGGGTGTTGTGACAGAGCAGCCCGTCGGCGACGTACGTCCGTGTGCTGGTCGACAGGGACGCGATGGGCTGCTCACCCACGTATTCGACACCGAGTACGGCAGTGTCGTCGGCGCCCACGGGCGTGCCCTCCCACCCGGCGCCGGGGCGGACCCGCAGGATGCGGTGGCGGAACGGGGCGAGTTCCTTGCTGGGGACCCAGACGAGGCCGTCGCCCTCGCGGACCAGCCAGGGGTGGTCGTACGTGGCGGTGAGCTCGCCGTCGGCGGTGGTGATCCGGCAACTCTCCTTCACGCCGGGGTCGTTGCGGGTGACGGTGCCGGTCCGGTAGCGCCGGTCCGGTGGCTCCTCGTCGAACGACACGATCTCGTCGCCCACCTGGAGGCCGCCGGCGCGCTGCCAGGTGAGGTCGGCGCGCAGGACCGGGGTGTCGGGGTGGACGCAGTTCTCGGGGACGTGCATGTGGCCGCAGACACCCCGGAAGCCGTTCCAGCGGTCGTGGCTCATGCGCTGGCCGCCCCGGTTGCCGGCCGAGGCGGGGTACGCGGGCCACAGGGCGGGGCCCTTGAGGGGGACGCCGTGGTGGTCGTGCATCCAGGCCAGGAACCGGGCGACCTCGCGCAGGGCCCAGTCGGGAGCCTGCGGCCAGTAGATGTGCGGGGTGCTGTTCCCCTTCCACTTGCCGTGGATGTCGGGATCGCAGGTGCCGACCAGTTCGACCTGGCACACGTTCAGCGTGTTCGTCTGGACCCCGCCGGGGGAGTTGACGAGCGCGCGCGAGGAGACGTCGATCTGGAAGTGCTGGTACCAGCGGAGCTTCTGCGCGGCCAGGTCGGGCACCGCGGTGAGGTTGGGGGCGGCGGCGCCCCCCTGGTAGTCGGGGAGGTTACGGCCCTCCGTCGTATGCAGGACGACGACGTTGACCTCCATGCGGTCGCCGCCGTACTTCGTCTGGTACCAGTGACCGCGGTCCGCGCCGGGGTAGTTCTGCGGACCTGACATCGTGCTCAACGTGCCTCCCGGGGCCGGTGTTTCCGAGCCTGGGTGATGCCCCGAAAGCGGCCGAAGAGTCGCCTTTGGTGCCGATTGCCAGGAAAAGACGGAAACTGCCCCGGGAGGACGGTTGCGCGACCGGCTCTCAGCCCTTCTTGATCGCCGAGATGTCGAAACTGAGCTTGATCTTGTCGGACACCAGGACGCCACCGGTCTCCAGCGCCGCGTTCCAGGTGATGCCCCACTCCGACCGCAGCAGCTCCGCCTTGCCCTCGAAGCCGACGCGCTCGTTGCCGAACGGGTCCTTCGCGGCGCCGTTGAACTCCAGGTCGATGCTGATCGGCTTCGTCGTCCCGAGGATCGTGAGGTCGCCGGTGACGCGGTAGTCGTCCCCGCCCAGCGACTCCGCCTTCGTCGAGCGGAACGTCATCGCCGGGAACTCGTCCGTCCTGAAGAAGTCCGCGCTCTTCAGAT
Organism: Streptomyces sp. 4F14; assembly: GCF_048159485.1. Classification (NCBI taxonomy): domain Bacteria; kingdom Bacillati; phylum Actinomycetota; class Actinomycetes; order Kitasatosporales; family Streptomycetaceae; genus Streptomyces; species Streptomyces sp. 4F14. Next base: position 73,023 of record NZ_JBLRVY010000025.1, read on the forward strand.
GCCCGTCGCGGTCGGCGGAGCCGGTGTCGATGCTCGCCATCACGATGTCCAGGGACGCCGTGGACGCGGACGGGTCCGAGCCGTCGAGGTGCAGCTCGCCGCTGAACTCGTCGAACTTGCCCTTCACGTTCGTCACCATCGCGTGCCGCGCGGTGAAGCCGAGCGTCGAGTGCGCCGGGTCGATCGTGTAGTCGCCGGTGAGAGTGGCGAGGTCACCACTCGCCGCAGGCGCCTCATCGTCGTTCTTGCGGCCGAAAAGCCCCATCATGTCCTCCATTCAACTTCCTTACCGTGTCGGACAAGCTACTCTCCGTCGCGGAAGATCGCCTCCAGGAGAACTGGAGTCCGGCCGCGTTTCCTCGCGTGTGACCCGCGTCTCACATCACTCCTTTGTGGAGCCCCCACAACACACCACCCCCCTGAACAGTCGGAAGGAGTGCACCCGCCCCGGCTTATGTTCAGGGGTACCAGGAAAACGGGCCGGAGACTGTACGGAGTCGACGTCCCGGAATGCTTGGAGCGCTTCGTAAGGTCACTACATGACCGTTTTGGAAGAAGCGACGGGTGGACCCGCGGACGCGCGAGGCCGCGTGGCCGAGCTGCACGAGATCCGTGCCAGCGCGATCGCCGGCCCGAGCGAGAAGGCGACCGAGGCGCAGCACGCCAAGGGCAAGCTGACCGCCCGCGAGCGCATCGAGCTGCTCCTCGACCCCGGCTCCTTCCAGGAGGTCGAACAACTCCGCCGCCACCGCGCGGTCGGCTTCGGCCTGGAGGCCAAGAAGCCCTACACCGACGGCGTCATCACCGGCTGGGGCACCGTCGAGGGCCGCACGGTCTTCGTGTACGCCCACGACTTCCGCATCTTCGGCGGCGCCCTCGGCGAGGCCCACGCCACGAAGATCCACAAGATCATGGACATGGCCATCGCGGCCGGCGCCCCCCTGGTGTCGCTGAACGACGGCGCGGGCGCCCGCATCCAGGAGGGCGTCTCCGCCCTCGCCGGGTACGGCGGCATCTTCCAGCGCAACACCAAGGCGTCCGGCGTCATCCCGCAGATCTCCGTCATGCTCGGCCCCTGCGCGGGCGGCGCCGCCTACAGCCCCGCCCTCACCGACTTCGTCTTCATGGTCCGCGAGACCTCGCAGATGTTCATCACCGGCCCCGACGTCGTCAAGGCCGTCACCGGCGAGGAGATCACCCAGAACGGCCTCGGCGGCGCCGACGTCCACGCGGAGACCTCCGGCGTCTGCCACTTCGCGTACGACGACGAGGAGACCTGCATCGCGGAGGTCCGCTACCTCCTGTCGCTGCTCCCGCAGAACAACCGCGAGAACCCGCCGCGCGTCGAGTCCACCGACCCCGCCGACCGCCGCAGCGACGTCCTGCTCGACCTGGTCCCCGCCGACGGCAACCGCCCGTACGACATGACCAAGGTCATCGAGGAGATCGTCGACGACGGCGACTACGTCGAGGTCCACGAGCGCTGGGCCCGCAACATCATCTGCGCCCTCGCCCGCCTCGACGGCCAGGTCGTCGGCATCGTCGCCAACCAGCCCCAGACCCTCGCCGGGGTCCTCGACATCGAGGCGTCCGAAAAAGCTGCGCGCTTCGTCCAGATGTGTGACGCTTTCAATATCCCGATCGTCACCTTCCTGGACGTCCCCGGGTTCCTCCCCGGCGTAGACCAGGAACACGGCGGCATCATCCGCCACGGCGCGAAGCTCCTGTACGCGTACTGCAACGCCACGGTCCCCCGTATCTCCCTCATCCTGCGCAAGGCGTACGGCGGTGCCTACATCGTCATGGACAGCCAGTCCATCGGCGCGGACCTCACGTACGCCTGGCCCACCAACGAGATCGCCGTCATGGGCGCGGAGGGCGCGGCCAACGTCATCTTCCGCCGTCAGATCGCCGGCGCGGAGGACCCCGAGGCGATGCGCGCGCGCATGGTCAAGGAGTACAAGGCCGAGCTGATGCACCCGTACTACGCGGCGGAACGTGGCCTCGTGGACGACGTGATCGACCCCGCGGAGACCCGCGAAGTCCTCATCAAGTCCCTGGCGATGCTCCACTCCAAGCACGCGGACCTGCCGTCCCGCAAACACGGCAACCCCCCGCAGTAACCCTGCGGAAACCTCTCTCACGGAGACTCAAACTTATGAACACCCCTGACATCCGAGTCGAAAAGGGCAACGCCGAGCCGGAGGAAGTCGCGGCCATCACGGCGATCCTCCTGGCAAGGGCGGCGTCCCGTTCTGCCGAGGCCCCGTCGCACCGGGGGCGCGTGAAGGCGGGCTGGCGCCGGTTGGAGCGCGAGAACGGGTTTAGGGCGCCGCACAGTTGGCGTTGAGCTGTTGCTAGATGACCTCGACTTTCACACCTGGGAAGTCGAGGTCATTCATGTTTTCGGGGAGGGTGCAGTTGTCGAGGAGGAGGCTGCGGAGGCTGGAGGGGAAGGACTCGGCCCGCAGCCACGTCCGTACGTCGGCGTCCCACAGTTGAAGGGTGGTGAGGCTCGGCCCGAGGCGGAGCTTCGTGAGGTCCGTCTGACGGCTGATGCCCAGAACCAAGCACTCCAGCTGTGACAGTTCCTCAAGGACCTCCACCCCCGTGACTGACGTGAACCCTGCCAGGTGGAGGTGGGTCAGCTCGGGCTGAGACGTCAGCGGAGTGAGATCGAGGGTGTCTTGGCGGCCGATGAGGAACAGGTAATCAAGGGGTGGCAGCTCGGAGACAGGAGTCAGGCCCATGGCAGGGAGGCTGGCAGATACTCGGCGCAAGTGAGACAGGTCGGCAGCCGCGCTCCACTGTCCCGTGTGTGACAGGGTGACGAGGTAGTCCGCGAGAGGCAGGTCGGCCAGTACCTCGGCCGCGTACGCGTGCGCGTCGAAGTAGTCCCAGGCGCTGATGAGTGTACGGATGACTGCGCGGCGTTCGTCGCCCGTGTAGCCGACCAGCAATGACAACGCCTCTCGTCCCCCGATGAGAGCCGCCGTCAGCACCGTCTGCACGGCGGCTGTCTCCGACAACCCCTCCAACGACCGAGGCATCTTCCGCAGCAGACTGCCCCCCACAGCCGCCAGCGCCGGCGGATCAGTCACCCGCCGTGCCGGAAGCAGCGCATCCACCGCCTCATCCAGTCGCCCGGCGAGCCCGTCGGACACCATCGGCATCGTCTCCTGACAGGAAGCCGCCAACAACCGCAGCTTCCGGGCATGCCGAGGCTCCCGCGCAGCCCGATCCAGGATGCCGCCCAGCAACTCCTCCCGCTGCCGCGTATTCGCATGCCCCGCAGCCATGATGATCGTCTCGCGCCAGATATCCAGATGAGCCCGCCCGACCAGATTCCCCATTCGGTCCTCCTCGGCTGCCTCCTCCGCCGCCAAGTACTCCTGGAACGTCCGGTGCACGAACCCCAACCTCCCTTCAGAGGGCAACCGCAACATCCCGGACCGCTCCCGCAGTTGCTCCAGCACCCCCACCCCATCCGGCTCCCCGATGTGCCGCATCCCCGTCAACTTCCGCCCCACGTAAGACTCCGCCTGCCCCACCGACATCTCACTCCGGTCGTTGTCGGACAACCGCCAAGCCAGATCCCGCAACAACACCACCTTGTCCCCGAGGCTCAACTCCCCAGCCGCACTGGGCACATTCCGCGCCGCATCCCGCTCATGAACCAGCATGTGCAGCGCACTCCGATACAACTCCATCCGGTCACGCGGCAGTTGACTCCCCCGGTTCATATGCATCGCGCACAGCATTGACGCAAGCAGCGGAGTCCCAGCCAGCGCCTGCAAATGAGCCCGATCCTTCAGGCTGTTGAGCAACGACTGCTCATACTCCGGCTGCTCCTCCCCCAACTCCCGCACAGCCAGATGCCATTGCCGAACGAACGCGGCGATATCCGGCGGACTCATCCGATCCAGATGCAGCGACACGAACGAATCCCGCCGCAACCAGTCCGCACCCGCAGCCCCAGGCCGAGACGTCACCACCACCCGCGCCCGGGGATATGCGATCAAAAGCTTCCGCACCCACTCCCGCACCTTCCTCCGCTCGCTGTCCAGCAACTCGTCCACCCCGTCGACGAGCAACAGCGCGCTGCCAGCGGTGAGTTGCCGCTCGACCCACCCCGCAGGCATGTCCCCGGTGATGGGTCCGGCGACGGAGTCGAGCATGGCTCCAGGCAAGGGCAGCGCCTTCCCGCTGTACTCCCGCAGCTTCACGAACACGGGAGTGACCCCGTTCCACTCGGCCAACTCCCCGGTAAAGGCCCCCCGAGCAGCAGTGACCGCCAACCACCGCAGCAACGTCGTCTTCCCGGACCCGGCCTCACCGCGCAGCAGTACCCGCGAGGCCCCCCGAAGCGCCGCCTCGACCCGCATCCCACCCGCATCAGCCCCCGTGAACTCCTCCCACCCGCTCATGTCGGGCCGCAGCACAGGCACCCCCCGCCGCCCAACGCGCCCCTCACCCCCACCAGTTGCCCGCAGACTCACATAGGCCACGGACAACCGCCCCTCGGCCCCCCGTCGGAACAACTCCACCTCGTCCAGGGTCTCGCTGACGACCTCCAGATACCGCCGCCGAAAGGCGGTGTCCCGGTCCATCCCCTCCTCCGCGAGCAGGGCCCGATCGGGCAACCGCTCCACCATCCGCGCCACATCGACCCCGAAGGCCACGCCGGCGGTCCGCTCCTCGAAGACGGGCAGGGCCCGCACGACCCGCACCGCGTACTCGCAGCACTCGGCGAACAACGCCTCCCCGAGCCGCCCGCCGGGCACCCGCACGGCGCCGGTGATCCTCCGCACGGACTCGGCGGCGCTCTCCCCGCCCCTCAGCTCCACGACCCCCAGCGCCCCGCTCACCCCGTCGACCAGCGCCCGCCGTTCCTCCTCGCCCAGCCCCCGCAGCTCCCGCCCGAGAAACGGCTCCAGCCGGTCGTACACAGCCCCCGCGATCTCCCCGAACTGCCGCAGCACGGCATCGCCCAGCCGCCGCCCGGACACCTGCATCGGCACCAGCTCACCCAGCGGCACCCCCACCGGCCCGCCGAGCCAAGCCTGAGCAGCCACCCGCCCCACGGCCGCGCCCAACTCCATAGCGGCGTCTTCAGAGTTCATGTAAGCCCCCACAGAAACCCCTCGCAGGCCAAAAAAGAACGGCCCCCATCCCCCCACAAGAACCACAGGGAAGACGAGGGCCGCAACCGATTCGAGCGGAAACCCCTACCGCAGGCGGGCCATGAGCGCGTGCTCGACCAGCGTGATCAGCGCCGACTTGGCGTCGGCCCGATGCCGGGCGTCGGTCGTGATGATCGGGGTGTCGGGCCCGATCTGGAGCGCCTCGCGGACCTCGTCGGGGGAGTAGGGCTGGTTCCCGTCGAAGCCGTTGAGGGCGATGACGAACGGCAGCCCGCTGTTCTCGAAGTAGTCGACGGCCGGGAAGCAGTCGGCGAGGCGGCGGGTGTCGACGAGCACGATCGCGCCGATGGCGCCCCGCACCAGGTCGTCCCACATGAACCAGAAGCGGTCCTGGCCGGGCGTGCCGAACAGGTACAGGATGAGGTCCTGGTCGAGCGTGATACGGCCGAAGTCCATGGCGACGGTCGTCGTCGTCTTGTCCCCCGTGTGGGTGAGGTCGTCGATGCCCGCGGAAGCGGACGTCATCACGGCCTCGGTACGCAGCGGATTGATCTCCGAGACAGCACCAACGAACGTGGTCTTGCCCACGCCGAAGCCGCCCGCCACCACGATCTTCGCGGAGGTGGTGGAGCGGGAAGGACCGCCGCTAGAGCTTGCGAAGTCCACTGAGCACCCTTTCGAGCAATGTCACGTCTGGCTGGCCTCCGGCGTTCTCGTCGCCGCCGGGCTGATGGATGGCGACCAGGCCCGCCTCCGCCAAGTCGGCGACGAGAATCCTGGCCACGCCGAGAGGGATGGTCAGCAGGGCGGAGATCTCCGCCACCGACTTGATCTCGCGGCACAGGTTGCAGATCCGCTGATGCTCGGGCAACTGCCCCTGCATCTGGTGCGGCTGTGCGGTGGTGTGCACCAGTGCCTCGATGGCGAGCTGGTAGCGCGGGCGCGTCCGGCCGCCGGTCATGGCGTACGGACGCACCAGGGGGTTGTTCGAGGAGCCGGCGGGCGACGGCTCGGGCATGCGGCGCTGCGGGGGCTGCACCGGCTGGATGCGCGGCGCGGGCTGCTGGTCGTACGGGGAGGGGCCGGGGCCCTGCGGGGCGTACGGCTGCCGTGGCTGGCTGGGTGCGGAGGGGAAGTTGTAGCGGTTCGGGTTCTGAGAGGCGTCGCCCTGGCCGTGGCCGGAGCCGTACGACCAATCGCCCGGATGGGAACCGCCTGGGGGTGTTGCCACTTTCTCTCCTCCTCCGACTGTGCCGGGCTCCAGCAGCGTGTGTGGAGCCGCGTCCCGAAACCCTACGGCCTCGGGACGCCAAAACGCACCGTCCGTCTGCTAGTTGAGCAGGCTCCCCTGGAGCTCCGCACGAAGATCGGGCGTCAGGACCGAACCGGCACGGTCCACCAAAAGCGCCATCTCGTACCCGATGAGGCCGATGTCCGCCTCCGGGTGGGCGAGCACCGCGAGCGAGGAACCGTCGGATACGGACATGATGAAGAGGAATCCCCGCTCCATCTCCACAACCGTCTGGTTCACGGCACCTCCCTCGAAGATCCGGGAGGCGCCTGCCGTCAGGGACGTCAGACCGGAGGCGACGGCCGCGAGCTGGTCGGCGCGGTCGCGGGGGAAGCCTTCGGACATCGCCAGAAGGAGTCCGTCGGCGGAGACCACCACGGTGTGGGACACCCCCGGGGTGTTGTCCACGAAGTTGGTGATCAACCAGTTCAGGTTCTGTGCCGCCTGGCTCATCGGGCTCACACTAACGCTCCTGGTTGTAGGTGCTGTCAGGGCCGAAGCCCTGGCCGTTCGTTTCACTGCCTGCGGTGCGTCCGCGCTGGACCCCGCGACGCAGGTTGCTCAACCTGCCCCGGATGTCCTCGGGAGCGCGGGAGATCTGAGGACCTCCCTGTTGGGTGGTCTCCGCGGCGCCCTCGACCAGGTTGGCCTTGGGGACCCGCCGCGGCAGACCGGAGGAGGTGACCCCGCCGGCCTTCGGCTTGCGCAACTGCGAAGCCTGCTGCCAGCGTTCGTCGTTCGCGGAACGCCAGGAGCCGTCGTCGGACGCCGCCTGCGGAGCAGGCGTCTCCTGCTGCTGCGCGGACTGCGCGACACCATTGACCCCCGTTCCGGCAGTGGCCCCGACCCCGTTCGCCCCGGCGTCGCCCGCTCCGGCACCGCTCGCCCCGCCCCCGCGGCGCGGGAGCCCGGCGTCGGTCAGCGAGTGGGCGGCGGAGGGGGCAGGTCCCGGACGGTCGAAGCCTACGTGCTGCGCCTCGTCGGCGACCTGCGCGGACTCCGCTTCGGGAGCGTACTGGTCCGGGTAGCCGTTGCGGTAGTCGCCCTGCTGCGGCCAGTCGTCCTGGTAGGACGGCTCCTCGAAGCCCGGGTACCCGTTCGACGCCCCGGCCCCGCGTTCCTGCGCGCCCGGCTCCGGGTAGCCCCCGCCGCCGTTCGCAGGAGCCTGCGGCGCGAAGTACGGCTCTTCGTACGACGCCTGCTGTGCGCCCTCGTACGGCGACTGGGCGCCGTAGGGGGACTGGGGAGCCTGGGGCTGCTCCACGAAGCCCGTGGGGGCCCCGTCGAAGCCGTTCTGCGGGGATCCGTAGGGGAGTTGCGGAGTCTGCTGGGTCACTTGCGGAGAATCCGTGAAGGAATCCCCGTACAGCGGCGTCTCCTGCGTCTGCTGCGGGCCGCCGAAGGAGGCGTCGTTCTGAGGGGCCTGAGGGGCCTCCAGCGCCGCCCGGCGTTCCTCGCGCATCAGCGAACGGCCCACCGGGTCCAGGTCGCGGATGTCGTCCGGCACCTCGTAGCGGGTGTCGTCGAAGCCGAGTTCGGCCGCCGTGCGCATCGGCTGCTGCTGCGGCTGGCCGAAGCTCTCGCCGCCGGGCTTGCCGAACTGCTGCTCGGGGATGATCTGCGAGACCGTGAACTGGTCCTGCTCCGGCTGGTGTTCGCCACCGCCGCCGTGCGTGATCGCGTCCGGCAGCATGACCAGCGACGTCGTCCCGGCCTGCTCGCCCGAGGGGCGCAGCTGGACGCGGATGCCGTGCCGGTCGGACAGGCGCCCGACCACGAAGAGGCCCATGCGCTGCGAGATCGCGGCGTCCACGGTCGGCGGGTTGGCCAGCTTGTGGTTGATGTCCGCGAAGTCCTCGGCGGTGAGGCCGATGCCCTTGTCGTGGATCTCGATCATCACGCGGCCGTCGGGCAGCCGGGTCGCGGTGACGCGGACCTTGGTCTGCGGGGAGGAGAACGTGGTGGCGTTCTCCAGGAGCTCGGCGAGCAGGTGCACGAGGTCGGTGACCGCGCGGCCGTGGATCTCGGCCTCCGGGACGCCCGACAGCTCGATGCGCTCGTACTGCTCCACCTCGGAGGAGGCGGCGCGCAGCACGTCGACCAGCGGGACCGGCTGGTCCCAGCGGCGGCCCGGCTCCTCGCCGGCGAGGACGAGGAGGTTCTCGCCGTTGCGGCGCATACGGGTCGCGAGGTGGTCCAGGCGGAAGAGGTTCTCCAGCTGGTCCGGGTCGGCCTCGTTGTTCTCCAGGTCGGTGATCAGGGTCAGCTGGCCCTCGATCAGCGACTGGTTGCGGCGCGAGAGGTTGGTGAAGATCGCGTTGATGTTGCCCCGCAGGAGGGCCTGCTCGGCGGCGAGCCGTACGGCCTCGCGGTGGACCTGGTCGAAGGCGCGGGCGACCTCGCCGATCTCGTCCGTCGTGTTGATCGGGATCGGCGCGACCCGCGTGTCCACCCGGCCCGGGTCGGTCCGCGAGAGCTGGTCGACCAGCATCGGCAGCCGCTGCTCGGCGATCCCGAAGGCCGCGTTGCGCAGCTGGCGCATCGAGCGGGACATCTGCCGGGCGACCGCGGAGGCCAGGATGAACGCCAGCAGCAGGGCGACGACGACGATGGCACCGGTGATGTACGCGTCGCGCTGGGCGTCGGACGCGATGCCGGACGCCTCGGTCACCGCGGTGTCCGAGAGGCTGGACTCCATCTTGCGGTAGGCGTCGAACTTGAGGGTCGTCATGGCCCACCAGTTCTCGGCGGTCACCCCCTGCTCGGCGAGGGCGGCGCGCTCACTGGCGTCCGTCGACTGGATGGAGGCGATCGCGGTCAGGAACTGCACCGGGTCGGTCGGCGGGGCGACGTAGTCCGGGTTCTTGGCCTTCTGCTCCTGGATCATCGTCGCCGCGTCGGCCTGGATCTGCTTCTGCGCCGCCGCGAGCTTCGCGATGTCCTGCTCGGTGCCGCCGCTCTGGTACTCCTGGGTCGCGATGTTCTCCAGGTAGGCGTACGAGGTGAGCGCGACCCGCTGCTGGGAGAGGCTGGTCTGGCTGGTGCCCGGCTTGATCAGCAGGTGCATGCCGATGGAGCGCTGGAGGGAGAGCGCGCCCTGACCGAGTGCGAGCGCGTAGACCGTGCGGCCGTAGGAGGTGATGTTGCCGGTGCCGAGCCCGAGTTCGTTGGAGAACTCCAGGAGCTTGTGCTCGACGTTGACGTACCCCTCCTCCGTCCTCACGCCGGTCATCTTGGCGGTGTAGGCGTCCGCGCGGAGCGTCTGGAGCTGGGGCTCGACGTCGCGGAAGCCCTTGAGGCGGCGGACCAGGTTGGCGCGGTCGGGCATCGACTGCGCGGCGGTGTCGAAGTCGTCGGACGCCTTGTCGGTGGCCTTGCGGGCGGCGACGACCGTCGGGTCGTTCTCGCCCTTGCCCTGGAGCAGGGGGGCGGCGGTGACGTCGCGTTCGACCAGGAGGGCGTTGCTGTAGGTGAGCGCGGCCCGCACCAGTTTCGCGGTGTTCTCCGCGTCCTGCGCCTCCTGCCAGGTGTCGATCGAGCCCTTCACCTGGAAGCCGCCCATCACGAGGCCGACCACCACGGGTATGAGCAGGATCGCGTTCAGCCTGGTCGGCACCCGCCAGTTGCGGGGGGAGAGCCGGCCACCGCTCTTGGCCGGCGCGGCCTGGGGTTCCGAGCCCGGCATGGGGGCGGTCGCCGCTCCGCGCGGCGGCGGGGTGAAGTTGCCCCGGGCCTCAGGCTCGGGACTTTTCTTGCTTCGCCTCACTCGACCAACAACCTCTCGGCGGCAGTGTCTCTCAACGCCCAGTCAGCCATCGACTGCGTTCGTAGCTAGTTACGTCATTGACTATTGGGCAGTTCAGGCATTCCAGCATGGCGAACAGTGCTCTTCCAAACAGTGAGAAGAGCCGATTACGTGTGATGTAAAGCGCTCATAAAACGGTCATACAGAGCGAGCCCCGTCAAAAGACGGGGCCACCATGCGCACAGCGGTACCGCACGACCGCGACGCGTGGCGGTACCACCCGATTCCTCTGCCGAAACGTTATGAACACCGGAGCCGACCGTGTCAAAGGCCACAGTCGGCTCCGGTTGAGTCTACGGCAACTGCCCTACGGCAGCGTCTACTTGATGATCACCGCAGGCGGGCCATGAGCGCGTGCTCGACCAGCGTGATCAGCGCCGACTTCGCGTCCGCGCGATGCCGGGCGTCGGTCGTGATGATCGGGGTGTCCGGACCGATCTGGAGCGCCTCGCGCACCTCGTCCGGCGAGTACGGCTGACTCCCGTCGAAGCCGTTCAGCGCGATGACGAACGGCAGCCCGCTGTTCTCGAAGTAGTCCACCGCCGGGAAGCAGTCCGCGAGCCGGCGCGTGTCCACCAGCACGATCGCGCCGATCGCCCCGCGCACCAGGTCGTCCCACATGAACCAGAACCGGTCCTGCCCGGGCGTCCCGAACAGGTACAGGATCAGGTCCTGGTCCAGCGTGATACGCCCGAAGTCCATCGCCACCGTCGTGGTGGTCTTGTCCCCGGTGTGGGTCAGGTCGTCGATCCCCGCCGAGGCGGACGTCATCACGGCCTCGGTACGCAGCGGGTTGATCTCGGAGACGGCGCCCACGAACGTGGTCTTGCCCACGCCGAAGCCGCCCGCCACCACGATCTTCGCGGAGGTGGTGGCCCGGCCTCCGTCAGAGCTTGCGAAGTCCACTGAGCACCCTTTCGAGCAGCGTCACGTCCGGAGCGCCGCCGTTGTTCTCGTCGCCGCCCGGCTGGTGGATCGCCACCAGACCGGCCTCGGCGAGGTCCGCGACCAGGATCCGGGCCACCCCCAGCGGCATCGCGAGCAGCGCGGAGACCTCCGCCACCGACTTGACCTCGCGGCACAGGTGGCAGATCCGCTGGTGCTCGGGGAGCAGCCCCATGAGCGCCGCCGGGTCGGCCGTCGTACTGATCAGCGCCTCGATGGCGAGCTGGTAGCGCGGCCGGGTCCGGCCACCCGTCATCGCGTAGGGCCGCACCAGCGGCTGGTCGCCCTCGTCCGTGTACGGGTCCGCGTACGGATCATGATGGGCGGTGGGCGGGGTCATGGATCCTCCGGGCGGGCCAAGCAAATCGGCAAGTCTTAGTCGCGTGCCGTCCCTGGTGGCCGGTGGGGGGTTTGTGCCGACCGGACGGTGATTTGGTGAGGTGGGTGGTGCCGGGGCGGTCTAGTGGAGCAGACTGCCTTGCAGTTCGGCCCGCAGATCCGGCGTGAGCACAGCGCCCGCGCGGTCGACGAGCAGCGCCATCTCGTAGCCGACGAGGCCGATGTCGCACTCGGGGTGGGCGAGGACGGCGAGCGACGAACCGTCCGAGACGGACATGAGGAAGAGGAACCCGCGTTCCATCTCCACGACCGTCTGCGCGACGCTGCCGCCCTCGAAGATCCGCGAGGCGCCCGCCGTCAGCGAGGTCAGCCCGGAGGCGACCGCCGCCAGCTGGTCGGCGCGGTCACGCGGGAAGCCCTCGGACATCGCGAGCAGGAGACCGTCCGCGGAGACCACCACGGTGTGCGAGACCCCCGGGGTGTTGTCCACGAAGTTGGTGATCAACCAGTTCAGATTCTGTGCCGCCTGGCTCATCTGGCTCAACTAACGCTCCTGCTGGTGGGTGGGGCTCGGGAAGCTGTCTGTCTGCCCGCTCCCGGCCTGGCGGCCCTGAGCGATGCCCCGACGGAGGTTGGTCAGCCGTCCGCGCACGTCGTCCGGCGCGCGCGAGACCTGCGGACCCGCCTGGTGCTGTTGCTGCTGCGCGGTGCCCGGCACGAGGTTCGCCCGGGGCACCCGGCGCGGCAGACCTGAGGTGGTGATCCCGCCCGAGGCGGGCTGACGCACCCGCTCGGCCTGCCGGACCAGATCGTCGTTCGGAGTGGCCCGCCACGAGGACGACGCCGCCGGCGCGGCCGCGGGCCGCTGCGGAGCCGCCGGAGCGGGCGCCGGGACCGGCGCGGGAGCGGGCGCCTGAGCCTGCGGCTGCTGCGGCACCCCCTGCGCCTGACCCCCCTGCTGAGCCTGCTGCTGGTGGAACCAGTTCGTCTCCAGCGTGTCGTACAACGGCGTACGACCGTCCCCGGGGCCGGCCGGCGGCAGCGCCTCCGGCTCGGGGCGCGCGGCGGGACGCTGCGGCGGGGCGGCGTACCCGTTGTTGGCCCCGTTGACCCGCCCCGGCAGCGCGTGCTGGCCGGTCGACGAGCCGTCGTACCCCTGCGGAGCGCGCTGCGCGGGCGCCGGGTTGGTCCCGAAGACGTCCGGCCGCTGGAACTGCCCGCTGTTGTCGGCCGGGAACTGGCCCCCGCCGATCGCCGGGAACTGGCTCGTCGCTTGGAAGTCGTCCTGGCGCCCCGGGTTCTGCCCCTGCGGGGCGCCCAGCGCCGGGAACTGCCCGGTGTTCTGTACGAGGTTCGGGTTCGGCCGCCCGAAGTCGCCCTCGATCCGGGGTATCTCGGCGGTCGAGCCGGGACCCTCGATGCGCGGCATCTGCGAGGTGCGCGCCACATCGGGCTCGTCGTGTCCACGCGGGGCGTCCAGCGCGGGCGTGCGGGCGCTCTCGTCGCCCCAACTCGGCGTCCGGGGCTGGGGGTTGCCGCCGGGCAGCTCGGCCCGGGGGCCACCGCGCGCCGGGAGCTGCGGCTGCCGGCCACGCCCCTGCTCGCCGGCGTCCTTGCCGTTGCCGCGCCCGTCCTTGCCGCGCGGCGGACGCGAACCGCCGCCGAAGAGGTCCTGGCCCTGCTGTCCCTGTCCCTGGCCCTGCGGGGGAGCGGCCTGGAGGCCGTTGAAGGAACCGGTCCCCGCGGGCGCCGGCGCCGAGGGGCGCCCGCCCTGCTGCTGGCCGCGTGCCGGAGCGCCGTCCCGTCCGGGCAGCGCGGTCCGCGGACCGCCGCCGAGGGCGCCGCCCCCGGGACCCGCGCCGAACCCGGCACCGGCACCGCCGGGACCCGAGCCGAACGCGCCGGACCCGCCGAAGGCGCCGCCGGAGCCCGGACCACCGGGCCCGGCACCGAAGTTGCCGCCCTTGCCGCCGCCCGGCGCACCCGCGCCGGCCGGACCGCCGCCGAAGCCGCCGGGAGCACCCTGACCGGGTCCGCCCTGGCTGCCGGGACCGCCCTGGCGGCGCGCGGCGGCCGCGCCCGCCGACGCCTGCGCCGCCGCCGGACCACCGGGCTGGGCACCGCCCTGACCGGGCTTCGGCTGGGGCTTCTTGCCGCCCTGCGCGACGTCGACCGGCAGCATGACCAGCGCGGTCGTGCCGCCCGAGTCGGAGGGCCGCAGCTGGATACGGATGCCGTGCCGCTGCGAGAGGCGGCCGACCACGAAGAGGCCCATGCGCCGGGACACCGACACGTCCACGGTCGGCGGCGAGGCGAGCCGCTCGTTGATGGAGGCCAGGTCCTCGGGGGAAAGGCCGATACCGGTGTCGTGGATCTCGATCAGGACCCGCCCGTCGGGCAGCGCGTGACCGGTGACCTTGACCTTGGTCTGCGGGGAGGAGAACGACGTGGCGTTCTCAAGGAGCTCGGCGAGGAGGTGCACGAGGTCGTTGACGACCCGCCCGGCGACCTCGGTGGTCGGCACGGACGCCAGCTCGATGCGCTCGTACTGCTCCACCTCGGACGCGGCGGCACGCAGCACGTCCACCAGCGGCACCGGACGCGTCCAGCGCCGGCCGGGCTCCTCACCCGCGAGGACGAGGAGGTTCTCGCCGTTACGGCGCATACGGGTCGCGAGGTGGTCCAGCTTGAACAGCGAGGACAGCTGGTCCGGGTCGGCCTCGCGGGACTCCAGTTCGGAGATGAGCGACAGCTGACGCTGGATGAGGCCCTGGGAGCGGCGCGAGAGGTTGGTGAACATCGCGTTGACGTTGCCCCGCAGGAGGGCCTGCTCGGCGGCGAGCCGGACGGCCTCGCGGTGCACGTCGTCGAAGGCCGCGGCCACCTGGCCGATCTCGTCCCGGGAGTGCACACCGACCGACTCGACGGAGGTGTCGACGTCCTGCGGGTCCGACTCGGAGAGCTGCTTGACCAGCTCGGGCAGCCGTTCCTGGGCGACCTTCGTGGCCGTCTCCTGGAGGCGGCGCAGCGAGCGGATCATCGAGCGGGCGACGACGAACGCGCCGACCAGCGAGACACCGAGCACCAGCAGGATCAGCACACCCGAGATGATCGCGTCGCGCTCGGTCTCGTTGCGCAGCTCGCGGGCCTTCTGCTCCATGTCGTCGAGCAGCTCGGACTCGATGTTCTTCATCTGCTGGAGCTTGGTGCCCGAGGCGTCCAGCCAGTCCTGGTACGACCGCTTGTCCTGCGACTCCAGACCGGAGTCCGAGGCGAAGGCGCGGTTCGCGTACTGGTCGGCCTCCTCGATCGTGGCGTTGCCCGACTCGATGGGCTTCAGCAGCTCCTCGGCGCCCTCGTCGCCGTAGATCGAGCGGAAGATCGCCAGCTCGGAGTCCTCGCCCTCGACCGCGGTCTCGCCGTAGTTGCGGTCGTTGTCGCTGAGGTCGCCGAAGACCTTGTTGTTCACCGGGAGCGCGGCCGTCAGCACGGCGCGCTGCATCGACGAGTACTCCTTGGCGGAGGAGAACGCGGCCAGCGCGCGGGTGCGCTGGATCATCTCCGGGTTGGAGGTGGCCTCGGCCATGTCCTGGGAGAGGTCGACGAGGCGGGTGATGAGCCGGTGGTAGCCCTCCACCGTCTGCATCGCGTTGCCCTGCGCCACGTACGCCGTCGAGCGGAGCTTGGCCAGGTTGCCGAGGTCGCCGACCAGGCCGACGAGGTTGTCGCGGACGCCCTGGAGGTTGCCGCTCTTGCTGGTGGCGTCGATCTCCTCGGACGCGTTGACGAAGGCGTCCAGCGAGCGGTCCGTCGTCGTGCGCAGGCCCTTGACGGTGGCGTCGTCCGCCTTGCCGCCGTGCGCGAGGGGGCCGGCGGAGCGGTCGCGCTCGTTCTGCAGGGCGATCGACAGCTCGGTCGCCTGCTTCGTCATGTCGGTCAGCAGCCGCATGTTGTCGAGCTGCTGGATGTCCTCCATGGACTGGTTGATGCGCAGCGCGCCGAGCGTGGTGGCGGCGACCACGGGGAGGGTCAGCAGGGCCACCAGGCGCGTGGAGATGCGCCAGTTGCGCAGGGCGACGCGGTTGCCGGAGTCACCCTTGGTGGGCTTGACCGGGGGTATCGGGGGAACGGCGGTGGGGGTCACCGGGGTGGTGGGAGCGCCGGGGCGGCTCTTGCCGTCGCCTGCCTGGGCGGGACCCGGGTTCTGGGCGTGCTGGGGCGAGGCGCCGGCTGTCGTTGGGCCGGTCCCGCCGCGTGGCTCCGGCCCTGCCGGGGCACTGCCGTCCCTCTTGAATCGTCCCTGCACTAGCGTCGCAACCTCTGGACCAGGCGCCTTCCCGAATGAACGGACAAGGCGGTGTCGGCGTCTTGAGAGGCGCCCTGACTGCGCCCCCCGGGTGGTCGTTGAGTGACCCGGCGCTGGTTCCCCCTATCTCGCCGCCACTCGGCGCTTCTGTGCGCCCCCTGCGCGCCGGCTCGATCCCGCGGCGGTCCGTGAGATTCCAGCACAGTGCCGGATCTCCAACAAGGTTTGGTGTCCTGGCTGTGACATCCGTGACAGTGTGTACGGGGGGAATCACCCGGCGTGGATTTCTATCCGCCCCAAAGCGTTCGAACCCCCGCAAACCCACAAAGTGATCAAGGTGTCCCAGTCGCCATGATCAGGAGCGGAATGACTGCTTCAGTCGGTCAATGTCCGTTTCGCCGCGTTCACTTGCGGGCCTGAATTGACCGGTTTGACGCCTGTTCCGTGAGCAAACTCACACGCCCTCGGGTGGCCCCCCGTGACTTCCCCGGGAATGCCATGTTTAGCCTGACGCTTTACAGATTCGGCATATCCGACACGAGACCAGTGGAGCCCGCGCCCATGTCCCGCAAGACCGCCAACCCCCGCCGCACCACCCTGGTCCACCTGAAGGACGCCGACGGGCTGGAGACCCCGGTCCAGGAACACTCCGCCGACCTCCCCGCCCAGACCGCGAACCCGCGGCGCACGATCCTCATGGAACTGCCGAACAGCGTCTCCGCGGAGTAGTACGCGCGACGATCACCAAACACTCAGGCGGCCCCCGCCCGTCCGTAATGGACGAGGTGGGGGCCGTCTCGCGCGTTAGCCTGGGGCGTCAGACTCCAGCCAGCAGAAGGTAAAGGGGCGCGAGGATCCCGTGCGCATCGCCAGGTTCTCCATCGACGGCAACGTCGCGTTCGGCGCGGTCGAGGGTGACAAGGACGACGAACTCGTCCTCGACATCATCAAGGGCATCCCGTTCGCCGAGTACGAACTCTCCGGGACGAAGGTCCCGCTGAACAAGGTCCGGCTCCTGCCGCCCGTACTCCCCAACAAGGTCGTCGCCTTCGGCCGCAACTACGCCGAGCACGCCCGCGAACTGGGCAACGAGGTACCCGACGCCCCCTTCGCCTTCTTCAAGCCCTCGACGTCCGTGATCGGCCACGGCGACGCCATCCAGTACCCCGGCTTCTCCTCCGAGGTGCACCACGAGGCCGAACTCGCCGTCGTCATCGGCCGGATGTGCCGCGAGGTCCCCCGAGAGCGCGTCAAGGACGTCATCTTCGGCTACACCTGCGCCAACGACGTCACCGCCCGCGACGTCCAGAAGCGCGAGAAGCAGTGGGCGCGCGCCAAGGGCTTCGACACGTCCTGCCCCCTCGGCCCCTGGATCGAGACGGACCTCGACCCGAGCGACCTCACGATCCAGCTCACGGTCAACGGCCAGCAGCGCCAGCTGGGCCGCACCAGCGAGATGATCACCCCCATCGAGGACCTGATCGTCAACATCACCGAGGCCATGACCCTGCTCCCCGGAGACGTCATCCTCACGGGCACCCCGGCCGGCGTCGGCCCCCTGGAGACCGGCGACGAGGTCGCCGTCACCATCGAAGGTATCGGCACTCTCACCAACAAGGTTGTCAAGCGTGACTAGCGCACCTGTCCGCGTACGTTTCTGCCCCTCCCCGACGGGCAACCCCCACGTCGGCCTCGTCCGCACGGCCCTCTTCAACTGGGCCTTCGCCCGCCACCACCAGGGCACCCTGGTCTTCCGCATCGAGGACACCGACGCGGCCCGCGACAGCGAGGACTCCTACAACCAGCTCCTCGACGCGATGCGCTGGCTCGGCTTCGACTGGGACGAGGGCCCCGAGATCGGCGGCCCGCACGCGCCGTACCGCCAGTCCCAGCGCATGGACATCTACAAGGACGTCGCCCAGAAGCTCCAGGACGCCGGCCACGCCTACCGCTGCTACTGCTCCACCGAGGAGCTGGACGCCCGCCGCGACGCCGCCCGCGCCGCCGGCAGGCCCTCCGGCTACGACGGCCACTGCCGCGACCTGAGCGCGGAGCAGGTCGAGCAGTACGAGGCCGAGGGCCGGGGGCCGATCGTCCGCTTCCGGATGCCGGACGAGACCATCACGTTCACCGACCTGGTCCGCGGCGAGCTGACCTTCACCCCGGAGAACGTCCCGGACTACGGCATCGTCCGCGCCAACGGCGCCCCCCTGTACACGCTGGTCAACCCGGTCGACGACGCGCTGATGGAGATCACGCACGTCCTGCGCGGCGAGGACCTCCTCTCCTCCACCCCGCGCCAGATCGCCCTGTACAAGGCCCTGATCGGCCTCGGCATCGCGAAGACCACCCCCGAGTTCGGGCACCTTCCGTACGTCATGGGCGAGGGCAACAAGAAGCTCTCCAAGCGCGACCCCCAGGCGTCCCTGAACCTCTACCGCGAGAAGGGCTTCCTCCCCGAGGGCCTGCTCAACTACCTCTCGCTGCTGGGGTGGTCGCTCTCGGCGGACGAGGACATCTTCACGACGGACCAGCTGATCGCGGCGTTCGACATCAAGGACGTCCAGCCCAACCCGGCCCGCTTCGACCTGAAGAAGTGCGAGGCGATCAACGGCGACCACATCCGCCTGCTGGACGTCAAGGACTTCACCGGGCGCTGCGCCCCCTGGCTGAAGGCCCCCTTCGCGCCCTGGGCCCCGGAGGACTTCGACGAGGCGAAGTGGGAGGCCATCGCCCCGCACGCGCAGACCCGCCTCAAGGTCCTCTCGGAGATCACCGACAACGTCGACTTCCTGTTCCTGAAGGAGCCCGTCGCGGACGAGGCGTCCTGGACGAAGGCGATGAAGGACGGCAGCGACGCCCTCCTGGCCACGGCCCGCGAGAAGCTGGACGCGGCCGACTGGACGTCCCCCGAGTCCCTCAAGGAGGCCGTCCTCGCCGCCGGTGAGGTCCACGGCCTCAAGCTCGGCAAGGCGCAGGCCCCCGTCCGCGTCGCGATCACCGGCCGCACGGTCGGCCTCCCCCTCTTCGAGTCCCTCGAAGTCCTCGGCAAGGAGGCGTCGTTGGCCCGCATCGACGCGGCCCTCGCCAAGCTCGCGGCGTAGTACGGCAGTTCACCGGGGCGGCATCCAACCGGGGTGCCGCCCCCGCCCGTTCCCGGTACCGTCGGATCATGGACATTCGCGCCGTGGTCTGGGACGTGGACGACACCCTCTTCGACTACAGGACCGCCGACAGCCTCGGCATGCGGGACCATCTCGCCGTCGAGGGGCTGCTCGCGGACTACCCGACCGTCGAGGACGCCATCACCCACTGGCGTGCGGTCACCGACAGCCAGTGGGCCCGCTTCGCCGCGGGGGAGACCACCTTCGAGGGCCAACGCCGCGACCGCGTCCGGGTGTTCGTGGACCGGCCGCTGACCGACGCCGAGGCCGACGCCTGGTTCGCCCGCTACCTGCGCCACTACGAGGCCGCCTGGTCCCTCTTCCCGGACGTCCTGCCCGTCCTGGACGCCCTCGCGGCCAGCCACCGGCACTCCGTCCTGTCGAACTCCAGCATCCACGTCCAGGACCACAAGCTCCGCACGCTCGGCGTCCACGACCGCTTCGAGTCGATCATCTGCGCCGCCGAACTCGGCGTCTCCAAGCCCGAGGCGGGCGCCTTCCTCGCCGCCTGCGAGGCCCTCGCCCTGCCGCCCGAGCAGGTCGCCTACGTCGGCGACCACCCCGACATCGACGGCCGGGGCGCGGCCGAGGCGGGCCTGCTCTCCGTCTGGATCGACCGCTACGACGGGGGCGCGGACGCCGTCGCCCTGCCCGGCCGGCACCGGATCGCGAGCCTCGCCGAACTCCCCGCGCTCCTCGGCGCGGATACCCGTTTTGGAGCCCCGTCCACCTTCGGGTAATGTTCTTTCTGCGCCGCCGGGGAGCGGGCCGAAAGGCCGAGAGACCCGGGGGAGCACTACTAGAACAAGATCCTTTCCAAGGTTTGCGTTCCAGTGGCCTATGGTGTAATTGGCAGCACGACTGATTCTGGTTCAGTTAGTCTTGGTTCGAGTCCAGGTAGGCCAGCTTGCAGAAGCTCAAAATCTGCGTCGCCCCCGTTGTGTAGCGGCCTAGCACGCTGCCCTCTCACGGCAGTAGCGCCGGTTCGAATCCGGTCGGGGGTACTGGTTCCGATCTTGCGTCGGGACTGCTAGGGCCCCCGTTGTGTAGCGGCCTAGCACGCTGCCCTCTCACGGCAGTAGCGCCGGTTCGAATCCGGTCGGGGGTACTGACTGGTCTAAACCAACATTGGTCTATGGTGTAATTGGCAGCACGACTGATTCTGGTTCAGTTAGTCTTGGTTCGAGTCCAGGTAGACCAGCTCCGCCCCCGTTGTGTAGCGGCCTAGCACGCTGCCCTCTCACGGCAGTAGCGCCGGTTCGAATCCGGTCGGGGGTACAGCAGAATGACCACTCACCTCAGACGAGGCGGGTGGTCATTTTTGTGTTCCCTGTACAAAGAGCCAGGTGAAAAGGGCCTGCCGCGGCGTTGAGGCCGGCCCTTGTGTCCTACGGCTCTTGTCGCGGGAGCTTCTCGCGTGGGTCAGCCCGTCCTGCGCAGCGCCTCGGAGAGCCGCGCCGCCGCGTCGATCACCGCCTGCGCGTGCATCCGGCCCGGGTGGCGGGTCAGGCGCTCGATCGGGCCCGAGACGGAGACGGCGGCCACGACGCGGTTCGAGGGGCCGCGCACCGGCGCCGACACCGAGGCGACGCCCGGCTCGCGCTCGCCGATGGACTGGGCCCAGCCCCGGCGCCGTACGCCCGACAGGGCCGTGGCCGTGAAGCGGGCGCCCTGGAGGCCGCGGTGGAGGCGCTCGGGCTCCTCCCAGGCCATGAGGATCTGCGCGGAGGAACCGGCCTTCATCGTGAGCGTCGAGCCCACCGGTACCGTGTCCCGCAGTCCGGACAGCCGCTCGGCGGCGGCCACACAGATCCGCATGTCACCCTGGCGCCGGTACAGCTGGGCGCTCTCGCCGGTGATGTCCCGCAGGTGCGTGAGCACGGGGCCCGCGGTCGCCAGGAGGCGGTCCTCGCCGGCCGCCGCCGCCAGCTCCGCGAGGCGCGGGCCGAGAATGAACCGGCCCTGCATGTCGCGGGCGACCATGCGGTGGTGTTCCAGGGCCACGGCCAGCCGGTGGGCCGTGGGTCGAGCCAGTCCGGTGGCCGCGACCAGTCCTGCCAGGGTCGCGGGTCCGGACTCCAGGGCGCTCAGGACAAGGGCTGCCTTGTCCAGAACGCCGACGCCGCTACTGTTGTCCATGCAACGATACTCGCGTCTCACTCTGTGAAACGCAAGTTCATTTTCCCGTGAGACGCGCAACCCTTGGGAGTACGACGCCCGCTGACCGGACGGGCGTGGTGGCGGATGCCCGGAACAGGGGCGGGCGCCGCTTCCGAGATCTCTAGTTGCGCCGGGACATCACCTGTCCGGCCGGAGGGAAAGCGATGGGTAGGACACTCGCGGAGAAGGTCTGGGACGACCATGTCGTCCGGCGCGCGGAGGGCGAGCCCGACCTTCTCTTCATCGATCTGCACCTGCTGCACGAGGTGACGAGCCCCCAGGCGTTCGACGGACTGCGTCTCAGCGGCCGCAAGGTCCGCCGCCTCGACCTGACCATCGCCACCGAGGACCACAACACCCCGACCCTCGACATCGACAAGCCCATCGCCGACCCGGTCTCCCGGGTCCAGCTGGAGACCCTGCGCAAGAACGCCGCGGAGTTCGGCGTCCGCCTGCACCCCCTGGGCGACGTCGAGCAGGGCGTCGTCCACGTCGTCGGCCCGCAGCTCGGTCTCACCCAGCCCGGTATGACGGTCGTCTGCGGTGACTCCCACACCTCCACGCACGGCGCCTTCGGCGGGCTCGCGTTCGGTATCGGCACCTCCCAGGTGGAGCACGTGCTGGCCACCCAGACGCTGCCGCTGGTCCGCCCGAAGACCATGGCCATCACGGTCGACGGCGAGCTGCCCGACGGCGTCACCGCCAAGGACCTGATCCTCGCCATCATCGCGAGGATCGGCACCGGCGGCGGCCAGGGCTACGTCCTGGAGTACCGCGGCTCCGCCATCGAGAAGCTCTCGATGGAGGCCCGGATGACCATCTGCAACATGTCCATCGAGGCCGGCGCCCGCGCGGGCATGATCGCCCCCGACGAGACGACCTTCGCCTACCTCAAGGGCCGCGCCCACGCCCCCGAGGGCGAGGACTGGGACGCCGCGGTCGCGTACTGGAAGACGCTGCGCACCGACGACGACGCCGAGTTCGACGCCGAGGTCGTCATCAAGGCCGACGAACTCTCCCCGTTCGTCACCTGGGGCACCAACCCCGGCCAGGGAGCGCCCCTTTCGGCGAACGTCCCCGACCCGGCTTCGTACGAGGACGCCTCGGAGCGCCTCGCCGCCGAAAAGGCCCTGGAATACATGGGGTTGGCGGCCGGGCAGCCGCTGCGGTCCATCAAGGTGGACACCGTCTTCGTGGGGTCGTGCACCAACGGCCGGATCGAGGACCTGCGCGCCGCCGCCGAGCTCGTCAAGGGCCGCAAAGTCGCCGACGGCGTACGGATGCTGGTCGTGCCGGGCTCCGCGCGAGTGGGGCTGCAGGCCGTCTCCGAGGGTCTGGACGTCGTGTTCAAGGAGGCCGGCGCCGAGTGGCGGCACGCGGGCTGCTCGATGTGTCTGGGCATGAACCCCGACCAACTGGCCCCCGGCGAGCGTTCCGCGTCCACCTCCAACCGCAACTTCGAGGGCCGGCAGGGCAAGGGCGGCCGGACCCACCTGGTCTCGCCGCCCGTTGCCGCCGCGACTGCCATCCTCGGCAGACTGGCCTCTCCGGCCGATCTCTCAGATATCTCCACTGGAGTCTGAGAGTCGTGACTCCGCCCACCGCTGACGCGGCGGGCTTCCAACCTCAAGGTTGCGGTCCAGCCCGAACCGACCCCCCAAGGGGCGGAACGACATTACCGCGCCGCTTGTCGGCGTGGGGGCGAACGAACCAATTCACCCGGCGGCGAAAGCCGTCGGCCCTTCCGCTAGGAAGTCAGATGGAAGCATTCACCAAGCACACCGGCCGGGCCGTCCCGCTGCGCCGCTCCAACGTCGACACCGACCAGATCATCCCTGCTCACTGGCTCAAGAAGGTGACCCGGGACGGCTTCGAGGACGGGCTCTTCGAGGCGTGGCGCAAGGACCCGGAGTTCGTCCTCAACCGCCCCGAGCGCGCGGGCGCGACCGTCCTGGTGGCCGGCCCCGACTTCGGCACCGGCTCCTCGCGCGAGCACGCGGTGTGGGCGCTGCAGAACTACGGCTTCAAGACGGTCATCTCGTCCCGCTTCGCCGACATCTTCCGGGGCAACTCCCTGAAGAACGGCCTGCTGACGGTCATCCTCGACCAGAAGACCGTGGACGCGCTGTGGGACGTCGTCGAGAGCGACCCGCAGGCCGAGATCACCGTCGACCTCGAAGCCCTGGAGGTCCGCGCCGAGGGCGTCACCGCCTCCTTCGAGCTGGACGAGAACTCCCGCTGGCGGCTGCTGAACGGGCTCGACGACATCTCCATCACCCTCCAGAACGAGGCCGACATCGCCGCGTACGAGGCGAAGCGCCCCTCGTACAAGCCGCGCACGCTCCAGGTCTGAGCGCCAGAGCGACTTTCGGCCACCGCGAGCCACGCCGTACCCCCGATCCGTCCGATCGGGGGTACGGCGTTTTCTGCACCCGTTCGGCCCCGCACATCTCCTCGAAATCTTCCCAACTTCCCACGTTAAAGGGGTGGTTGACTGGGTACGCGGCTGCTGTGGACACCGTGTCCAACAGTGCTCGGACGGCTGTTTGAGGCGGCAGTTGCACCCCTGGCGGGCGACAACTCGCCCTAGATGGCACAATCTGTGCATGGAACACGACGGCCAACTCAAGCTCTACCGAGCCGTCGCGGACCAGCTCAAGGAAGCGCACAGAAGGGTGCGCGCACTGCAAGTCCCGGAGGGCGTACGGATGGCGCTGACCCGGAAGCTGCTGGTCATTACGGCCGCGGCCAAGCACGATCTCGCCGATGCGACAAGGCGGCTGGAGCGGTTCATGACGGACCTCGACGAGGAGCGATTCCCCGACGAGGAACGCTGAACAGCCCAATGCGGTCGAGTCCGTTGCGGCACAAGGGTGATAAGCCCGTTTCGTGTTTGATTTGCGGTATACATCTGCCTAACGTGCGAAAAAGCCTGGACACTTTCGTTCCAGCAATGTCTCCGAAGGGGAAGACGTGAACAAGGCGCAGCTCGTAGAAGCGATTGCCGACAAGGTCGGCGGCCGTCAGAACGCCGCCGAGGCGGTGGACGCGGTTCTGGACGCCATCGTCCGCGCGGTCGTCGCGGGTGACCGGGTCTCGGTCACCGGCTTCGGTTCGTTCGAGAAGGTCGACCGCCCGGCGCGGTACGCCCGCAACCCCCAGACGGGCGAGCGGGTCCGGGTCAAGAAGACCTCCGTCCCGCGCTTCCGTGCGGGCCAGGGTTTCAAGGACCTGGTGAGCGGCTCGAAGAAGCTCCCGAAGAACGACGTGGCCGTCAAGAAGGCCCCCAAGGGCAGCCTGAGCGGTACGGCCTCGGCGACCGTCAAGAAGGCGGCGGCGAAGAAGGCCGCGCCCGCCAAGAAGGCGTCCGCCGCGGCGAAGAAGGCCGCCCCGGCGAAGAAGGCGGCCACCGCCAAGACCGCCGCCGCGAAGAAGACGACGGCCAAGAAGGCCACCGCGAAGAAGGCCGTCGCCAAGAAGGCCCCGGCGAAGAAGGCGCCGGCCAAGAAGTCGACGGCTCGCAAGACCACCGCGAAGAAGACCGCGGCCAGCTAAGCGCGCCCCTGTCGGCGGTACTCACGCGTCGGGCCGGACTTCCACACCCTGTGGAGTCCGGCCCGCGGTGTGTTCGCAGAAAAGCTCAGAAGGTCTGGAGCGTGACCAGCGTGATCCGCGAGGCGCTGCCCGTCCCCGCGGCCTCGTCGGTCTCGATGCGCACCCGCTGGCCGGCCCGCAGCAGCCGCAGGCCCCCCGCGTCGAACGCCTCCGCGCCGAACGGCAGGGGCGTCCCGTCGTCCAGGAGCACCTGACCGGTGCGGGTCTCGGGGTCGTAGGTGTAAGCCGTCGCCTGCATGGGGGCAGCCTACTGGCCGGGGGTCAGCAGGCGGGCGGTCGCGGCGGAGGTGTGCGGGCCCACGCCGAGGTGGAGGGCGGCACGCAGATCGTCGCCGGTGTCGACGTCCTGGCGTACGGAGTCCACGGCGGGCGGCAGGAGTTCGGCCGCGCCCGAGGCGCGGTGCAGGCGGCGGGAATCCTGGCCGAATGCGGGGAGCAGGGGATGGCCCGAGGTTGCCGCCAGCAAAGTCGTGCCTATGCCTGCGGCATCCGGGAGAAATGCGCGGGAGAATTCCGCGGCGGCGTCGAGGACCCGGGTCAATTCATGGGGGCGCAAGGCCGGGAGATCGGCGTTCAGGGCCGCGAGAGCCGTTTCCGGGCGTACGGCGCGTACGGCGCTCTCGCCGTGCGCCAGAGCGGCGTTCAGGCCCGCGCGCGGGGTGTCCGGGACGATCCGCGCGCCCAGCGCCGCGAGTTCCCGCCCGGCCAGCGGGTCGTCCGTGACGACCGCCACATCCCGTACGGCCGCCGAGGCCAGCGCCGCGGCCACCGTGTCCTGCGCGAACGCCAGCGCCAGAGCCGGCCGCACCTCGTCGCCGGCCGTGTCCGACAGCCTGCTCTTGGCCCGCGCGAGGGGTTTCAGGGGGATGACCAACGTCCACTGCACCGGCTTACCGTCCCTTGCTCGTCGCGGTCATTGTCACCCGGCTGCAACCTTGCCCATCTGGCGGTTCTTCCTTCTGGGCGTACGGTGTTCTCGACAGACCGGCCGACCGGGGCCACACTTGTGCGGCTCCCGGCCCCCGGAACGACCTTGGAACAGGCCCTGGGACGTCCTGGCTCCTAGAGGAAGAGGTAGGTGTCCGCGTGCCCCGCCGCAGAATCGGCTTCTGGTACCGCTTCGCCGCGGTGATCTGCAAACCACTGCTGGTGCCTCTCCTCAAGCGGGACTGGCGCGGAATGGAGAACATTCCGGCCGAGGGCGGATTTATCACCGCGGTGAACCACAATTCCTACGTCGACCCCTTCGCGTACGCGCACTTCCAGTACAACAGCGGACGTATGCCGCGATTCCTGGCGAAGAGCGGGCTTTTCAAGAAGGGAATCGTCGGCGCCTGGATGCGGAACACGGGCCAGGTGCCCGTCTACCGCGAGTCCACCGACGCGCTCAGCGCCTTCCGGGGCGCCGTCGACGCCGTGCACCGCGGCGAGTGCGTGGTCTTCTACCCCGAGGGCACCCTCACCCGCGACCCCGACGGCTGGCCCATGACCGGCAAGACCGGTGCCGCGCGCGTGGCGCTGGAGACGAAGTGCCCCGTCGTGCCGATCGCCCAGTGGGGCGTCAACGAACTCCTCCCGCCCTACGCGAAGAAGCCCGAGATCCTGCCGCGCAAGACCCACCACGTGCTGGCCGGGCCGCCGTTGGACCTCACGCCGTACTACGACCGGGAGATGACGCCGGAACTCCTGCGCGAGGTCACCGAGGTCATCATGGCCGCCGTCACCCGCCAACTGGAGGACATCCGCGGCGAGAAGGCGCCCGACACGCCCTACGACCCGCGCCGGGAGCGGATCGAGCAGCGGCGCCGTACCGAGGCGCAGCACCACGAAGGAGAGATCGGCACGTGAGCGAGCCCGTCAAGGCGGCAGTCCTCAGCGCAGGTTCATGGGGGACGGCCTTCGCCGTGGTCCTCGCGGACGCGGGCTGCGAGGTGACGTTGTGGGCGCGGCGCCCCGAGGTCGCCGAGGCCATCAACTCGGCGCGGCAGAACCCCGATTACTTCCCCGGCCTCGAACTCCCCGAGCGGGTACGGGCGACCACCGACCCCGCCGAGGCCATGGCCGGCGCCGACTTCACCGTCCTGTCGGTGCCCTCCCAGACGCTGCGCGCCAACTTGGCCGACTGGACACCCCTGTTGGCGCCCGACACGGTGCTCGTCTCCCTCATGAAGGGCGTCGAACTCGGCACCACCATGCGGATGAGCGAGGTCATCCAGGACGTCACGAAGGTCGCCGCCGAGCGCATCGCCGTCGTCACCGGACCCAACCTCGCGCGGGAGATCGCCTCCCGGATGCCGGCCGCGGCCGTCGTCGCCGCCACCGACGAGGCCGTCGCCCAGCGCCTCCAACTCGCCTGCCACACCCCGTACTTCCGGCCCTACACCAACACGGACGTCGTCGGCTGCGAACTCGGCGGCGCCGTCAAGAACGTCATCGGCCTCGCGGTCGGCATCGCCGACGGCATGGGACTCGGCGACAACGCGAAGGGCTCCCTCATCACGCGCGGCCTCGCGGAGACGACGCGTCTCGGCCTCGCGATGGGCGCCGACCCGCTGACCTTCGCCGGGCTCGCGGGCCTCGGCGACCTCGTCGCCACCTGCTCCTCCCCGCTCTCCCGCAACCACACCTTCGGCACCAACCTCGGCAAGGGCATGACCCTCCAGGAGACGATCGCGGTCACCAGGCAGACCGCCGAGGGCGTCAAGTCCTGCCGGTCCGTGCTGGACCTCGCCCGCCACCACGGCGTCGACATGCCCATCACGGAGACGGTCGTCGACATCGTCCACGAGGCGAAGCCGCCGGTGGTGGCGCTGAAGGAACTGATGTCGAGGAGCGCGAAGCCGGAACGGCGGTAGGGCGGCGGGGAGTTGCCGACGGGTCCCGAGGCCGCCCGGCAACTCCCGCCACGACGTACCGCGAACGCCCCGCGACGCTGAGCGACAGCGGGGCGGTGGACGCTGACTCGGCCGCTGCCTACGGGTACTCTCGACGCGATATGAGCACCGAGAACCTTCCCCAGAGCCCTGAGTCGCAGCCCTCGCGCAAGCCGCGGGTGGCCGTCGTGTTCGGTGGGCGCAGTTCCGAGCACGGGATCTCCGTGGTGACCGCGGGCGCCGTACTGCGGGCGGTCGACCGGGACAAGTACGACGTGCTGCCGATCGGGATCACGCGGGAGGGCCGCTGGATGCTCACGGCGGACGCGCCGGAGCGGATGGCGATCGAGGAGCGCCGTACGCCCGAGGTCACCGACCTCGCGGAGGGCGGCGACGGGGGAGTGGTGCTCCCGCTGGACCCCGCGGACCGCGAAGTCGTCTACAGCGAGCCGGGATCCGTGCCGAAGGCGCTCGGCGAGGTCGACGTCGTCTTCCCGGTGCTGCACGGCCCGTACGGCGAGGACGGCACGCTCCAGGGGCTGCTGGAGCTGTCCGGTGTGCCGTACGTCGGTTCCGGGGTGCTCGCGTCCGCCGTCGGCCAGGACAAGGAGTACATGAAGCGCGTCTTCGCCTCCTTCGGCCTCGCGGTCGGCCCCTACCTGGTGATCCGGCCCCGCGAGTGGGCGCAGGACGAGTCCGGGGCCCGCAAGCGGATCGCCGGGTTCGCGGCGGACCACGGCTGGCCCCTGTTCGTGAAGCCCGCCCGCGCCGGCTCCTCCATCGGCATCACGAAGGTCGACGACCCCGCCGGGCTGGACGAGGCGATCACCGAGGCCCAGCGCCACGACCCCAAGATCCTGGTCGAGGCCGCCGTCCGGGGCCGCGAGATCGAGTGCGGCGTCCTGGAGTTCGAGGACGGCCCGCGTGCCTCGGTCCCCGCGGAGATCCCCGCCGCCCACGCCTACTACGACTTCGAGTCCAAGTACATCGACTCGGTCCCCGGCATCGTCCCGGCCCCCCTGACCCCCGAACAGACCGCCGAGGTCCGCGACTTGGCCGTCCAGGCCTTCGACGCGGCGTCCTGCGAGGGCCTGGTCCGCGCGGACTTCTTCCTCACCCAGGACGGCGAGTTCGTCATCAACGAGATCAACACGATGCCCGGTTTCACGCCGATCTCCATGTACCCCAAGATGTGGGAGGAGACGGGCGTCGCCTACGGCGAGCTGGTGGACCGCCTGATCCAGGCGGCCCTGCGCCGCTCCACCGGGCTCCGCTAGTCGGCGATCCCCTCGGGCACCGTCTTCTTCATGGCCGGTGCCAGATCGATCAGCGGCGACATCCCCTCCGCCGCCCGCGACTTGGGCAACGTCACCTCGACGTACACCACCCGCAGCGCGCTCGTGAAGCGGATCGTTCCGTCGTCCTGTTTCTCGACCAGCCACCCCACCCCGTCGGCCTCACCGGCGTCCGCCTTGTCGTCGTCCATCTTCGGCGGCTTCACGACACCGCACCGCAGTATGATCGCCGGGTCTCCCCAACCCGCGGTCAGCGGCGACGAGGGTTCGGGGTCCCGGCGCTGCAGGCCGTCCACCTGAGCCGGCAGCGCAGCGTCCAGCTTCCGGCATATCTCCGCGGCTTTCGCGGACGGACTGGGAACCGCGGTCGACGCGCTGTCGTCTGCCGATGAGCAGCCGGCGGCACAGAGCAGGGCGAGGGCGGACAGACCACTGAGCCGGTGACGGAAGAAGTTCACCGGCCAAGGGTAGACGGGGGCTACAGATGGACGACGGGGCAGGTCAGGGTCCGGGTGATTCCCTCCACCTGCTGCACCTTGGCGACCACCAGCCGCCCGAGGTCGTCGACCGTGTCCGCCTGGGCCCGCACGATCACGTCGTACGGCCCCGTCACGTCCTCGGCCTGGACGACGCCAGGGATCGCGCTGATCGTCTCGGCGACGGTCGACGCCTTGCCGACCTCCGTCTGGATCAGGATGTACGCCTGTACCACGGAACCTCCAGGGCGGCCACGAGGATCATGTGGGGAAAAGGAACGCCACGGTATCGCGTCGCCGCGGGCCGGGGGGAGACCCGCGATGACCGTGACCCCGGGCCGGGGCGCCGGCAAGGCAGCAGCAGACGGCTCCCTCGACCGTATCGAGGACACCGGTCCCGCGCGACCGGGCGACGACAGGCAGAGACAGGCACAGAAGGGGCTCTAGGGCGATGAAGGGCACTGTCGGTGAGCTGGGCGAGTTCGGGCTCATCCGTGAGCTCACCTCCCGGCTCACCACCACCCCGGCGGTCCGCGTCGGCCCGGGGGACGACGCCGCGGTGGTCGCCGCGCCCGACCGCAGGGTCGTGGCCAGCACGGACATCCTGCTGGAGGGCCGGCACTTCCGCCGCGACTGGTCCACGGCCTACGACGTGGGCCGCAAGGCGGCCGCCCAGAACCTCGCCGACATCGCCGCGATGGGCGCCGTACCGACCGCGCTGCTGCTCGGCCTGGTCGTCCCGGCGGAGCTGCCGGTGACCTGGCCGACGGAGCTGATGGACGGGCTGCGCGACGAGTGCCAGGTCGCGGGCGCCTCCGTGGTCGGCGGGGACGTCGTACGCGGCGACACGATCATGGTGTCGATCACCGCGCTCGGCGATCTGCGCGGCCAGGAGCCGATCACCCGGGGCGGCGCGAAACCCGGCGACCTGGTCGCCGTGACGGGCTGGCTGGGCTGGTCGGCGGCCGGGTACGCGGTCCTCGCCCGGGGGTTCCGCTCGCCGCGCGCCTTCGTGGAGGCGCACCGCCGTCCGGAGCCGCCGTACCACGCGGGCCCGGCCGCGGCCCGGCTCGGCGCGACCGCGATGTGCGACGTGAGCGACGGGCTGATCGCCGACCTCGGGCACATCGCCGAGGCCAGCAAGGTCCGCATCGACATCCGCTCCGAGTCGATCGACATCCCCACACAGATGAACGACATCGGCCACGCGGTCGGCGTCGACCCCATCCAGTGGGTGCTGACCGGGGGAGAGGACCACGCGATCGTGGCGACGTTCCCGCCGGACGTGAAGCTGCCCGCCCGCTGGAAGGTCATCGGCGAGGTCCTCGGCCCCTCCGCGCTGCCCCAGGTCACCGTGGACGGGGCGCCCTGGACCCGGCAGGGCGGCTGGGACCACTTCGGGGACGTCGAGTGATCCCCCGCGTCCTGACCGTCGCCGGCTCCGACTCGGGCGGCGGCGCCGGCATCCAGGCCGATCTGAAGACGATGCTCGCGCTCGGCGTGCACGGCATGAGCGTCGTGACCGCCGTCACCGCCCAGAACTCCCTGGGCGTCCAGGGCGCCTGGGAACTCCCCGCCGAGGCCGTGCGCGCCCAGTACCGCAGCGTCGTCGACGACATCGGCGTCCAGGCCGTGAAGACCGGCATGCTGGCCTCGGCGGAACTCGTCGAGACGGTCGCCGGCCTGCTCGCCACGACCGACGCCCCCGTCGTCGTCGACCCGGTCGGCGTCTCCAAGCACGGCGACGCCCTCCTCGCCGCCTCGGCCCTCGACGCCGTACGCCACCGGCTCCTCCCGGCGGCCACCGTCGCCACCCCCAACCTCGACGAGGTGCTCCAGATCACCGGCGTACGCGTCGAGACGGAGGCGGGGATGCGGGAGGCCGCGGTGGCCGTGCTGGCGTACGGGCCGACGTGGGCGCTCATCAAGGGCGGGCACCTGGCCGGGGACGCCGTGGACCTGCTCACGGACGGGAGCGAGGAGCACTGGCTCCGAGCTCCCCGGTACGACAACCGGCACACCCACGGCACGGGGTGCACACTCGCGTCGGCGATCGCCTCGGGGCTCGCGAAGGGGGCGGCCGTACCGGAGGCGGTGGCGGCGGCCAAGGAATACGTCACCGGGGCGATCCGGGGCGGGTTCGCGCTCGGCGGGGGGATCGGGCCGGTGGATCACGGCTGGCGGGTCAGGTCGTAGACGTGCAAAAAGCCGATCCACCGTGAGGTGGATCGGCTCTATGCGGGCGGACCAGCAGGGGCCACGCGCTCAGCGGCGAAGCGTCAGCGCGAAACCTTGCCGGCCTTGATGCACGAGGTGCAGGCGTTCACGCGCTTCGGCGTCCCGCCGACCACGGTACGGACGCGCTGGATGTTCGGGTTCCAGCGACGGGACGTACGGCGGTGCGAGTGCGAGATGTTGTTGCCGAAGCCCGGACCCTTGCCGCAGACGTCGCAGTTAGCAGCCACCGGTCACTCCAAAGACTTCAGATGCACTTACGGATGATCCCGGCATGCCGGGATCGAGATCGAGGATCTGGAAGTGGCGGTACCGGGGGAATGGCCCGATCGGGATCGGGCAACCGGAGCAGCATACAACGACTGCTTCCGTTGAACGAAACTACCACGATCGGTCTACGCTGCGTCCAATCCAGCAGCTCAGGGAGGCGCAGGTGGCGCAGGTGCCGCAGACATTCCTCGATGCTCTCGCGGTGCGCACCTGGTGCGGCCTCGCGCTGGCGGCCCTCGGCGGGGCCCGCGAGGAGATCGACGCGATCAACGTCTACCCCGTCGCCGACGGCGACACCGGCACCAACCTGTACCTGACCCTGGAATCCGCCGCGACCGCCGTGGAGGCCGTGTTCACGGCCCACGAGCCCGCGGCGCCCTCGCTCGCCGACGCCGCGCACGCCATGGCCCACGGCGCCCTCATAGGCGCGCGCGGGAACTCGGGGACGATCCTCGCCCAGCTCCTGCGCGGAATGTCCCAGGTCCTCGCCGCCGACAGTGACGCCTCTCACACCGACGGCCCCGGCCTCGGCCGCGCCCTGCACCGCGCCGCCGACCTCGCCCGCCAGGCCGTCGCCCACCCCGTCGAGGGCACCGTCCTGACCGTCGCCACGGCCGCCGCCGACGCCGCCTCCCAGGACCCCGGCGACTGCGGCTCCGTCGCCCGCGCGGCCTACCAGGGGGCGTGCACGGCGCTGGCGGCCACGCCGGACCAGCTCGCCGTCCTCCAGGACGCGGGGGTCGTCGACGCGGGCGGACGGGGGCTGGTGGCGGTGCTGGGGGCGCTGGTGGAGACGTTCACGGGGGAGACACCGGCCAGGGTCGTGGTGGGGGGACGGGTGACGAGCGTGGGACTGGGGGTCCCCGCGCGCGTGGAGCATGCCGACGACAGCGCGGGCTGCGCCGAGGGCGACGGGCCCGCCTTCGAGGTCATCTACCTCCTGGAGGCCGAGGACGCGGCCGTGGCCCGCCTCAGGACCCGCCTGGACGCGCTGGGGGACTCTCTGGTCGTCGTCGGCGGGGACGGGCTGTGGAACGTCCACGTCCACGTCGACGACGCCGGGGCCGCCGTCGAGGCCGGCGTGGAGGCGGGGCGGCCCTACCGGATCCGGATCACCCACTTCGGCGCCGGGGACGCGCACACCACGCGCGGCGAGCGGGTACCCCGCGAACGCGTCCAGCGGGCCGTGGTCGCCGTCGTGCCGGGCGAGGGGCTCGCCGGGCTGTACACCGAGGCGGGGGCGACGACCGTCCTCGCGCGTCCCGGGGAACCGCCCGCGAGCGGCGAACTCGTCGAGGCCGTCCGGCGCGCACACGCGCGCGAGGTCGTCCTCCTGCCCAACGACGCCGACCTGCGCCACACGGCCGCCGCGGCCGCCGAACAGTCCCGCACCGAGGGCATCCGGGTCGCCCTGATCCCGACCCGCTCGGCGGTCCAGGGCATCGCCGCCCTCGCCGTCCACGAACCCGACCGCCGCTTCGACGAGGACGTCGTCGCCATGACCTCCGCGGCCGGCGCCACCCGCTACGCCGAGGTCACCGTCGCCGAACGCCAGTCCTGGACCATGGCCGGCATCTGCCAGGCCGGCGACGTCCTCGGCCTCGTCGACGGTGACGTCGCCGTCATCGGCACCGACGTCACCGACACCGCCCGGAAGGTCCTCGACCGCATGCTCTCGGCGGGCGGCGAACTCGTCACCCTCGTCCTCGGCGACGACGCCCCCGACACCATCGCCGACCAGCTCCAGGCGCGCGTACGCGAGGCGTACCTGGCGGTCGACACGGTGGTGTACCGGGGCGGCCGCCAGGGGTCGCTGCTGCTGATCGGCGTCGAGTAACCGAGTAACTCAGCCGCCGTCCCGCACCCCCTGGAGCAACTGCTCCGCCTCCGTACGCCGGGACACCGCCGTATCGTCGTCCGCCCCCGGCCCGTACGCGGCCAGCACCCCCCGCGCGCGGGCGGCGGCGTCCTCCGGGCGGCCGAGGTCCGCCTCCAGCCAGCCGGCGGCCAGTTCGGCGGACGTGCGCGCGTGCAGGGCGTCGTCCGCGAGGGCCGCGAACACCGCGACCGCGTCCGACACCTGCGCGAGGGCCTCCTCCAGAGCCGCGCGGATCGAGTCGTCGTCCGCGTCCTCGGGCGCCGAGCGGGCCAGCAGGTCGCCGAACTGGCGGTGCGTGTGGCCCAGCTCCGCGACCAGCCGGTGGCGGGCCTCCTCGTCGTCCGCCGGATCCAGCGCGTCCAGCGCGTCCGCGCACTCCGTGACCGCCGCCGTCATCAGCTCGCGCGCGCTGCCCACCCCGTCGTCCGTGCGCAGCGCCAGCCACGCGCGGGCGCGCAGGGCCCGCACCAGGCCGTGCACGTTCCCCAGGCCCCGCCACAGCTCACCCGCGCGCGTGTACGCCTGATCGGCCTCCGGGAGCAGCTCCGCCTGGCTCAGCGACTCCGCCGCCAGGTGCGCCAGCGTCGCGTGGTCGTGCTGCTCCGGCCAGTGCCGGGCGATCTCCGCCGCCTGGAGCCGGCGCTCGGCCGCCTCCCGGTGCTCGCCGAGCTCGCTCAGACAGTCGCCGAGCCACCACTTCGTCTGGACGACCGTCCCGTCGCCGTGCGTCTCGGCCGTCAGGTCCGCCAGCGCCGACTCCAGGACCTCCGCCGCCTCCGCCCAGCGGCCCTGCCGGACCAGGTGACCGCCCAGCTGGTGCCGGGCCCACGCGCCGAACGTCGGCCCCTCGCCCGCCTCGTCGGCCCAGTGCGCGGCCTCCAGGGCGTGCTCGGCGGCCTCCTCGGCCTCTCCCCGGCCCCCGACGACCTCCGCGAGCTGCAGATGCAGCTGAGCGCGCCCCACGGGCTCCAGGACCGGCCCGCCGTGCTCCAGGGCCGCTCGCAGCGCCCGCTCCGCCTGCGTCATGTCCCCGAGGTGGTGCGCGAGGGACGCGAGCCGCGCCTCGTACTCCACCGCGAACCACGGCAGCCCCGCCGCCACGAACTCCGCCGACGCGCGCGCGAACAGCTGCGCCGCCCCCTCCGGGTCCCCGCCGAGCGCCGCCAGCTCCGCGAGCATCGCGTGCGCCTCCGCCACGCGCGCGTGCAGCCGGACGTCGTCCCCCGCGCGCCCGCCGACCAGCGCCAGCACCTCGCGCACGGCGGCCTCGGCGACCGGGAACACCTCCTCCCCGGCACCCTCCTCGTGCGCGCACCGCATCAGGATCCGCGCCCTGCTCATCAGCACCCCGGCCGCCTGCCGCACCCCGGTGCCGTCCTCGGCGTACAGCGCCAGGACCCGGTCGTAGGGCTCCTCGACCGCCGCGAGGGCCGCCTCCACGTCACCGGCCAGCGCCCGCACGTACGCGCCGCGCGCGCGGGACGCCAGACACTCGCCCGGGTCGTCCGCCTCCGCGTACCAGTGGGCCGCCTCCTCGAAGGAGGCCAGCCCCTCCGGGCCGCGCGCCATGCCCTCGTGCTCGGCCAGCTCCGCACGGTCGCGGGCCGTCAGCTCGCCGACGTCACCGACCGCCTCGCCCACCGCCATCCACGCCTCGATCGCACGCGGCTGGAGGGTGTCCGACTGACGGCGGGCCTCCGCCAGCAGCGCCGCCAGATCCGGTTCCCCGGCGGGCTCCTCGGCCACCCGGGGCGCCGGCACCGGCGCGGACACCGACGGGCGCGCACCGCGCACCCCCAGCGGCAGCCGGTCCGCCAGCGGCTCCTGCGCCATCCGCGCGCGGGCCCGCTGCGACACGTGCGTACTGCCGTTGCGGGCGTCGAACTCGCCGGCCAGCCGCAGCGCCTCCGCGCGCGCGTGGGACGACAGCTGTGCCGCCGTCCACTCCCGGCCCGCCGGACCCGGCACCGGCCGGCCCCCCAGACCCAGCGCCGTCAGCCGGTCCGTCAGCAGCGCCACCACACTCAGGAAGTCCAGCTTGGAACGCGGATGACCGTCGTCCGTGAAGTACGCGGGACGCTCCGCCAGCAGTTCCAGCGCCCGCGCCTCGTTGCCGGTCAGCGCGCAGAACTCGACATGGTCCGCGTACGCGCCCCGCATCGACTCCATCGACCGCACCAGCCTGAAACCCCGCAGATGGTTCGCCCGCGCCTCGTCCAGCCGCCCCAGCCGCAACAGCGGCACCAGGGACGACGCCAGGACCGTGTGCGGCTCGTGCGCGCACGCGAACTCGCCGTCCAGGACCGGCGCCCACAGCCGCAGCGCCTCCTCGTCGCGCCCGCACTCCGCACGCCACCAGCCCTGGCCGTGCAGCTCGCACGCGTGACAGTCCGCCATCTGGTCCCGGTCCGCCGCCAGCCACGCCGAGAACGCCCGCTCCGCGCGCGCGAGATCACCGACGTGCGCCGCGACACTGAACTCCGCGCTGCGCACCGCCCGCTCCGAATGCCCCGCCAGCCGGTAGCGGTGCTCCATCTCGCCGAGCCACTTCTCCACCGACGCCAGCGGGATGTGCGGCTGGTCCAGCATCCCCGCCGACATCCACTTGAACACCCAGTGCAGCGAGTGCGCCTCGTACTCGTCGAAGTCCTCCGGACGCTCGTCCCACATGCGCAGCAGCCGCGCGAACGGGACGAACATCTTCGCCTTCTCGGAGCTGTAGTTGTAGACCTTCAGCTGATGCCCGAGCGCCTCGACCACCGCCAGCGGGATCCCCAGCCGCTCCGCCTCCCCGAGCAGGTGCTCCGCGCGCGCGTTGCGCGCCGGACCCTCCGGCTGCTCGCCGTTCTCCGCCATCGCGTGCCGCAGCGCGTCGAAGTCCCCGATGGCCCCGATGTCTCCGATGTCACTCATCCTTGCCGCCCTCGCCGTGTGTCGCCCACTCCAGCAGACCGATGAACGCCCGGTTCAGCAAGGCCGAATCGGCCGGCCGCAGCGGACGCTGCGCCATCAGCAGCGCCTGCCCGTACAGCGACTCCGTCGCCGTCCCGATCAGCTCCGGATCCCGCAGCGAACTGATCCGCCGGATCAGCGGGTTCAGATGGTTCAGCACCAGCCGCGCGCGCGGGGCGCCGCCCCGCAGCGAACCCAGGATCCCCGCCCACAGGTCGTCCGCCTGCTCCTCGGCCTGCGCGCGCGCCTGCTCGTGCCGCGCCTGCCGGTCGTCCAGATGCAGCGCCGGCACCGACAGCGGATGGAACGCCCGCAGCACCACGTCACACCCCAGCGGGTCCAGCTTCGCCCGCGCCGCCGCCAGGAACCCCGCCAGCGCCAGCTCCTCCGCCGTGTCCACGGCGTCCAGATGAGCCGTCACCGTGTCCGCGTCCAGCTCCGCCACCGACGTGCCCGCACGCACCGACGGCAGCGCCTCGACCAGCTCGCTGTCGTACGTGTAGCCGCCGTTGATCACACCGATGCCCTGCGCGGAGGCGATCGGGGCGACCTGGCGGTACTCCTCGACCGTGCGCGTGAAGTGCACCACCGGGTGGCGCTGCGCGAACTCCTCCAGCGACAGGCGGCCGTCCGTCGTCTCGAACGGCAGCCACGGCAGCATCGTCCGCAGCATCTCCGGATCGTGCCGGGCCAGCGACTTCACGCCCAGGTGATGCACCGCGAGGAACGCCGCCAGGCGCTCCGGATCGCCCGCCGCGAGGCCCGTCAGCCACGCCCGGATCCGCTCCCCGAGCGCCTCACGGACGGCCGCCAGCGTCTCGTCCTCGTACAGCGACTCGCGCGACGCCGTGGGCCGCAGGGAGTCCGTGTCCAGGACGCAGCGCACGAAGAACGCCCAGTCCGGCAGGAGCTGTTCGGCCCGCTCCGTGAGCAGCATGCCCTTCAGGTGCACCCGGTGCGTCGCCCGCTGCGCCGGGGACACCGCCGCCGGCAGCACGTACGCCACGCCCCGGATCCCGGCCAGCGGCACCGACAGCTCGATCGAGTCCAGCGGCGTGAACCCAAACAGGCCGTGGCAGTGCCGGGCCAGCGCCACCCGCCGGTTCGCGGGGGAGGGGTACGAGCGGTCCCAGGGCGCCGGCAGGTCGGTGACCGCCTCCTCGCCCACCCGCACGTCGTACGGCAGCAGCGAGCCGAAGTCCTTCGCCAGCGCCAGCACGCGCGCCTCGGACAGCCACTCGGCCGCCCCCGCGCGCGCCTGGAGGTACACCGTCGTGCCCGGCTCGGGACGCGCCTCGTCCGGGAGCGTGCGCACGGAGTACGAGCCGTCGTCGCGCGCCGTCCACTCCACCGGACGCGCCCCCGGCGTGCGCGCGCTCCGGGACACCACCCGGATCCGCTCGGCGACCACGAAACAGGCCAGCAGACCGATCCCGAACTGGCCGAGGAAGTCCGAACGCGCCTCCTGGAGACCCTCGGCACGCTTCGAGCTGCGCCCGATCGTCGCCAGCAGACTGTGCACGTCCGACTCGGTCAGCCCGATGCCGGAGTCCTCCACGCGCAGGCCGGAGCCGTCCGTGAACAGCCGCACCCGCGCGGGTGCCTCGGGATCCTCCGCCCGCCGGGCGGTGATCGCGTCCACGGCGTTCTGCAGCAGTTCGCGCAGGTAGACCTTGGGACTGGAGTAGAGGTGATGGGAGAGCAGGTCCACCAGACCACGCAGGTCGACCTGGAACGTGTGAGGTGACTGGGATGCCTGGGATGACTTCGAGGTCTGGGAGTCCATCGTCACAGCGCCGGTGGGGGGAGAAGCCTCGGCGCGGGGTCGGGCGGTCCCGTAATGGGGCGGTGACCGCGGAAGGGATGGCGTGAGGCGCGACATACTAGGGCCCAAGCGACGCGGCTGACCAGGGGTTTCAGGACATGTCTAGGGGATTGTCAGTGGCGTGGTGTGCAATGGATCTCGTGCCCGCACTGGAAGAACCGCTCAAAAAAGTGCTCGGCCCCGCCACCGCGAAGGTGATGGCCGAGAACCTCGGCCTGCACACGGTCGGCGACCTCCTGCACCACTATCCGCGCAGATACGAGGAGCGCGGACAGCTCACCCACCTCGCCGACCTGCCCATGGACGAGCACGTGACGGTGGTCGCGATGGTCGCCGACGCCCGGCTGCACACGTTCGCTTCCTCCAAAGCCCCCCGCGGCAAGGGACAGCGACTGGAAGTCACCATCACCGACGGCAGCGGCCGCCTCCAACTCGTCTTCTTCGGCAACGGCGTGCACAAGCCCCACAAGGACCTCCTCCCCGGCACCCGTGCGATGTTCTCCGGCAAGGTCTCCGTCTTCAACCGCCGCCTCCAGCTCGCGCATCCCGCGTACCAGCTCCTCAAGGGCGACGACACCGAAGCGGGCGAGTCCGTGGAGACCTGGGCGGGAGCCCTGATCCCGCTCTACCCCGCCACGGCCAAGCTGGAGTCCTGGAAGCTCGCCAAGGCGATCCAGACGGTCCTGCCCACCGCCCAGGAGGCCCTGGACCCCCTCCCGCCCGCCCTGCGCGAGGGCCGCGGCCTCGTCTCCCTCCCCGAGGCCCTCCTCAAGATCCACCGCCCCCACACCAAGTCCGACGTCGCCGAGGCCCGCGCCCGCCTCAAATGGGACGAGGCGTTCGTCCTCCAGGTCGCCCTGGCCCGCCGCCGCCACGCCGACACCCTGCTCCCCGCCGTCCCCCGCGCCCCGTCCCCCGACGGCCTCCTCACCGCCTTCGACGACCGCCTCCCCTTCACCCTCACCGACGGCCAGCAGAAGGTCTCCAAGGAGATCTTCGACGACCTCGCGACGAGCCACCCGATGCACCGGCTCCTCCAGGGAGAGGTCGGTTCGGGCAAGGCCCAACCGCTCGACGCGCTGGTCCTCACCCCCACCGGATTCCGGCGGATGGGGAGTCTGGCTGTGGGCGACGAGGTCATCGTGCCGGAGGGCGAGATCGCGCTCGTCGACGGCGTCTTCCCGCAAGGGGAGCGGCCTGTCTGGCGCCTGGTCCTCTCCGACGGAAGCTCCGTGGAGTGCGACGACGAGCACCTGTGGATCGTCGGTACGGGCTGTGAGCCGCCCCAGGTGATGACGACCCGGGAGATCCGTCTGGACACGCTCGCAGCGGACGGGTCCACGAAGTGGCACATCCCGGCGGCGACCCCCGTCGACCTCGGAGGCGACGCCGCACTGCCGTCGGACCCCTACCTCCTCGGCCACGGCACGCTCCCCGAGTCCGTCCCCGAGGACTTCAAGAACACCTCGGTCAAGAACCGGCTCGCCCTGCTGCAAGGACTGCTGGACACGGACGGCACCGTCGACACCGACGGCACGGGCATCTCGCTCCGTTCCGCCTCACGCGGGCTCGCGGACGACGTCGCCTGGCTCGTCCGCTCCCTGGGCGGCCGGGCGCGGGTCCTGCCCGGGAAGGCCGCTTTCGACGTGTCGCTGGCTCTTCCGGACGAGTACGCCCCGTTCCGTCTGGCCCGCAAGGCCGCCCGTGTCCGTCCCCGGCCGCAGGACGACACTTTCCGGCGCGGTGTCCGGGCCGTCGAGTACGTGGGCCGCAAACCGGTCCGGTGCATCAGCGTCGCTCACCCCAGCCACGCCTACGTCACCGACAACTTCACCGTCACCCACAACACGATGGTCGCCCTGCGCGCCATGCTCGCCGTCGTCGACGCGGGCGGGCAGGCCGCGATGCTCGCGCCCACCGAGGTGCTCGCCCAGCAGCATCACCGGTCGGTCGTGGAGATGATGGGGGATCTCGCCGAGGGCGGGATGCTGGGCGGGTCCGAGCGGGCCACCAAGGTCGTGGTGCTCACGGGGTCGATGGGGGCCGCCGCCCGCAGGCAGGCGCTGCTCGACCTGGTGACCGGCGAGGCCGGCATCGTCATCGGGACGCACGCGCTGATCGAGGACAAGGTGCAGTTCCACGATCTGGGGCTGGTCGTCGTCGACGAGCAGCACCGCTTCGGGGTGGAGCAGCGGGACGCCCTCAGGGGCAAGGGCAAGCAGCCGCCCCACCTGCTCGTGATGACCGCGACGCCGATCCCCCGGACCGTCGCGATGACCGTCTTCGGCGACCTGGAGACGTCCGTCCTCGACCAGCTCCCGGCCGGACGCTCACCGATCGCCACCCACGTCGTCCCGGCCGCCGACAAGCCCCACTTCCTCACCCGCGCGTGGGAGCGGGTGCGCGAAGAGGTGGCCAAGGGACATCAGGCGTACGTCGTCTGCCCCCGCATCGGGGACGAGGAGGACGCCAAGAAGGCGAAGAAGGAGGCGGAGGGGGACAAGCGTCCGCCGCTCGCGGTTCTCGACGTCGCCGGCCAGCTCTCCGAGGGCCCGCTGAACGGGATCGAGGTCGAGGTCCTGCACGGCCGTATGCACCCGGACGACAAGGACGCCGTGATGCGGCGCTTCGCGGCGGGGGAGACCCACGTCCTCGTGGCGACGACGGTCATCGAGGTCGGCGTCAACGTCCCCAACGCCACCGCCATGGTCATCATGGACGCCGACCGCTTCGGAGTGTCCCAGCTCCACCAGCTCCGCGGCCGGGTGGGCCGGGGTTCCGCGCCGGGCCTCTGTCTCCTCGTCACGGACATGCCGGAGGCGAGCGCGGCCCGCCAGCGCCTCAACGCGGTCGCCTCGACACTGGACGGCTTCGAGCTGTCCCGCATCGACCTGGAGCAGCGCCGGGAGGGCGACGTCCTCGGCCAGGCCCAGTCGGGCGCGCGCACCTCCCTGAGGGTCCTGGAGGTCATCGAGGACGAGGAGGTCATCGCGGAGGCGCGCGAGGAGGCGACGAGGCTGGTGACGGAGAACCCGGACCTGGAGGGCCTGCCGGGGTTGAGGACAGCGCTGGACGCGCTGCTGGACGAGGAGAGGGAGCAGTACCTGGAGAAGGGCTGAGCCACACTGGACCTGTACTCGTCCCCGTACCAAGGACCTCAAGATGACTCGCGTGATCGCCGGCACCGCCGGCGGACGTCGACTGGCCGTCCCTCCGGGAACCGGCACCCGCCCGACCTCGGACCGCGCGCGCGAGGCCCTCATGTCCACCTGGGAATCCCTCCTCGCGGGCCCCTTCACGGACGAACGAGTCCTCGACCTCTACGCGGGCTCGGGCGCCGTCGGCCTGGAAGCCCTCTCCCGGGGCGCGAGCCACACCCTCCTCGTGGAAGCCGACCCCAAAGCGGTGCGAACCATCCGCGAGAACGTCGGGAACCTCGCCCTCCCCGGCGCCGAGGTCCGCCAGGGCAAGGCCGAACAGATCATCCAGGCGCCCCCCACGGCCCCTTACGACCTCGCCTTCCTCGACCCCCCCTACGCGGTCGCAGATCACGATCTTCGCGAGATCCTCCTCACACTCCGCACCGAACGCTGGCTCACACCGGACGCGATCGTCACCGTGGAGCGCAGCACCAGAGGCGGAGAATTCCACTGGCCGGCGGGTTTCGAGGCGGTCAAGGCCCGTCGCTACGGCGAGGGAACGTTTTGGTACGGTCGCGCCGCCACGGGCGACAACGCCACCGTCGGCGACGCCTCTACGTGCGAAGACGCACGATGACCGGACCGGAGAGCGAGGGATCACAAGTGCGCCGCGCCGTCTGTCCCGGGTCGTTCGACCCGATCACCAACGGACACCTCGACATCATCTCCCGCGCC
Source organism: Streptomyces sp. 4F14 (assembly GCF_048159485.1). NCBI lineage: Bacteria > Bacillati > Actinomycetota > Actinomycetes > Kitasatosporales > Streptomycetaceae > Streptomyces > Streptomyces sp. 4F14. The sequence continues at coordinate 115,472 of NZ_JBLRVY010000025.1, forward strand.
TCCCGCCTCTACGACGAGGTGTACGTCGCGGTGATGATCAACAAATCGAAGCAGGGCCTCTTCGAGGTCGACGAGCGGATCGACCTGATCCGCCAGGTCACGGCCGAGTACGGCAACGTACGCGTGGAGTCCTTCCACGGACTGCTGGTCGACTTCTGCAAACAGCGGGACATCCCCGCGATCGTCAAGGGCCTCAGAGCGGTCAGTGACTTCGACTACGAGCTCCAGATGGCGCAGATGAACATCGGCCTGTCCGGGGTGGAGACGCTGTTCGTGCCGACGAACCCGGAGTACAGCTTCCTGTCGTCCTCGCTCGTCAAGGAGGTCGCGACCTGGGGCGGCGACGTGGCGCATCTCGTGCCGCCGATCGTCCTCGCGGCGCTCAACGAGCGCCTGCGCAAGGACTGATGGGACGCCGGGGGCTACAGTCGCCCTGTCCGTCTCCAACACAGCGGTAGAGAGTGGCGAGCCTAGGTGGACGTACAGAAGAAGCTCGACGAGATCGTCGCCGCGGTGTCCGGCGCGAGGTCGATGCCCATGTCGGCCTCGTGCGTGGTCAACCGCGCCGACCTGCTCGCCCTGCTGGAGGAGGTCCGGGCCGCGCTGCCCGACTCCCTCGCCCAGGCCGAGGAGCTGATCGGCGGCCGTGACGAGATGGTCCAGCAGGCCCGCCAGGAGGCCGAGCGGATCATCACCACCGCGCACGCCGAGCGCGGCTCGCTGATCTCCGGCACCGAGGTCGCCCGCAGCTCGCAGGCGGAGGCGGACCGCATCCTCGCGGAGGCCCGCAGGGACGCGGAGGAGGTCCGCGCCGAGGCCGACGAGTACGTCGACTCCAAGCTCGCCAACTTCGAGGTCGTCCTCACCAAGACCCTCGGCTCGGTCGGCCGGGGCCGCGAGAAGCTCCTCGGCACCGGCCCGGGCCTGGACGAGAACGGCTACGAGGACGAGGACGCCCCCGAGCGCAGCCACGACCCGGAGATCCTGCGCAAGGACGCCGACGCGTACGTCGACGCCAAGCTGGGCGCCTTCGAGGCGGTCCTCGCCAAGACGCTGGAGGCGGTCGGCCGGGGCCGCGACAAGCTGCACGGCCGGATCGCCACCGACGACCTCGGCGCCCTCGCCGACGACACCTCGACCTTCCAGCACTCCTCGGACGCCGACTACCTCGCCGACCTCGCGGCCCTCTCCGACCGCGAGGAGTCCTCCCGCACCGGCTCGACCCCGCTCCCGGCCCAGACCGAGCAGCCCGCCGCACCGGCTTACGAGCCGCAGCCCGCCTACGGCTACCAGGACGGCTACGGCGGCTACGAGCAGCCGTACGCCCAGCCGGACCCGTACGCCTACCAGCAGGCCGACCCGTACGCGGCGAGCGCCTACCAGGGCTACGAGCAGCAGCAGGCGTACGACCCGCAGCAGGCCCAGCAGCCGCAGCAGCACGCCCAGCAGGCGTACGCCCTCGACGAGACGAGCCTCTTCGACACCGGCATGATCACGCCGGAGCAGCTGCGGGCGTACGAGCAGGGGCGAGGGCTCTAGCCAGGACCCGGATTGGGCTGTGGGCGAAAGCTCCAGTATCCTGGCTCTTCGGTCGCGTGCACATCAGCGATCAGCGCTGCCCCGAAACACCGCTGGGCGGCGTCCCCTCCAGCTCGGAAGAGATCGAAAGCAGGAATGGCCGCGAACGCCCGCCTCGACCACCGCAACCCCCTCGTGTTCGACACGCACGAGCTGGGCCGGCGGCCTGGCGCGCTCCAGCGCCTGACCCGTGAGATCGACGCCCCCCGGGATCTCGGGATCGAAGGGGTCGTCGGGGTGCCGGAAGGCGCCCCGGTCGAGCTGGAACTCCGGCTGGAGTCGGTCATGGACGGGGTGCTTGTCACAGGTACCGCCCGTGCACAGGCCAAGGGGGAGTGCGTAAGGTGTCTGGAGCCGGTCGGCCTTGAGGTCGACGCGGACTTCCAGGAGATGTTCTCGTACCCTGACGCCGACGACCGTGGCCGCCCCAAGGCGGAACCGGCCGACGACGCCGAGGACGACGAGGACACGCTCTTCGTCGAGGACGGCCTGTTCGACCTCGAACCGGTGCTGCGTGACGCGGTGGTGCTCGCACTGCCGATGCAGCCGGTGTGCCAGGAAGACTGCCCGGGACTGTGCTCCGAGTGCGGAGCGCGGCTCGCGGACGACCCGGACCACCAGCACGACGCCGTCGACATCCGTTGGGCGGCATTGCAGGGACTCTCGGGTTCGCTCGAATCCGATGAGAAGGACAAGATCAGCGGCGCTGAAGCAGGCGTCGACGAGAAGCAGGAGAAGTAGCCGTGGCTGTTCCGAAGCGGAAGATGTCGCGCAGCAACACGCGCCACCGCCGGTCGCAGTGGAAGGCTGCGGTCCCCACCCTGGTTGCGTGCGAGCGCTGCCACGAGCCCAAGCTGCAGCACATCGCGTGCCCGTCTTGCGGCACCTACAACAAGCGCCAGGTCCTCGAAGTCTGAGGCTGGTGAGAGGCACTGTGTCCACGCCGAAGAAAAACTCTGCGGACAACACGGCCTCGTCCCACACGCTTCTGGAAGGGCGGCTCGGCTACCGGCTGGAGTCCGCCCTTCTGGTGCGTGCGCTGACGCACCGTTCCTACGCGTACGAGAACGGCGGTCTGCCGACGAACGAGCGGCTGGAGTTCCTCGGGGACTCCGTGCTCGGTCTCGTCGTCACCGACACGCTGTACAACACCCACCCCGACCTCCCGGAAGGCCAACTGGCCAAGCTCCGGGCCGCGGTGGTCAACTCGCGCGCGCTGGCGGAGGTCGGCCGTGGCCTCGACCTCGGCTCCTTCATCCGGCTCGGCCGGGGTGAAGAGGGCACGGGCGGCCGGGACAAGGCGTCCATCCTCGCCGACACCCTCGAAGCGGTGATCGGCGCGGTCTATCTCGACCAGGGCCTCGACGCGGCCTCCGAACTGGTGCACCGCCTGTTCGACCCGCTGATCGAGAAGTCCTCGAACCTCGGTGCCGGCCTGGACTGGAAGACCAGTCTCCAGGAGCTCACCGCGACCGAAGGGCTCGGTGTCCCCGAGTACCTGGTCACGGAGACCGGCCCCGACCACGAGAAGACCTTCACTGCTGCCGCCCGCGTCGGAGGCGTCTCGTACGGCACCGGCACCGGCCGCAGCAAGAAGGAGGCGGAGCAGCAAGCCGCCGAGTCCGCGTGGCGCGCGATCCGCGCCGCCGCGGACGAACGGATCAAGCAGGAGGAGGCGGCCGCTGCCGAAGCCGCCGCCGACGCCGAATCCGCCTCCGCGTAAGTACTGATCACCGAGCGCCCACCCCGTCCGCGGGGCCGGGCGCTCGGTTCACATCCGGGGGAGCGCCATGCCCGAGTTGCCCGAGGTCGAGGTCGTCCGGCGGGGTCTTCAGCGGTGGGTGGCCGGCCGCACGGTCGCCGACGCGGAGGTCCTGCACCCCAGAGCCGTACGCCGCCACCTGGCCGGCGCCGACGACTTCGCGCACCGCCTCAAGGGGCACCGGATCGGTACGCCGTCCCGGCGCGGCAAGTACCTGTGGCTGCCCCTCGACGACGGCGGCCAGGCGATCCTGGCGCACCTCGGCATGAGCGGCCAGCTCCTGGTCCAGCCCCCGGACGCGGCCGACGAGAAGCACCTGCGCATCCGGGTCCGTTTCGCGGACGAGGTCCAGACCCAGCTGCGCTTCGTCGACCAGCGCACCTTCGGCGGCCTCTCCCTGCACGACACGACGGACGACGGCCTCCCGGACGTCATCGGCCACATCGCCCGCGACCCGCTGGACCCCCTCTTCGACGACGAGGCGTTCCACGAGGCCCTGCGCCGCAAGCGCACCACGATCAAGCGCGCCCTCCTGGACCAGTCCCTGATCAGCGGCGTCGGCAACATCTACGCGGACGAGGCCCTCTGGCGCTCCCGCCTGCACTACGACCGCCCGACCACCGGCTTCACCCGCCCCCGTACGACCGAACTCCTCGGCCACGTCCGGGACGTGATGAACGCGGCCCTCGCGGTGGGCGGCACGAGCTTCGACAGCCTGTACGTCAACGTCAACGGCGAGTCGGGCTACTTCGACCGCTCCCTGGACGCGTACGGCCGCGAGGGCGAGCCGTGCCACCGCTGCGGAACGGCGATGCGCAGACGGCCGTGGATGAACAGGTCCAGCTACTTCTGCCCGAGGTGTCAGCGCCCGCCGCGCGTCTCGTCGTAGCTGCTGCGGGCGACCAGCACGTCGTCCATGTGGCCCTCGACGAACTGGATCAGGGCCAGGAGGCGTTCGGCGACGTCGCGGCCGAGGGGCGTCAACTCGTAGTCCACGCGCGGGGGGTTGGTGGGCTGGGCCTCGCGGTGGACGAAGCCGTCGCGCTCCAGGGCGTGGAGGGTCTGGGAGAGCATCTTCTCGCTGACGCCGTCGACGCGGCGGCGCAGTTCGTTGAAGCGCAGGGAGCCTTCGTACAGCGCGCCCAGGGTCAGGGCGCCCCACTTGCCGGTGACGTGTTCCAGGGTTCCCCGCGAGGCGCAGGCTTTCGCGAACACGCTGTACGGCAGGTCCTCGACGGGGGGCTCCTGGATGCTGGTCATGGGGTAAGGGTAGGGGAAAGAGGCGCTTACCGACAGGTTGCACTAACTATCGGTAAGCGCTAACTGGTCAGTAGCCGAAGTCCTGCGTCCACCACGGCCCGCCCGAACCGAAGTGCACCCCGACCCCCAGCGTCTTGAAGTCGCAGTTCAGGATGTTCGCCTTGTGGCCGGGGCTGTTCATCCACGCCTCCATCACGGACGCGGCGTCGGCCTGGCCCCGGGCGATGTTCTCGCCCGCGAGGTCGCTGATGCCGGCCGCGGAGGCCCGGTCCCAGGGGGACTTGCCGTCCGGGTCGGTGTGGTCGAAGAAGCCCCGCGCGGCCATGTCCTCGCTGAACTCCTGCGCGAGGCCGGCGAGCGCGCTGTTCGCGGACAGGGCGCTGCACCCGACCTTCGCCCGCTCCTCGTTGACGAGCACCAGGACCTGGGCGGCGGCCTGCAACTCCGCCGACACGGCGCTAGCGGCCTTCGCCGGGGCCTGGGCTGCGGGCTTCTCGGCCGGGGTCTCCTTTGCGGGCGCCTCGGCCGCCTCGGCAGCCTTGGACGGGGTGGCGGAAGGTTTCGCCTCGGCCGCCTTCTTCTCCGGCGCCTTCTTCTCCTTCTCCGGCGCGGGCTTCGGCGCCAGGGAGGGGGATGCCGCGGGGGCCTTCGGCGCCGTTCCGGCCGCGCTGTCCGCCGTACCCGCCGCGCCGCCCTGCTCGGAGGCCGCGTTGGTGGGGGAGTCGGAGGCGCTGACGTGCTTGCCGGAGGCGTCGGAGGAGCTGTCGCCGCCGAGCTTGTAGCTCTCCAGGCCCGGGACGATCCCCGACGTCACCGCGACCGCGCCGAGCGCGACCGCCGCCGAGACACCCAGCAGGCCGGTGCGCACGGGGCGCTTCCTGCGGCGCCGGTGCGGGGCGCCGGAGGCCGTCTCGGCCGCCGTGTCCGTCGCGTACAGGTAGTCGGAGCTGAGCGCGTTGGCGTCCGCGTACGCCTCGGGGTCCACGGAGGGCGGCATGCCCATCCCCGGGGTGTGCTCCTCCTCGCGGGCCTCGGTGCCGTACGCGTGGCCCGTCTCGGCGCGTCCGGCGGCGGAGCGTCGGTGGCGTCCCATCTGCTGGCCTTCCTCGCGGTCGCCCCGAATCACTCGATCGGGTGAGTTTCTTTTGGGTGGGGACGGTACCCCATGACGTCCGAGGAGGAAGTGTCCTGAGCGACATCGGTCTGGTTGGGTTGCCTCCATGAGCGAGGACGCACGACTGGTCGCCTGGGTCCGTGGACACGTACAGGGCGTGGGATTCCGCTGGTTCACGCGGGCCAAGGCACTGGAGATCGGAGGGCTGAGTGGTTTTGCTCTCAATTTGGCCGACGGGCGCGTACAAGTCGTCGCCGAGGGGACCCGGGGCGACTGTGAGGGACTGCTGAACTGGCTGACAGGAGACGACACGCCCGGCCGTGTGGACGGTGTCACCGAGATTTGGGACACACCCCGGGGCGGGTACGACGGATTCGCGATCCGCTGAGCCCCGAGGGGGTGCGCGGTGCGCGGGATCGGGTGCCCGGAGGAAAAGAAGCAGGTGGTTGCCAAGAAGCGCGCGCTCTGGCAGGCTCCCCGTCCAAGTGTGACCGCCACGCCCCCGGGCTCCGCGAGGCTCGCGGCACCGCCGCAGGGCGCCGTGCCCGCCGCTCGGGGCGCTCCGTACGGGGCGTGATCGTGTTGACCGTCAAACTTTTTGGTGAGACGCTGAGGGAACCCCGCGCACCTAGCTGTTCGGCATGGATGAACGGCAGCTACAACAGATCCTGCCCAGAAGCCGGGTGCGATTCCCTCACGACCCACACCGTTTCGGTCGGTCACTCAGTGTGGAGGACCATCCATCATGGCAAAGGCGCTTCTCGGTTACGTCGGCGGTTCCGACCCGCGACTCCTCGCCGAGATGCGACGGCTCCAGCAGCGCGTCCAGGATCTGGAATCCGAGCTCGGACGGATCCAGGCCGAGAACGACGCACTGACGGCTGCCGCTTCTCACGACAGGCTCATGGAGAGCATCGACGCACACCAGCCGGAGCCTGCGTTCACCTGATCGCTGCTGCACCGCTCCACGGCACCGTTTGAGTTGTCAAGATTTGCAAGGGACGCCTCGGCGTCCCTTCTTTTCTTTCCGGCGACTTCCCCGCGTCTTCTCGTCGCCCCCGCTCACCCTCTTCAACGTGTGGTGTGCCCGGCGCGTTCACCCACGAAACCGCCGGGCCCCGACGGGTAGAGTCCGACGGCGTGCACCTCAAGGCCCTGACCCTGCGCGGGTTCAAGTCGTTCGCCTCGGCGACCACGCTCCGGTTCGAACCGGGGATCACCTGTGTCGTGGGGCCCAACGGGTCGGGCAAGTCCAACGTCGTCGACGCCCTCACCTGGGTCATGGGCGAGCACAGCGCCAAATCCCTGCGCGGCGGCAAGATGGAGGACGTCATCTTCGCCGGCACCACCGGCCGCCCTCCGCTCGGCCGCGCCGAGGTCTCCCTCACCATCGACAACTCCGACGGCGCGCTGCCCATCGAGTACGCCGAGGTCACCATCACCCGGATCATGTTCCGGGGCGGCTCCAGCGAGTACCAGATCAACGGCGACACCTGCCGGCTCCTCGACATCCAGGACCTCCTGTCCGACTCCGGCATCGGCCGTGAGATGCACGTCATCGTCGGGCAGGGCCAGCTCGACTCCGTCCTGCACGCCGACCCCATGGGCCGCCGCGCCTTCATCGAAGAGGCCGCCGGCGTCCTCAAACACCGCAAGCGGAAAGAGAAGGCGCTCCGCAAGCTCGACGCGATGCAGGCCAACCTCTCCCGTGTCCAGGACCTCACCGACGAACTCCGCCGCCAGCTCAAGCCGCTCGGCCGGCAGGCCGCCGTCGCCCGCCGGGCCGCCGTCATCCAGGCCGACCTGCGGGACGCCCGCCTCAGGCTCCTCGCCGACGACCTCGTACGCCTGCGGGCCGCCCTCCGCACCGAGATCGCCGACGAGGCCGCGCTCAAGCAGCGCAAGGAGACGGCCGAACAGGACCTCAGGAAGGCCCTCCAGCGCGAAGCCCACCTGGAGGACGAGGTCCGCCGGCTCGCCCCGCGCCTCCAGCGCACCCAGCAGACCTGGTACGAACTCTCCCAGCTCGCCGAACGCGTCCGGGGCACCATCTCCCTCGCCGACGCCCGCGTGACGAGCGCGACCTCCGCACCTCCCGAGGAACGCCGGGGCCGCGACCCCGAGGACCTCGAACGCGAGGCGGCCCGCGTCCGCGAACAGGAAGCGGAACTGGAGGCCGCCCTCGAAGCCGCCGAACGCGCCCTGGAGGACACGGTCGCCCACCGCGCCGACCTCGAACACGAGCTGGCCACCGAGGAACGCCGCCTCAAGGACGCGGCCCGAGCCATCGCCGACCGCCGCGAGGGCCTCGCGCGCCTCGGCGGCCAGGTCAACGCGGCCCGTTCGCGCGCGGCTTCGGCGCAGGCCGAGATCGACCGGCTGGCGTCCGCGCGGGACGAGGCCCAGGAACGCGCGGCCACCGCACAGGAGGAGTACGAGGCACTGCGGGCCGAAGTGGACGGCCTGGACACCGAGGACTCCAACCTCGCCGAGGCCCACGAAACAGCGAAACGCGAACTGTCCCAGGCCGAGGCGACCCTGAGCGCGGCCCGAGAAGCGCACGCGACAGCGGAACGCGAACGCGCGGCGACCAAGGCGAGGCACGACGCCCTGTCCCTCGGCCTGCGCCGCAAGGACGGCACGGGAATACTGCTCGCGGCCAAGGACCGGCTGACCGGCGTACTGGGCCCGGCGGCAGAGCTGTTGAGCATCACACCGGGCTACGAGATCGCACTCGCGACAGCGTTCGGCGCGGCGGCGGACGCGGTCGCGGTGACGGGGGTGAAGCAGGCGGCGGAGGCGATCCGGTTGCTGCGGAAGCAGGACGGGGGGAGGGCGACGCTGCTGCTGGCGGGGGGACCGGAGGCGGCTGAGCCCTTGCAGCGGACGGCGGGACCCGCGTCCCTCAGGGGCGCGGGGCTGTGTCCGATGTGCGGCTACCGCCGCGCGGGCGCGACACCCGCAGCCGATGGTCTCAGCGCAACCACGTCTCTCAGGGGCGCGGGGCTGTGTCCGATGTGCGGCTACCGCCGCGCGGGCGCGACACCCGCAGCCGATGATCTCAGCGCAACCACGTCTCTCAGGGGCGCGGGGAACTGCGCGATCAACCACGATGCACCCGCAGACGACGAACAACAGGACGCGGCACCTTCCAGGGGCGCAGGGAACTGCGCGAACAACCACAACGAACCCGCACCCGCCACACCCCCTCTCGCCACCGACCTGGTCCGCGCCCCCACCGACCTCCTCCCGGCGATCCACCACCTTCTCCACGACATCGCCGTGGTCAACACCCTCGAAGAAGCCGAACAACTCATCCGCGCCCACCCCCACTTGACCGCGGTCACCACCGAAGGCGACCTCCTCTCCCCCCACCTCGCCCACGGCGGCTCGGCCGGCGCCCCCAGCCTCCTCGAAGTCCAGGCGTCCGTGGACGAAGCGGCGGCGGAGCTGGAGGAACTCGCCGTCCGCTGCGAGGAGTTGTCGGCACAACAGGACGCGGCGAAAGAGCACCGCGGGGATTCCGCGGCCCGAGTCGAGGAGCTGGCCGACCAACGCCGGACCGCGGACCGGGAGAAGTCCGCGGTGGCCCAGCAACTGGGCCGCCTCGCAGGCCAGTCGAGAGGCGCGACCGGCGAGGCGGAGAGGGCCACGGCAGCGGCGGCCCGCGCCCAGGACGCCCTGGACAAGGCACTCGAAGAAGTCGAGATCCTCGCCGAACGCCTCACGGTCGCCGAGGAGTTGCCCGTGGAGGAGGAACCCGACACCGCCGTACGGGACCGTCTCGCCGCGGACGGCGCGAACGCCCGGCAGACGGAGATGGAGGCCCGCCTCCAGGCCCGTACGCACGAGGAGCGGGTCAAGGCCCTTGCGGGCAGGGCCGATTCACTGGACCGCGCGGCGCGGGCGGAGCGCGAGGCGAGGTCGAGGGCGGAGCAGCGGCAGCGCAGGCTGAAGTACGAGGCGACCGTGGCGGGCGCCGTCGCGGAGGGCGCCCGGCGCCTCCTCGCGCAGGTCGAACTCTCCGTGACCCGCGCCGCGCAGGAACGTGCCGAGGCCGAGGCCGAGAAGACCGCCAAGGAACAGGAGCTGGCGGCGGAGCGGACCGTCGGCCGGGACCTCAAGGCCGAGCTGGACAAGCTGACCGACTCGGTGCACAGGGGCGAGGTGCTCGGCGCCGAGAAGCGGATGCGGATCGAGCAGGTCGAGACGAAGGCGCTGGAGGAGCTGGGCGTCGAACCGGAGGGCCTGGTCACCGAGTACGGCCCGCATCAGCTCGTCCCGCCCTCGCCCCCGGCGGAGGGGGAGGAGCCGGAGGAGGACCCGCGGCCGGTGCCCTTCGTCCGCGCCGAGCAGGAGAAGCGGCTGAGGTCGGCCGAACGGGCGTACCAGCAGCTCGGCAAGGTGAACCCGCTCGCGCTTGAGGAGTTCGCGGCGCTGGAGGAACGCCACAAGTTCCTCAGCGAGCAGCTGGAGGACCTGAAGAAGACGCGCACGGATCTCCTCCAGGTCGTGAAGGAGGTGGACGAGCGCGTCGAGCAGGTGTTCAGCGAGGCGTACCGGGACACGGCGCGGGAGTTCGAGGGGGTCTTCGGGCGCCTCTTCCCCGGCGGTGAGGGCCGGCTGATCCTGACGGATCCGGACAACATGCTGACGACGGGTGTGGACGTCGAGGCCCGCCCGCCCGGCAAGAAGGTCAAGCGGCTGTCGCTGCTGTCGGGCGGGGAGCGGTCGCTGACCGCCGTAGCCCTGCTGGTGTCGATCTTCAAGGCGCGGCCGAGCCCGTTCTACGTGATGGACGAGGTGGAGGCGGCGCTCGACGACACGAACCTGCAGCGGCTGATCCGGATCATGCAGGAGTTGCAGGAGTCGTCGCAGCTGATCGTGATCACGCACCAGAAGCGGACGATGGAGGTTGCGGACGCGCTGTACGGGGTGTCGATGCAGGGGGACGGGGTTTCGAAGGTGATCTCGCAGCGGCTGCGGTGAAGGGTGTGGATGGTGTGATGAATGAGGATTGAGTTCAAGACTTGAATACATTCCGGTCCAGGAGTGACTGTCATCTCACATCACCCCGCATTGGAGTTCACAACTTGAAGGCATAGTCTCTGGGGCGTTGCTTTTCCCTTCAGGTGGTGGGCGGCGGCCTGCTGTGCGCCACTGGAAGGGCTGACCGAGGCCGGCAGCGTTGCCGGTGGCCCGAGGAGTTGATCGTGACCAGCACAGCGCAGGCGTCCAAGTCAGGAGCCCCGGCTCATCCCGATCATCTCGGGCACGTCATCTTCATCGCCGCCGCGGCCGCGATGGGCGGGTTCCTCTTCGGCTACGACAGCTCCGTCATCAACGGCGCCGTCGAGGCGATCCGGGACCGGTACGACATCGGGTCCGCCGCGCTCGCGCAGGTCATCGCCATCGCGCTGATCGGCTGTGCGATCGGCGCGGCGACGGCGGGACGCATCGCCGACCGGATCGGCCGTATCCGGTGCATGCAGATCTCCGCCGGGCTCTTCACGATCAGCGCGGTCGGCTCCGCGCTGCCGTTCGCGCTGTGGGACCTCGCGCTGTGGCGGGTCGTCGGCGGGTTCGCCATCGGGATGGCGTCCGTCATCGGCCCCGCGTACATCGCCGAGGTCGCGCCGCCCGCGTACCGGGGACGGCTCGGGTCCTTCCAGCAGGCCGCGATCGTCATCGGCATCGCCATCTCGCAGCTCGTCAACTGGGGGCTGCTGAACGCCGCCGGCGGGGACCAGCGCGGGAAGCTCATGGGGCTCGAAGCGTGGCAGGTCATGCTGGGTGTGATGGTCGTACCGGCCGTCCTGTACGGGCTGCTGTCCTTCGCGATCCCCGAGTCGCCGCGGTTCCTGCTGTCCGTGGGGAAGCGGGAGCGGGCGCGGGAGATCCTCGCGGAGGTCGAGGGCGAGAGCGCGGATCTCGACGCGCGGGTCGCCGAGATCGAGCACGCGATGAAGAGCGAGCACAAGTCGACGTTCAAGGACCTGCTCGGCGGCGGCTTCTTCTTCATGCCGATCGTCTGGATCGGCATCGGGCTCTCCGTCTTCCAGCAGTTCGTCGGCATCAACGTCGCGTTCTACTACTCCTCGACGCTGTGGCAGTCCGTCGGGGTCGACCCGACCGACTCGTTCTTCTACTCCTTCACGACGTCGATCATCAACATCGTCGGTACGGTCATCGCGATGATCTTCGTCGACCGGGTGGGCCGCAGGCCGCTCGCGCTCGTCGGCTCCGTCGGCATGGTGATCGGCCTCGCGCTGGAGGCGTGGGCCTTCTCCTACGACCTCGTCGACGGCAAGCTGCCCACCGCGCAGGGGTGGACGGCCCTGATCGCCGCCCACATCTTCGTCCTCTTCTTCGCGCTGTCCTGGGGTGTCGTCGTCTGGGTCTTCCTCGGCGAGATGTTCCCCAACCGGCTCCGCGCGGCGGCCCTCGGCGTCGCCGCCTCCGCCCAGTGGATCGCCAACTGGGCCATCACGGCCAGCTTCCCGTCCCTCGCCGACTGGAACCTCTCGGCGACGTACATCATCTACACCGTCTTCGCCGCCCTCTCCATCCCCTTCGTCCTCAAGTTCGTCAAGGAGACGAAGGGCAAGTCCCTGGAGGAAATGGGCTGACGCCCTCCCCGAGCCGGGGGGAGGGACCAAGTCCCCGCCGTCCCTCTCCCCGAACACGTCCGCCGCTCCCGGGTCCCCGGGGGCGGCGGGTTTCGTATACCGGGCTCACTCAGTGAAGCACCGGCGAGCCCCTCTCAGCCCCCGGTTCCCGGCAGCACCTGGTCCGTGAACAGCCGCAGGCTCCGCCAGCCCTCCTCGATCGGCATGCCGCCGGCCAAGGGGTGGAGTACGAGGTTGTCGAGGCCCTGGGTGAGGCACTCGTCCGGGGTGAGGATTCTGTATACGCCTTCCTCGCGGAGGGCGTCGACCGTGGTCGCCCCCGAGCGGACCACCGAGTGGATGTCCGTCGACTGCCAGGCGGCGTAGGTGCGGGCCTCGTGGAGGAAGTGGTGGCCATACGCCGACCAGGTGTGGTCGGGGTCGGTGGAGAGGTGCAGGAGCGGGGTCTCGGCGGGGGGCATCAGGACCCAGCCCTCCGTGCCGTACTCCGTCAGGCGGTCCTTGTAGTAGGTCTCCAGGGCGGGGAGGTGGGCGCTCGGGAAGAAGGGGAGGCCCAGGCGGGCCGCCCGGCGGGCGGAGGCTTCCGAGGAGCCGCCGACCAGGAGGAGGGGGTGCGGGGTGGTCACCGGGCGCGGGGTGACGCGTACCGTACGGCCCCGGTACGTGAACCTCTCGCCGGTCCACGCCTGGAGCAGGGTCTCCAGCAGCTCGTCCTGGAGACGTCCCCGCCGCTCCCAGGGGACGCCCGCCCGGTCGTACTCCTCCCGCCGGTAGCCGATACCGGCCACCGTCATCAGCCGGCCGCCGCTGAGGAGGTCCAGTACGGCGATGTCCTCCGCGAGCCTCAGGGGGTCGTGGAGCGGGCCGATCGCCGCCGAGACCGTCACCGCGAGGCGGCTGGTCGCGCCCAGCACCGCCCCGGCGAACGTGAACGGCGACGGCAGCCAGTTGTTGTCGGCGCCGTGGTGCTCCTCCGTCTGGACCGTCGTCACGCCGTGGTCATCGGCGTACGCGGCCATGCGCAGCGCGGCCTGATAGCGCGCCGCCAGCTCGGCGGGGGTCGCGTCGGGAGCGGCGAGATTGAAACGGAGCACGGAGACGGGCATGGCGGGCCCCTTCGTCGGTGGGGAGGGACCGTAGCTGAGGGGGCGTCAGATGGCCAGGGGTGCGGTCACGTCCCCGCCGGACCCCGTGCCGCCGCCGATCCCCCGATCGGGAGGTCGCGCATACTGGTGCCGTTATGGAAACCGTCATCCTTGTAGTCATCATCGCCGTGGTCCTCCTCGGAGCGATCGGCGGGCTCGTGGTCGGCACGCGGCGCAAGAAGTCGCTGCCCGCGCCGCCGCCGTCCGCCACGCCCGACCTGACCGCGCCACCCGCCGAACCGCATGTCGGGGACGAGGCCGAGACGCCGCGCGACGAAGAGCGGCGCACCATAGAGGAAGTCGACCTGCCGGTCGTGGTGGAGCCCGAGGCTCCCGCGATCGAGGTCCCCGAGCCCACGGCGGGCCGGCTCGTCCGGCTCCGCGCGCGGCTCTCCCGTTCGCAGAACGCCCTCGGCAAGGGGCTGCTCACGCTGCTGTCGCGCGAGCACCTCGACGACGAGACGTGGGAGGAGATCGAGGAGATCCTGCTGACCGCGGACGTCGGGGTCATGCCGACGCAGGAACTCGTCGACGGGCTGCGCGAGCGCGTGAAGGTGCTCGGTACGCGCACGCCGGACGAGTTGCGGGGGCTGCTGCGCGAGGAACTGCTCAAGCTGGTCGGTACGGATGTGGACCGCGTCGTGAAGACCGAGCCCGAGGGGCGCAAGCCGGGCGTCGTCATGGTCGTCGGGGTCAACGGGACCGGGAAGACGACCACCACCGGCAAGCTGGCGCGGGTGCTCGTCGCGGACGGGCGGACCGTCGTCCTCGGCGCTGCCGATACGTTTCGTGCCGCCGCCGCGGATCAGTTGCAGACGTGGGGGGAGCGGGTCGGGGCGTACACCGTGCGCGGGCCCGAGGGCGGTGACCCCGCCTCCATCGCCTTCGACGCGGTGAAGGAGGGCAAGGAGATGGGCGTCGACGTGGTGCTCATCGACACGGCCGGGCGGTTGCACACCAAGACCGGGCTCATGGACGAGCTGGGGAAGGTCAAGCGGGTCGTCGAGAAGCAGGCGCCGCTGGATGAGGTGCTGCTCGTGCTGGACGCGACCACGGGGCAGAACGGGCTCGTTCAGGCCCGGGTGTTCGCGGAGGTCGTCGACATCACCGGCATCGTGCTGACCAAGCTGGACGGGACCGCCAAGGGCGGGATCGTGGTGGCGGTGCAGCGGGAGCTGGGGGTGCCGGTGAAGTTGATCGGGCTGGGGGAGGGGGCGGACGATCTGGCGCCGTTCGAGCCGGAGGCGTTCGTTGACGCCCTTATCGGGGACTGAGGGTGCCTACTGGGGTGCCGGGTTCTGTGGTGTGGCGGCTGCGGGTTGTCCGTGGCTGGTCGCGCCCACGCGGCGGGAGCCGCAAATTGAACACAGCCCCGCGCCCCTGAAGGCAATCAAGTGCCCGCTTCTTCATCAGGAGCGGGCACTTCTTTACGCCCTCGACCTGTGCGCCACATACGCCAGCGTCCCCAGCAGCAGCCTCGCCGCCGGTGGCTTCGTCGCCGAGTCCAGGTCGGGTGCGCGCAGCCAGGTCACCGGGCCCAGGCCGCCCCGGTCCGACGGGGGCGCCGTGATGTACGCGCCCTTGCCCAGGCCGCGCAGGTCCAGGGTCGTCGGGTCGTCCCAGCCCATGCGGTAGAGGAGGTCCGGCAGGGAGGCCGCCGCTCCCGGGGCCACGAAGAAGTGCGCCCGGCCGTCCGGCGTCGCCGTCACCGGGCCCAGCGGCAGGCCCATGCGCTCCAGGCGGCTTAACGCGCGCCGCCCCGCCGCCTCCGCCACCTCGATCACGTCGAACGTGTGCCCCACGGGCAGCATGACCGTCGCGTCGGGGAGGTCGGACCACAGGGACGTGGCCTCGTCGAGGGTCGCGCCCGCGGGCAGGCGGGGGGCGAAGTCGAGGGGGTGGGCGCCGGGGGTGCGGCAGGGGCGGCCGCAGGAACAGGCGCCGGAGGCCGCGTGCGCGCCGGGGACGACGTCCCAGCCCCACAGGCCCGTGAACTCGGCGATGGCCGTGCACTCGGGGGTGCGACCGCGCCTGCGCGCGCCGGAACGGATCTCGCGAATGCCGCCGATCGTGAAGCCCATGCCCCCTCCAACGGGTCCGACGCACCGGTGGTCACGCAAAGGGCGCGCGGCGTGACTCTCCGTACTCATGATCTCCGGAATGCCCTCGGACCGGGGCGGCGCACTGAAGCGCGAGGGTGGTGAACCCGCCCGTGCGCGCCCCCGAGTGCACCTTTTCGTTCGCTCGGGCTGTCCCGCGTCAAGTCAATCGCGCGCGCGCCACTCTGAGTTCATCCGAAGGGGTGGCGAATGGTGGCGATTCCCGGAACGCCATGGCCGGACGGGTGATCGTAGGATTACTTTGAGTGTGCGGGGCCTGGGGGTACACGCGACGGTGGATATGCCACCGGCAAGTCGCTCTTCAGTTCGAAGGGTGACAAACGCCGGACGGTAGGTCTATTTACCGGCATTCTGATAGGGCTTGGCGCAGTCGGGCGACGCGGCCCGCACTGCAAGTGGTCTCAGGGATGGGGGCGTTCCAGTGAGCGGCAACGAAGGCGGCGGGACCAGCGCGGACAAGCGCCCCAACGAGCTGCTCTCCTCCTGGTTCGTGCGCAGCGGCTGGTCCAAGGGCGAACTCGCCCGCCAGGTCAACCGCCGCGCCCGCCAGCTGGGCGCCAACCACATCTCCACCGACACCTCGCGCGTACGCCGCTGGCTCGACGGCGAGAACCCCCGCGAACCCATCCCGCGCATCCTCTCCGAGCTGTTCTCCGAGCGGTTCGGCTGCGTCGTCTCCGTCGAGGACCTCGGCCTGCGCGCCGCCCGCCAGTCCCCGTCCGTCAGCGGCGTCGACCTCCCCTGGACCGGCCCCCAGACGATCTCCCTGCTCAGCGAGTTCTCCCGCAGCGACCTGATGCTGGCCCGCCGCGGCTTCCTCGGCACCTCGCTGGCCCTGTCCGCGGGCCCCACCCTCATCGAGCCGATGCAGCGCTGGCTGGTCCCCTCCCCGCCGAGCGCCCCCCGCAGCACCGACCCGCTGCCCACCAGCCGCGCCCGCGGCCGCCTCTCCCGGCCCGAACTGGAGCTGCTGGAGGCGACGACCACGATGTTCCGCAAGTGGGACGCCCAGTGCGGCGGCGGACTGCGCCGCAAGGCCGTCGTGGGCCAGCTCCACGAGGTGACCGACCTCCTCCAGGAACCCCACCCCGAGTCCACCGCCAAACGCCTCTTCAAGTGCGCCGCCGAACTCGCGGAACTGGCCGGCTGGATGTCGTACGACGTGGGACTCCAGCCCACCGCGCAGAAGTACTTCGTCCTCGCCCTGCACGCCGCGAAGGAAGCCGGCGACCGCCCCCTCGGCTCGTACGTCCTGTCCAACATGAGCCGCCAGATGATCCACCTCGGACGGCCGGAAGACGCTCTGGAACTCATCCACCTCGCCCAGTACGGCAGCCGCGACTGCGCGAGCCCGCGCACCCAGTCGATGCTGTATGCGATGGAGGCCCGCGCCTACGCCAACATGGGCCAGCCGGGCCGCTGCAAACGAGCCGTGCGGATGGCCGAGGACACCTTCGCCGACGCCGCCGACTGGGACGAGCCCGACCCCGACTGGATCGGCTTCTTCACCGAGGCCGAGCTGTACGGCGAGAACAGCCACTCCTACCGCGACCTCGCCTACGTGGCCGGCCGCAGCCCCACGTACGCCTCCCTCGCCGAACCCCTCATGCTGCGCGCCGTCGACCTCTTCGCGAAGGAGTCCGACGAGTACCAGCGGTCGTACGCACTCAACCTGATCGGCGTCGCCACCGTCCATCTCCTCAAGCGGGAGCCCGAACAGAGCGCGAAATACGCCACCGAGGCGATGGCCGCCGCGAAGCGGGTCCGTTCCGAACGCGTCAACACTCGTATCCGAAAGACCGTCGACAACGCCGCCCGCGAGTTCGGCGACCTCACCGACGTCGTCGACCTCACCGACCGCCTCGCCGCCGAACTCCCCGAGACCGCCGAAGCGGTCTGACCCACCGAGACCCCGGCCGCGGCCGGCCCTCCCGAACTGCCCGACTCGGCTCCCCCATGCCAGGTCATTCGGAGGGTCCGACCGCGGCCGGCCTGTGTCCGGAAGGGGAAGGTTGCGCCACGATAACGATCCCCGGGCCGAACATCAGGCAATTCATCGACGCGTAACACACACGACGCCTTCGTCACCGCCGCGAAACAGCGACGGGCCCCGACCGAAACCGCGCTGCGCCAGTCTCAAGGCCCATAACCGGCCCGCCCCCACTCCGCAGCCGAGGCTTCGCCCGCACGGGGCCGTACGACGACGAGGAGACGCCGATGGCTCCAGCCATCACCATCGCCGCAGACAAACTGTCTGCCGCCAACACAGGCTTCATGCTCATCTGCTCCGCCCTGGTGCTGCTGATGACGCCCGGCCTGGCCTTCTTCTACGGCGGCATGGTCCGCGTCAAGAGCACCCTGAACATGCTGATGATGAGCTTCATCAGCATGGGCATCGTCACCGTCCTGTGGGTGCTCTACGGCTTCTCCATGGCGTTCGGCACGGACCATGGCTCCCTCATCGGCTGGGAGTCCGACTTCGTCGGCTGGTCCGGCATCGACAAGATGGACATCTGGTCCGGCTACACCATCCCGGTGTTCGTCTTCGCCGTCTTCCAGATGATGTTCGCGATCATCACCCCGGCGCTGATAAGCGGTGCCGTCGCCGACCGCGTCAAGTTCTCCGCCTGGGCGCTGTTCGTCGCCCTGTGGGCCACCGTCGTCTACTTCCCCGTCGCCCACTGGGTCTGGGGCACCGGCGGCTGGGCCTTCGAACTCGGCGTCATCGACTTCGCGGGCGGCACCGCCGTCCACATCAACGCGGGTGCGGCGGCGCTCGGCGTGATCCTCGTCATCGGCAAGCGTGTCGGCTTCAAGAAGGACCCGATGCGCCCGCACAGCCTCCCGCTGGTCATGCTCGGCGCGGGCCTCCTGTGGTTCGGCTGGTTCGGCTTCAACGCCGGGTCCTGGCTCGGCAACGACGACGGCGTCGGCGCGCTCATGTTCGTCAACACGCAGATCGCCACCGCCGCCGCCATGCTCGGCTGGCTCGCCTACGAGAAGATCCGCCACGGCGCCTTCACCACGCTGGGCGCCGCCTCCGGCGCGGTCGCCGGGCTCGTCGCCATCACGCCCTCCGGCGGCGCGATCACCCCGGTCGGCGCGATCTGCATCGGCCTCATCACCGGCGTCGTCTGCGCCATGGCCGTCGGCCTCAAGTTCAAGTTCGGCTACGACGACTCCCTCGACGTCGTCGGCGTCCACATGGTCGGCGGTGTCCTCGGCTCGGTCCTCATCGGCTTCTTCGCCAGCGGCAAGGGCCAGTCCGACGTCAAGGGCCTCTTCTACGGCGGCAACGCCGACCAGCTCTGGAAGCAGCTCGCCGGTGTCGGCGCCGTCCTCGCCTACTCCCTGATCGCCTCCGCGGTCCTCGCCTTCCTCATCGACAAGACCCTCGGCATGCGGGTCGACGAGGACGAGGAGATCTCCGGCGTCGACCAGGCCGAACACGCCGAGACCGCCTACGACTTCAGCGGCGCCGGCGGCGGCATCGTCAAGTCGTCCGCCGTACCCGCCGGGGTCGGAGCCGAGTCCAAGAAGGTGGACGCATGAAGCTCATCACCGCCGTCGTCAAGCCCCACCGGCTCGACGAGATCAAGGAAGCCCTCCAGGCGTTCGGCGTCCACGGCCTGACGGTCACCGAGGCGAGCGGTTACGGTCGACAGCGGGGACACACCGAGGTCTACCGGGGCGCCGAGTACACGGTCGACCTCGTCCCCAAGATCCGCATCGAGGTGCTGGCCGAGGACGACGACGCCGAACAGCTCATCGACGTCATCGTGAAGGCCGCCCGCACCGGCAAGATCGGGGACGGCAAGGTCTGGTCCCTCCCGGTCGACACGGCCGTCAGGGTCCGCACCGGCGAGCGCGGCCCGGACGCGCTCTGACGGAAGAACAGAACAGGAGTCGCTGGGTGACGAGCACGGACGAGCGAAGCGAAGCAGAGGACTCGGGACCCAGCGGCTACGCGGCGGCCCGGCTGCACCTCCTCACCGAGGGAGGAGCGGCCGGGCCGCCGCGCCGTACCGCCCTCGCCGAACTGACGGACGACTGGCTGGCCGGCCTCTTCGCCTCCGCCACCGGAGACCTGAAAGGCATCTCCCTGGTCGCCGTCGGCGGCTACGGCCGCGGCGAACTCTCCCCCCGCAGCGACCTCGACCTCCTCCTCCTGCACGACGGCAGCGACACCAAGGCCGTCGCCACCGTCGCCGACCGCCTCTGGTACCCCGTCTGGGACCTCGGCCTCGACCTCGACCACTCCGTCCGCACCCCCACCGAGGCCCGCAGGACCGCCGCCGAGGACCTCAAGGTCCAACTCGGCCTCCTCGACGCCCGCCACCTCGCCGGCGACCTCGGCCTCACCTCCTCACTGCGTACGGCGATCCTCGCCGACTGGCGCAACCAGGCCCCCAGACGCCTCCCCGAACTGCGCGAACTCTGCGCCGAACGCGCCGAGCGCCAGGGCGAGTTGCAGTACCTCCTCGAACCCGACCTCAAGGAAGCCCGCGGCGGCCTGCGCGACGCCACCGCCCTGCGCGCCGTCGCCGCGTCCTGGCTCGCCGACGCACCCCGCGAAGGACTCGACGACGCCCGCAGACGGCTGCTGGACGTCCGGGACGCGCTGCATCTGACGACCGGCCGCGCCACCGACCGCCTCGCCCTCCAGGAACAGGACCAGGTCGCCGCCGAACTGGGCCTCCTCGACGCCGACACCCTGCTCCGCCAGGTCTACGAATCCGCCCGCGTCATCTCCTACGCCAGCGACGTCACCTGGCGCGAGGTCGGCCGCGTCCTGCGCTCCCGAGCCGTACGGCCCCGGCTGCGGGCCATGCTCGGCGGCGGCAAACAGGTCGTCGAACGCTCCCCGCTCGCCGAAGGAGTCGTCGAACAGGACGGCGAGGTCGTCCTCGCCCGCGCCGCCCGCCCCGAACGCGACCCGGTCCTGCCCCTGCGCGCGGCCGCCGCAGCCGCACAGGCCGGACTCCCGCTCTCCCTGCACGCCGTACGACGCCTCGCCGCGACCGTACGACCCCTGCCGACACCCTGGCCCGCCGAGGCCCGCGAGCAACTGGTGACCCTGCTCGGCTCCGGCCAGCCCACCATCGACGTCTGGGAAGCCCTGGAGGCCGAGGGCCTGATCACCCGGCTCCTGCCCGACTGGGAACGCGTCCGCTGCCGCCCCCAGCGCAACGCCGTCCACATCTGGACCGTCGACCGCCACCTCATCGAAACGGCCGTCCGCGCCTCGGAGTTCACCCGCCGCGTGAGCCGGCCCGACCTCCTTCTGGTCGCCGCGCTCTTCCACGACATCGGCAAGGGCTGGCCCGGCGACCACTCCGTGGCCGGCGAGATCATCGTCAAGGACGTCGCCGCGCGCATCGGCTTCGACCGTACGGACGTGGCGGTGCTGGCGGCGCTCGTACGCCACCACCTCCTCCTCATCGACACAGCCACCCGGCGCGACCTCGACGACCCCGCCACGGTCCGCTCCGTCGCGGAGGCGGTCGGCACGCAGAGCACGCTGGAGCTGCTCCACGCGCTCACCGAGGCCGACGCGCTGGCCACCGGCCCGGCCGCCTGGTCCTCCTGGCGGGGCTCCCTCGTCACGGAGCTGGTCAAACGGGTCGGCGCGGTCCTGGCGGGCGACGAACCCTCGGTTCCCGACACCTCCGCCCCCACCGCCGAACAGGAACGCCTCTCCATCGAGGCGCACCGCACGGGCGGACCGGTGCTGGCACTGCGCGCCCAGACCCACGAGGAGGAGATGGACCCCGGCGAGCCACTGGGCGTCGAACTGCTCATCGCCGTCCCGGACCAGCCGGGGGTGCTGCCCGCCGTGGCCGGGGTGCTGGCCATGCACCGGCTGACCGTCCGCACGGCAGAGCTGCGCGAGCTGGAGCTGCCGGACGGGGTCGACCAGGGTTCCGTGCTGCTCCTGGACTGGCGCGTCGCGGCGGAGTACGGCTCCCTGCCGCAGGCTGCGCGGTTGCGCGCGGACCTGGTGCGCGCGCTGGACGGTTCCCTCGACATCGCCGGGCGACTGGCTGAGCGGGACGCGGCCTATCCCCGCCGCCGAGGCTGGGTGGCCCCACCACCCCGGGTGACCGTCGCTTCGGCGGCCTCCCGGCACGCGACGGTCATCGAGGTGCGGGCACAGGATGCGCCGGGGCTGCTGTTCCGGATCGGGGCTGCGCTGGAGGACTCGGGGGTGCGGGTGCGGAGCATGCACGTGAGCACGCTCGGGGCGAACGCGGTCGACGCGTTCTACGTGACGTCGGGGTCGGGGGCGCCGTTGCCGGGTGACGAGGCGGGGGCGGTGGCTCGGAAGCTGGAGGAGACGCTGAGGGCGTGAGGCGGGGCCCCCGTCCGTTGAATGCAATGGGCGGGGACGATTTGCTTGTAGGGCCGGATACCCTGGAAGACGCTCATACTGCCCCCGACTCCGAGGACCGACGCCGCCGTGTTCGATACTCTTTCTGACCGCCTGCAAGCGACTTTCAAGACCCTCCGGGGCAAGGGCCGGCTCAGCGAAGCGGACATCGACGCCACGGCCCGTGAGATCCGCATCGCGCTCCTCGAAGCGGACGTGGCCCTTCCGGTCGTCCGTTCCTTCATCAAGAACGTCAAGGAGCGTTCGCTCGGCGCCGAGGTCTCCAAGGCCCTCAACCCGGGCCAGCAGGTCCTGAAGATCGTCAATGACGAACTCGTGACCATCCTCGGCGGCGAGACCCGCCGTCTCCGCTTCGCCAAGACCGCCCCCACCGTCATCATGCTCGCCGGCCTCCAGGGCGCCGGTAAGACCACCCTCGCCGGCAAGCTCGGCAAGTGGCTGAAGGAGCAGGGCCACTCGCCCCTCCTCGTCGCCTGCGACCTCCAGCGCCCCAACGCCGTCAACCAGCTCAGTGTCGTCGCCGAGCGCGCAGGTGTCGCCGTGTACGCCCCCCAGCCGGGCAACGGCGTCGGTGACCCCGTGCAGGTCGCCAAGGACTCCATCGAGTTCGCGAAGTCGAAGGTCCACGACATCGTGATCGTGGACACCGCCGGCCGCCTCGGTATCGACGCGGAGCTGATGCAGCAGGCCGCGGACATCCGCGATGCGGTCTCCCCCGACGAGATCCTCTTCGTCGTCGACGCGATGATCGGCCAGGACGCCGTCAACACCGCGGAAGCCTTCCGCGACGGCGTCGGCTTCGACGGCGTGGTGCTGTCCAAGCTCGACGGCGACGCCCGAGGCGGCGCGGCGCTCTCCATCCGGCAGATCACCGGCAAGCCGATCATGTTCGCGTCGAACGGCGAGAAGCTGGAGGACTTCGACGCGTTCCACCCGGACCGGATGGCCTCCCGCATCCTCGACATGGGTGACCTGCTCACCCTGATCGAGCAGGCGGAGAAGACGTTCAGTCAGGAAGAGGCCCAGAAGATGGCCTCGAAGCTGGCGTCGAAGAAGGGCCAGGACTTCACCCTGGACGACTTCCTGTCCCAGATGGAGCAGGTCAGGAAGATGGGCAGCATCAGCAAGCTGCTCGGCATGCTCCCCGGCATGGGCCAGATCAAGGACCAGATCAACAACCTGGACGAGCGGGACGTCGACCGCACGGCCGCGATCATCAAGTCGATGACCCCGGCGGAGCGCACGGACCCGACGATCATCAACGGCTCCCGCCGCGCCCGTATCGCGAAGGGCTCCGGCGTCGAGGTCAGCGCGGTGAAGGGCCTGGTGGAGCGGTTCTTCGAGGCGCGGAAGATGATGTCGAGGATGGCGCAGGGCGGCGGGATGCCGGGCATGCCGGGCATCCCGGGCATGGGCGGCGGCCCCGGCCGTACGAAGAAGCAGCCGAAGCAGGCGAAGGGCAAGCAGCGCTCCGGCAACCCGATGAAGCGCAAGCAGCAGGAGCTGGAGGAGGCGCAGCGCCGGGAGGCGGCGGCGCAGGGCAACGCGTTCGGGCTGCCGCAGCAGGGCGCGCAGGACTTCGAGCTGCCGGACGAGTTCAAGAAGTTCATGGGCTGAAGGCACCCGGCGTGGGCTGAAAGCAGCTTGGCCGTAAATATTCTTGTACGACCACCCAGGGCACCCCTCTTCGGAAGGGTGCCCTTCGTGTGCCCCGCGCGGATCGCTGTCGTACCGTCCGGGTATGACGAACCCTGCCCCGCCGCGCAAGTCGCCGGACCAGCCCTGGCGTACCGAGGGGACCCCGGATGAGCCGTCGAAGCCGTCGGGCGGGCGGCGGATGCGGGGCGGCTGGTGGCGGCTCGTGTTCTTCGCGCTGGTCGTGTACCTGCTGGCGAACATCGTGCTGTCGTACTTCGGCGACGAGGACGAGCCGACGATCTCGTACACGGAGTTCAGCAAGCAGGTCGACGCGGGCAACGTCAGCAAGATCTACGCCAAGGGCGACGCGATCCAGGGCCAGCTGAAGAAGGAGCAGAAGGACCCGGACGGCGGTGAGAAGTACACGAAGTTCAACACCGAGCGGCCGACGTTCGCGGACGACCAGCTCTGGGAGGGGCTGACCAAGAACAACGTCAACGTCACCGCCGAGCCGGTCGTCCAGCACCGCAGTTTCCTGGTGAACCTGCTGATCTCGCTGGCGCCGATGCTGCTCCTGGTGGTGCTGTGGATCTTCATCGCGCGCCGGATGAGTGCGGGGATGGGCGGCGCGGGCGGCATGCTGGGCCGCAGGTCGGCGCCGAAGCCGGTGGAGCTGGAGGCGGGGGAGAAGCGGACGACGTTCGAGGACGTCGCGGGGATCGACGAGGTCGAGGGCGAGCTGAACGACGTCGTCGACTTCCTGAAGAACCCGGACGCCTATCGGAGGATGGGTGCCAAGATGCCGCGTGGTGTGCTCCTCGCGGGCCCTCCCGGCACCGGCAAGACGCTGCTGGCGCGCGCGGTGGCCGGGGAGGCGGGGGTGCCGTTCTTCTCGGCGTCCGCGTCGGAGTTCATCGAGATGATCGTCGGCGTCGGGGCGTCCCGGGTGCGGGAGCTGTTCGCGGAGGCGCGGAAGGTGGCGCCGTCGATCATCTTCATCGACGAGATCGACACGATCGGCCGCGCGCGGGGCGGCGGTTCGGGCATGGGCGGTCATGACGAGCGTGAGCAGACGCTGAACCAGATCCTCACGGAGATGGACGGTTTCTCGGGTTCGGAGGGCGTGATCGTGATCGCGGCGACGAACCGCGCGGACGTCCTGGACCCGGCGCTGACGCGTCCAGGACGCTTCGACCGCGTCGTCCAGGTCTCCCCGCCCGACCGGGGCGGCCGCAAGGCGATCCTGGAGATCCACACCCGCCAGATCCCGCTGGCCCCGGACGTGGACCTCGCCCAGGTCGCCCGCACCACCCCGGGCATGACCGGCGCGGAACTCGCCAACCTCGCCAACGAGGCCGCTCTCCTCGCCGTGAAGCGCAAGCAGGACCTGGTCACCCAGACCGACCTGTCGGAGGCCCTGGAGAAGGTCCAGCTCGGCGCGGAACGGCCGCTGGTGATGCCGGAGGAGGAGCGGCGCCGTACCGCGTACCACGAGAGCGGGCACGCCCTGCTCGGCATGCTCCAGCCCGGCGCCGACCCGGTCCGCAAGATCACCATCGTCCCGCGCGGGCGCGCGCTGGGCGTCACCCTGTCCACGCCGGACGCCGACAAGTACGCGTACACCGAGGAATACCTCCGCGGCCGGATCATCGGCGCGCTCGGCGGGATGGCGGCCGAGCAGGTCGTGTACGGGGTGATCACGACCGGCGCGGAGAGCGATCTGGAGCAGGTCACCAACATCGCGCGCGGGATGGTCGCCCGCTGGGGCATGAGCGAGCGCGTCGGCCGCCTGTCGGCGCTCCCGAACGACGCCCAGTCCGCGTACGGCCTCGCCGCCGCGCCCCAGACCCTCGACGTCATCGACGGCGAGATGCGGCGCATCGTCGACGAGTGCTACGCCGAGGCGTGCCGCAAGCTGGTCGAGCACCGGGACCAACTCGACGCTCTCGCGCTGGCGTTGCTGGAGAGCGAGACGCTGGAGGAGGCGGACGCGTACCGGGTCGCGGGGGTCACGCGGCTGACGAAGGACGCGGACTAGGACAGGGCGTGTCGCTTTCTGACCAGATCGACGCCCTCATAGGGGAGCGCGTTCAGGGCACGCGGGCGATCAGGTACCGGAACACGTTCGGCATCCAGACCGTCCCGTCCAGCCGTACGTACGGGTGCAGCGCTTCCCGGATCTCCTTGTCCACCTGGTCCTGGCCGCTCGCCTCGACGGCCGCGTCGAACAGTTCCGTCGACAGCAGTCCGCGTACGGCGCTGTCGGTGTCGGCGTACCCGAAGGGGCACGCGACGCGGCCGGAGCCGTCGGGCTTGAGACCCGCCCGGTGGGCGACCTCCTCCAGGTCGTCGCGGCAGGCGGGGCGCCAGCCGCCGTACAGGGGGTCGGCGACGCGCAGGACGGCCGACGTGGCGCAGCGTTCCGCCGGTCCCCATCCGGTGAGGACGACCGGTGAGCCGCGTTCGGCGAGGGGGACGGCGTCCGCCAGGAGGCCGGTGCCGTCGAAGGCGGTCACGAGGGTGTACGTCCGGTCCGCCGGGGGGAGGGCGCTGCCGAGGTACGTCCCCGTACGCGCGCGCGGGGACCAGGTGTCCGGCAGCAGGCGCTCGCGCGCGAGGGCGAGGCGTTCCGGTGAGCCGGGCTCGACCCCGCTGACGGCGGCTCCTCTGGACGCGGCCATCAACAGGGCCAGCCCCGACCCGCAGGCGAGGCCCAGGAGCCGGGTGCCGGGGCCGACGTCGAGGCGGTCGTACGCGGCCTCGTAGAGCGGTACGAGCATCCGTTCCTGGATCTCGGACCAGTCACGCGCGCGGGCCCCCGGTTCCGCCGGCGGGGCGGTGCCCGCGTGGGGGAGGGCCTGGCGCACGAGCGTAGGTGTCATCGAAGAGCGCCCCAATCCGCCGAGAGTTCTCGAAGCGTGTCGCCGTGTCGATTCCGCGTGGGCCCCCGTGCAGTGCTGCGGCACTTCTCCCCGCAGTTGTCAGGTAACTCCCGTACGGGGGAGCCGTCCAGGGGTCGAAGGGGTTGGTTTACGGGCGCGTCCGCGCGAGGGAAAAGAATTCACGTCCCGGCAACGTGGGCCCCTAGCATCGGGCCATGGCGAAAGCACCCGTTCTCACGCCGCGCGACGTCGACTTCCCGCGCTGGTACCAGGATCTGATCACCAAGGCCGAGCTGGCCGACAACGGGCCGGTGCGCGGCACGATGGTGATCCGACCGTACGGCTACGGGCTGTGGGAGCGGACGCAGGCGGAGATGGACGCCCGGATCAAGGCGGTCGGCGCGGAGAACGCGTACTTCCCGCTGCTGATCCCCGAGTCGTACCTCACCCGCGAGGCCGACCACGTCGAGGGTTTCGCGCCGGAGCTGGCGGTCGTGACGCACGGCGGCGGCAAGGAGCTGGAGGAGCCGGCGGTCGTGCGCCCCACCTCCGAGACGATCGTCAACGAGTACTTCTCGAAGTGGGTCCAGAGCTACCGCGATCTGCCGCTGCTCATCAACCAGTGGGCGAACGTGGTCCGTTGGGAGCTGCGCCCCCGTCTCTTCCTGCGCACGACGGAGTTCCTGTGGCAGGAGGGCCACACGGCACACGCGACGTACGAACAGGCGCGGGACTTCGCGGCGCGCATCCAGCGCGAGGTGTACGGCGACTTCATCGAGAACGTCCTCGCGATCGACTTCGTGTCGGGCCGTAAGACCCCCCGGGAGCGGTTCGCGGGGGCGATCAACACGCTCACGCTGGAGAGCATGATGGGCGACGGCAAGGCCCTCCAGATGGTCACCAGCCATGAGCTGGGCCAGAACTTCGCGCGCGCCTTCGACACCCGCTACCTGTCCCGGGAGGGCGTCCAGGAGCACGTCTGGCAGACGTCCTGGGGCTCGACGACCCGCATGATCGGCGCCCTGGTGATGACCCACGGCGACGACGACGGGCTGCGTGTCCCGCCCCGGCTCGCGCACGTCCAGGTGGTCGTGGTGGCCGTGAAGGACGACGAAGCGGTTCTGGCCAAGGTCCGTGAGGTCGCCGAACGGCTGCGCGCGGCCGGCCTCCGGGTCCGGGTCGACGACCGCACCGACACCCCCTTCGGGCGCCGCGCGGTCGACTGGGAGCTGAAGGGCGTCCCCGCGCGCGTGGAGGTCGGCCCGCGTGACCTGGCGGGCGGCACCGCGACCCTCGTACGCCGGATCCCCGGCACCAAGGAGCCGGTCGCGCTCGACGCGCTTGCCGCGCTGCTTCCCGGGTACCTGGAGGACGACCAGGCCCTCCTGCTCCAGCAGTCCCGCGAGCGCCGCGAGTCCCGGACGGCGGACTGCGCGACGGTCGAGGAGGCCATCGAGGCGGCGAGCGCGGGGAGTTGGGCGCGGGTGCCCTGGTCGGTGCTGGGTGAGGAAGGCGAAGTCAGCCTGGGGGAAAGGGCGTTGACCGTACGCTGTCTGCTCGCGGAGGACGGGTCGGTGCCGGGTGACGGGGACGCACCCGGTAACGTCGCCGTCGTCGCCCGCGCGTACTGAGGCCGGTGCCCCCGTGGCGTGAGCGCGACCGAAAGGGCTCTTGCGCCCCGGGGGATCACAGCTCCCCCGGCGCGTGGAGACGGCGTACACGCCGGGGCGTATCTGTGACTACGCACCACCTTGCGGTGAGCTGTGAGGCTTCTCCGCAGATCAGCGCACCCGCCCTCGTCTCCGCGCATCAGTGCCAACTGACGGGTACGTGCAAATTATTTGGGATGGCCCGGAATAGGAACACAGCGGCACTCCCGCTCGTTGTCATTACGTGAGCACGACACAGACACCACCTGTTCTCGCCGCAGAGTTGGCGGAGGCGTGGGCCGATATCCAGCGGTACCACCCCGAACTGCCCGACCTTGCCGCGCCAGAGTCCCTGATCGGGGAGTCGTCGTCCGCGTGCGGTCACGAACTCTCCTTCGAGCGACTGCTTCACGAGGCAGTCCATGGCATCGCCGCCGCGCGCGGCGTGCGTGACACGTCCCGCGCGGGGCGCTACCACAACCGCAGATTCCTCGCGATCGCCGAGGAGCTGGGCCTCGACCACCCGGAGGAGCCGCACCCCAGCAGCGGGTTCTCCCTGGTGACGCTCAGCCCCGAGGCCAAGCGCAGGTACCGGCCGACGATCGAGAGGCTTCAGCGCGCGCTGAAGGCTCACACGGCGGCGACGACCGCGGAGACGACGCGCGCGTTCCGCGGGCCCGCCGCCCGGCACGGCTCCTCCGGGGGCGGTGTGCGGGTCAAGGCCGTGTGCGACTGCGGGCGCAACGTCCGGGTCGTTCCGTCGGTCCTCGCGCAGGCGCCGATCGTCTGCGGGGGGTGCGGGAAGCCGTTCCGGATCCCCGAGATCGCCGGCGCCGCTTAGCGCCGTATGCACCGGCATCTCGTGGCTGCCGGTTCGGCCGTAGTGATGCCGTGCGCACCCCTGTGCGCATGGCATCCACCCGCGACTGAAGCTCCCCCCACCCTGTGGCACAATGGCTAGCTGTACTCGACAGTCGCACAGGACCCCTCTCTCCTCCGGCTGACGCGTCCATCGGGCACTCGGGTACCGCAACCCCACGCGGCTCGCTCGTCGTGCCCAACCACGTCAAAACCAGGAGAGTCCACTCCCGTGGCAGTCAAGATCAAGCTGAAGCGTCTGGGCAAGATCCGTTCGCCTCACTACCGCATCGTCGTCGCCGACTCCCGCACCCGCCGTGACGGCCGTGCGATCGAGGAGATCGGCAAGTACCACCCGACCTACCACCCGTCGGTCATCGAGGTGGACGCGGACCGCGTGGCGTACTGGCTGGGTGTCGGCGCGCAGCCGACCGAGCCCGTCCTCGCGATCCTGAAGAAGACCGGCGACTGGCAGAAGTTCAAGGGCGAGCCCGCCCCGGCTCCGCTGCTCGTCGCCGAGCCGAAGAAGGCGCGTCCCTCGTTCGAGGCCCTGGGCGGCGACGACGCGGGCAAGGGTGAGGCGATCACCCAGAAGAAGAAGGCCGAGAAGAAGGACGAGGCCGCCGCCGAGTCCGAGTCGGCCGAGGCCTGAGCAGCATGCTCGAAGAGGCGCTTGAGCACCTCGTGAAGGGCATCGTCGACAACCCCGACGACGTGCAGGTCGCCTCGCGCAACCTGCGCCGCGGGCGCGTGCTGGAGGTCCGGGTGCACCCCGACGACCTCGGCAAGGTGATCGGCCGCAACGGCCGTACCGCCCGCGCGCTGCGGACCGTCGTGGGCGCCATCGGCGGTCGTGGAGTCCGGGTCGACCTCGTCGACGTGGACCACGTGCGCTGACTTACTCGCACGCAACACCGGCTCGGGCCGGGGAGGGCCTCTTCGGGGTCGTCCCCGGCCCGTAGTCGTACCGGTAAGTTCCGACAGGAGATCAAGCACAGTGCAGTTGGTAGTCGCTCGCGTCGGCCGTGCCCACGGCATCAAGGGCGAGGTCACCGTGGAGGTCCGCACCGACGAGCCGGAGCTGCGGCTCGCGCCGGGGGCTGTCCTCGCGACCGATCCGGCCTCCGCCGGTCCCCTCACCATCGCCACCGGCCGGGTCCACAGCGGCCGGCTCCTCCTGCGCTTCGAGGGCGTCACCGAACGCAACGGCGCCGAGGCCCTGCGGAACACCCTGCTGATCGCGGACGTGGACCCGGAGGAGCTGCCCGAGGAGGAGGACGAGTACTACGACCACCAGCTCATGGACCTGGACGTCGTGACCGTCGACGGCACCGAGGTCGGCCGGATCACCGAGATCTCCCACCTGCCCTCCCAGGACCTCTTCATCGTCGAGCGCCCCGACGGCAGCGAGGTGATGATCCCGTTCGTCTCCGAGATCGTCACGGAGATCGACCTGGAGGAACAGCGCGCGGTCATCGACCCGCCCCCCGGTCTGATCGACGACCAGGCGGCCCGCGACGAAGTCGCTGATGAGCACAGTGCGTCGTCCCGGGACGAGGCGTAATGCGGCTCGACGTCGTCACGATCTTCCCCGAGTACCTCGACCCCCTGAACGTCTCCCTCGTCGGCAAGGCCCGCGCGCGCGGGCAGCTCGACGTACGGATCCACCACCTGCGGGACTGGACCCACGACCGCCACAACACGGTCGACGACACCCCCTACGGCGGCGGCCCCGGCATGGTCATGAAGACCGAGCCCTGGGGCGACGCCCTCGACGAGATCCTCGCCGACGGGTACGAGGCCGGCGCCCGTGAACCGGCGCTGATCGTCCCCACCCCCAGCGGACGCCCCTTCACCCAGGACCTCGCCGTCGAACTCTCCGAGCGGCCCTGGCTGGTGTTCACCCCGGCCCGCTACGAGGGCATCGACCGCCGGGTCATCGACGAGTACGCGACCCGGATGCCGGTGTACGAGGTGTCCATCGGCGACTACGTCCTCGCCGGCGGCGAGGCGGCCGTCCTCGTGATCACCGAGGCCGTGGCCCGGCTGCTGCCCGGCGTCCTCGGCAACGCCGAGTCGCACCGGGACGACTCCTTCGCGCCCGGCGCCATGGCGAACCTCCTCGAAGGGCCCGTCTACACCAAGCCGCCCGCCTGGCGCGGCCGCGAGATCCCCGAGACGCTGCTCAGCGGCCACCACGGGAAGATCGCCCGCTGGCGCAGGGACGAGGCGCTCAGGCGGACCACCGCCAACCGGCCCGACCTGATCGAGGGCGCCGACCCGAAGGGCTTCGACAAGAAGGACCGGGAGATGCTCTCGATCCTGGGCTGGGCACCCGACCCGGCGGGTGCGCCGTACGGCCGATTTTGGCGTCGCGCCGTTGACGTGGAAGAATAGGCGGCTGCTGCCCTGCCGTCCGGCGTTCGCCCCTGCCACAGGGGGACACGACGTCCGCTCCGACGGGAACGGCAGACCTCTACAGAACACCTAGTTTCCGCCTATGGCCTGTGGCATGGGTGAAGAAAGCAGACGAAATGTCTCACCTGCTCGACACCGTCGACGCCGCGTCGCTGCGCAGCGACGTCCCGGCCTTCCGCCCGGGTGACACCGTCAACGTCCACGTCCGCGTCATCGAGGGCAACCGCTCCCGTGTGCAGCAGTTCAAGGGCGTTGTGATCCGCCGCCAGGGCGCCGGTGTCCGCGAGACCTTCACGGTCCGCAAGGTCTCCTTCTCCGTCGGCGTCGAGCGCACCTTCCCGGTGCACACCCCGATCGTCGAGAAGATCGAGCTCGTCACCCGCGGTGACGTGCGTCGCGCCAAGCTGTACTACCTCCGCGAGCTGCGCGGCAAGGCCGCGAAGATCAAGGAGAAGCGCGACAACTGAGGTGCGCACAGCGGGGCCGGATAACATCTGGCCCCGATGGACACCGAAGTACGATCAACCGAACGCGACCGCTCACCGGGTCCCGCCGATCAGGCGGACGAGCCGGAGGGCCGGTCGCGTTTCGCGTTCCTGGACCGGCTGCCCGGCGGCCGGATCACCCTCTCCCTCCTGCTCTGCCTGGTCTTCTCCCTGCTCCTCAACGCGTTCGTGGCCAAGCCCTTCCAGATTCCCAGCGGATCCATGGAGAACGGATTGAGGATCGGGGACCGGGTTCTCGTAAATAGGTTGGCGTACCGTTTCGGTGCCGAGCCGCGCCGCGGCGACGTCATCGTGTTCGACGGCACCGGGTACTTCGGGAACTCCGACTACGTCAAGCGCGTAGTGGGAGTAGGCGGTGACCGTGTGGTCTGCTGCGACAAGGAGGGGAGGATCCAGGTGAACGGCCGGTCCGTCGACGAGTCGGCGTTCCTCTTCCCGGGCGACAGCGCGTCCTCGGTGCCTTTCGTCGTGGTCGTGCCGAAGGGCACGCTCTTCGTCCTCGGCGACCACCGCAGCCGCTCCAGCGACTCCCGCGACCACCTCGGCTCGCCGGGCGGCGGCATGATCCCCCTCGGCGCCGTCGTCGGGCGGGCCCAGTACGTCGTCTGGCCCTGGGGCCGGATCGGGCGCGTACCCGACGAGGAGGGCGCCTACGCGCGCGTCCCGGAGGGTGCGCATGGGTAACCGCGGCAGACCGCGCGGGATCCCGGAGAGCGCGGCCGAGGAGCTGCTGCCCACCGGGTCGCGGCGCACGTCCGGT
Organism: Streptomyces sp. 4F14; assembly: GCF_048159485.1. Classification (NCBI taxonomy): domain Bacteria; kingdom Bacillati; phylum Actinomycetota; class Actinomycetes; order Kitasatosporales; family Streptomycetaceae; genus Streptomyces; species Streptomyces sp. 4F14. The sequence continues at coordinate 148,182 of NZ_JBLRVY010000025.1, forward strand.
ACGACGTCCGCCGGCGGGCGCTCCCGCGCGGAGCGGCGCAAGCTCCAGCGCAAGGTCAAGCGCAAGCGGCGGCGCTCGGCGATGCGGGAGATACCGCTGCTCGTCGGGGTCGCCGTCCTGATCGCGCTGGTGCTGAAGACGTTCCTGGTGCAGGCGTTCGTCATCCCGTCCGGGTCGATGGAGCAGACGATCCAGATCGGCGACCGGGTCCTCGTGGACAAGTTCACGCCGTGGTTCGGCTCGAAGCCCGAGCGCGGGGACGTCGTCGTCTTCAAGGACCCCGGGGGCTGGCTCGCGGACGAGCAGTCGACGGCCAAGAAGAAGGACCCCATCGTCGTCAAGCAGGTCAAAGAGGTCCTCACCTTCATCGGGCTGCTGCCGTCCGACAACGAGAAGGACCTGATCAAGCGGGTCGTCGGGGTCGGCGGCGACGTCGTCAAGTGCTGCGACACGAACGGCAAGGTCACCGTCAACGGCGTACCCCTCGAAGAGGCGTCGTACCTGTATCCGGGCAACGAGCCCTCCCAGACCCCCTTCGAGGTCACCGTCCCCCAGGGGCGGCTGTGGGTGATGGGCGACCACCGGGCGAACTCGGCGGACTCCCGCTCCCACCAGAACACGTCGTACGGCGGCACGGTCGCCGAGGACGAGGTCGTCGGCCGGGCCATGGTCATCGCCTGGCCGGTGGGTCACTGGACGAGCTTCAAGGATCCGCAAACCTTTGCTTCTGTGGCGAAGTCGGCAGCGCAGAAGGCCGCCGCCTCCTCGCCGTCGCATAGGGTTGCCCAGGACGATCCGAACGGAACCGTCCGACTCCCGAGCCCTGCGGAACTCCCGCTCGTTATGGGAGTAGTGGGCCTGCGTCGTCGGTGGGGCAGGCAGCGGCACAGAGTGAGGAGCTGGCGTGAGGGATGTGGCGGTTGGCGCACGGTCCGGTCAGGACGGCGAGGATCACCGCGGACGTTCCGTGGAGGACGCCGTCCCGGCTGCGGACGACGCCGTGACCTCCGGGAGTGAGCCCGCCGCGGGCGCTCCCGGGAACGGGGAGCCACCCGAGGAGGACGGCCCTTCCGAGGGCGGGGACGGATCGGCGCCCAAGGCGAAGAAGCCGCGCTCCTTCTGGAAGGAGCTGCCGATCCTCATCGGGATCGCGCTCGTCCTCGCGCTGCTGATCAAGACGTTCCTGGTGCAGGCGTTCTCGATCCCCTCCGACTCGATGCAGAACACCCTCCAGCAGGGGGACCGGGTTCTCGTCGACAAGCTCACCCCGTGGTTCGGGTCCGAGCCCGAGCGTGGCGAGGTCGTCGTCTTCCACGACCCGGACAACTGGCTCGCCGGTGAGCCGACGGCCGACCCGAACGCGATCCAGACCTTCCTGAGCTGGATCGGCCTCATGCCGTCCGCGCAGGAGAAGGACCTGATCAAGCGGGTCATCGGGGTCGGCGGCGACACGATCGAGTGCAAGGGGACCGGGCCGCTCAAGGTCAACGGCAAGGCGCTCAACGAGCCGTACGTCTACCCCGGGAACACGCCCTGCTCCATGGACGACCAGGGCGGGCAGTTCACCGTCAAGGTGCCCAAGGGCATGATCTGGGTGATGGGCGACCACCGCCAGAACTCCCGTGACTCCCGCTACAACCAGTCCGACAAGAACCACGGCATGGTGCCGGTCGACGAGGTCGTGGGGCGCGCGATCGTCAAGGCGTGGCCCATCAACCGCTGGGGCACCCTGCCGGTTCCGGACACCTTCGACCAGTCCGGGCTGAACAACCAGTCCTCGGCCGCGCTGAGCGTGGCTCCGCAGGGGGTCGCGCTGGTGGGGATGGTGCCGGTGGTGCTGTGGCGGCGGCGCAAGCACGCGGGGGCGGCTGCGGAACGCGGCTGACCATTCGGCAGGGCTTCTCGGGGCCCGTCGGGACGCACCGGGTGCGTTCTGGCGGGCCTCCCGCGTTGTCCGGGGGTGTGTGCTTGTCCGGTACCGCCCGGTAGGGTGCCGGGTCATGGGTGGTGAGAGTGTGACGCGTACGGCTCCGCGCGGCGGACAGGCTTCTTCGGCGGGGGCTCCCGCGGGCGGCAAGCTCGGGAACAGGCTGTCCGGGGTGGCCGTCGCCCTCGGGATCGTCATGTTCCTGGGAGGGTTCGCCTGGGCCGCGCTCGTGTACCGGCCGTACACCGTGCCGACGAACTCCATGTCGCCCACCATCCAGGCCGGCGACCGGGTGCTCGGTGAGCGGATCGGCGGGGGCGAGGTGCGCCGGGGCGACGTCGTCGTCTTCACCGACAAGACGTGGGTCGAGAACGCGGCCGTCGTCAAGCGGGTCGTCGCGGTCGGCGGGGACACCGTCGCCTGCTGCACCGACGGGAAGCTGACGGTCAACGGCAAGAAGATCACCGAGCCGTATCTCGCCGACGGGATCGCGGAGGTCACCGGCTTCCCGACGATCACCGTGCCCGAGGGGCGGCTGTTCCTGCTCGGGGACGAGCGGCAGGGGTCGCTGGACTCCACCGCGCACCTCACGGACGCGGCGCAGGGGACGGTGGCCCGCAGCGCCGTGAAGGCGCGGGTCGACGCGGTCGTCTGGCCGATGAACGGGATGCTGAAGAAACCGACCGGGTTCGAGACGCTGGGCGCGCTGTCCGAGCCGGGGCCGATCCGGATGATCGTCGGGCTGATCGTCGTGGGCGGGGTGCTGGTGCTGGGCGGTGGGGCGTACGGGCCGGTCGCGGGGTTCGTGGGCCGGGTACGGCAGCGGGGGGCGGCTCGGGCGGCGGCCGGTGCGGCCTGAGAGGGCCGGGGTGGGACGACTGGTGGGGCCGGGGCGATCGGAGGGGCTGGGGTAGTGGCTGACGGGGCCGGGGTGGCTGGAGGGTTGCCGGGCGTGGACGGGGTTGTCGGTGCGGGCGGGGTTTCGGGTGGGCCCGCCGGTGTGGACGGGGTTTCCGGTGGACCGGCCGGTGCGGCTGAGGCGCTCGCCTCGGGGCCGTTGCGGAAGGTCGCCCGGGTCGTGCTGCTCGACCCCGAGGACCGGGTCCTGCTGCTGCACGGGCATGAGCCCGACGACCCCGGGAACGACTGGTGGTTCACCCCCGGCGGGGGCGTCGAGGCCGGGGAGACGCGCGAGGAGGCCGCCCTGCGGGAACTCGTCGAGGAGACCGGGATCAGGGACGTACGGCTCGGGCCCGTGCTGTGGCGGCGGGTGTGCTCCTTCCCCTTCGCGGGGCGGCGCTGGGACCAGGACGAGTGGTACTACCTCGCGCGTACGACGACGACGGCGACCCGTGCCACCGCCCTCACGGAGCTGGAGCGCCGCAGCGTCTCCGGTGCGCGTTGGTGGACCTGTCAGGAACTGGGGCGGGCGCATGAGACGGTGTATCCGACCAGACTTGCCGAGCTGCTGCGCCGGCTGCTCGACGAAGGGCCCCCGCCCAGGCCCGTGACCCTTGACACGGAAATCGTCTAGGGGCGCGCGGGACTGGCGCACAATGGTGGGACCGCACGGCTGAAGGGGAACATGCCATGAGCGCCGAGGACCTCGAAAAGTACGAGACCGAGATGGAGCTGAAGCTCTATCGGGAGTACCGCGATGTCGTCGGGTTGTTCAAGTATGTGATCGAGACGGAGCGGCGGTTCTATCTCACCAACGACTACGAGATGCAGGTGCACTCGGTCCAGGGTGAGGTGTTCTTCGAGGTGTCCATGGCGGATGCCTGGGTGTGGGACATGTACCGGCCGGCTCGGTTCGTGAAGCAGGTCCGGGTGCTGACGTTCAAGGACGTGAACATCGAGGAGCTGAACAAGAGCGATCTGGAGCTGCCGGGGAACTGAGCGCGTCACCCTTGTGGGTGACGGAGTTTTCCACAGGCGTCCGCTTGTCCACCAAGATCCTTTCGGGGTCGCGGGATGCGTGATCGTCGGTGCCGGAGGTGGTGCCGACATGAACGCCGATCTGGCACGCAAGGCAATCGGAGAGTACGGCGAGGAGCTGGCCGCGCGGCGGCTGGCCGACGCCGGGATGACGGTCCTGGAGCGCAACTGGCGCTCCGGCAGGGCCGGTGAGATCGACATCGTGGCGCGGGACGGGGACGTCCTGGTCGTCTGCGAGGTGAAGACACGGCGGGACGGGGCCTTCCAGCACCCCCTCGCCGGTGTGACTTCCCAGAAGGCGGACCGCCTGCGCGGCCTCGCCGAACACTGGCTCCACACCCACGGCGGCGCCCCGCCCGGGGGCGTCCGCATCGACGTCGTCGCGGTCCTCCTGCCCCGGCGGGGCGCCGCCGTGGTCGAGCACGTGCGGGGGGTGGCCTGAGATGGGGTTCGCACGCACGTGTTCCGTCGCCCTGGTCGGCGTCGAGGGCGTCGTCGTCGAGGTCCAGGCGGATCTGGAGCCGGGGGTGGCGGCGTTCACGCTGGTGGGGTTGCCGGACAAGAGCCTGACGGAGAGCAAGGACCGGGTGCGGGCGGCGGTCGTCAACTCGGGGGCTGTCTGGCCGTCCAAGAAGCTCACCGTGGGCCTGAGCCCGGCGTCCGTGCCGAAGAGCGGCAGCGGGTTCGACCTCGCGGTCGCGGCGGCGGTGCTCGGAGCGGCCGAGCGGATCGACCCGAGGGTCCTCGCCGACATCGTGATGATCGGGGAGCTGGGGCTCGACGGCCGGGTGCGTCCGGTGCGCGGGGTCCTGCCGGCCGTACTGGCGGCGGCGGACGCGGGGTACGAGCAGGTGGTGGTGCCCGAGTCCGGCGTACCGGAGGCGTCGTTGGTGCCCGGGGTGTCGGTGCTGGGCGTGCGGAGTCTGCGGCAGCTGATCGCCGTCCTCACCGACGAGCCCGTGCCGGACGAGGAACCGGTGCTGGGGGAGGTGCGCCCCGACCCGTTCCTGGCGGGGCTGGCCCTGCCCGGCACCGGACTGGGCGGCGGGCCGCCGGGCGGACACCAGCCGGATCTGGCCGACGTGGCCGGGCAGACCCTGGCCAGGACCGCCCTGGAGGTGGCGGCGGCCGGACGGCATCACGTCTTCTTCAAGGGCCCGCCGGGCGCCGGCAAGACGATGCTCGCCGAACGGCTCCCGGGGCTGCTGCCCGAGCTGAGCCGGCAGGAGTCCCTGGAGGTCACGGCCGTGCACTCCGTCGCGGGCGTCCTGCCGCCGGGGCACCCCCTGGTGGACCGGTCGCCCTATTGCGCCCCGCACCACTCGGCGACCATGGCCTCCCTGGTGGGTGGCGGGAACGGCTTCCCGAGGCCCGGCGCGGTCTCCTTGTCTCACCATGGCGTGCTTTTTCTGGATGAAGCGGCGGAATTCCACAGCAGCGTCCTGGACAGCCTGCGCCAGCCTCTGGAGTCCGGCCATGTGGTGGTCGCCCGGGCGGCGGGGATGCTCCGGATGCCCGCCAGGTTCCTGATGGTCCTGGCGGCGAACCCCTGTCCCTGTGGCAGGTTCGGGATGGGGGACGACATCTGTGAATGCCGGCCCTCGTCCATCAAGCGGTACCGGGCGCGGCTGTCCGGGCCCTTGATGGACCGGGTCGACCTGCGGGTCACGGTGGAGCCGGTCAGCCGCGCGGAACTCCTGGGGGCGGGTGTGAGCGGCGAGTCGACCGCCGTTGTCGCCGACCGGGTCCGCCTGGCGCGTGAACGGGCGGCCCGGCGGTACGAGGGGCACCCCTGGCGGACCAACAGCGAGGTGCCCGGCCATGAGCTGCGTACCCGCTGGCACGTCCAGTCCGGGGCGCTCATGAAGGCCGAGGCCGACTTGGACCGGGGTCTGCTGAGCGCTCGGGGGCTCGACCGCGTCCTGCGGGTCGCCTGGACCGTCGCCGACCTCGCGGGCCGGGACCGTCCCTCGGCCAACGACGTCAACTGGGCTCTGGAGCTGCGTACCGGGATCCGGCGGGGAGCGGTCCTCGAAGCGATCGGTTCGTGACGCGGGAGCGGTGGCTCGGGCTGCGCATCTGTGGTGGGTGCGCAGCCCTCTTCCCAGAGGTGTCAGAGGTGAGGGGCGGCCCCTTCCCGAGGGCACCGGAGTCGATGGGCCGTTCCCTTCCCGAGCATGTCCGAGGCGATCGGCGGTCCACTCCCCGAGGGTGTTCGAGGTGATCGGCGGTCCCCCTGAGGGTGTTCGACGGGCGGCCCCTTCAGAGGGTGTTTGCGGTGACCAGAGGGTTTTTGCGGCGATGGAAGGAGCGGTGGATGGACGAGGAAGAGCGGGTGGCTCGGGTTTTTCTTGGGCGGGTTGTCGAGCCGGGGGATGAGGCTGGGGGGCGGTGGGTTCGGGAGGTGGGGGCTGTGGAGGCGGTGCGGTGGGTTCGGCGGGGTGGGATGGGGCCGGAGGGGATCGGGGAGCGGAAGTGGAGTGGGATGTGTGGGCGGGCCTCGGGAGTCGAGGCTGAGCGGGATCTTGAGGTGGCTCGGGGGGTGGGGGCTCGGTTCGTCGGTCCGGGGGAGGGGGAGTGGCCGTCCACGCTGGACGAGTTGGGGGATGCGCGGCCCTTGGGACTGTGGGTGCGGGGGCGGGCCAGTCTGCGGGTGTGGGCGTTGCGGTCGGTGGCCGTCGTCGGGGCCCGGGCCTGCACGGAGTACGGGGCTCATGTGGGGGCCGCCATGGGGTCGGGGCTGGCCGAGCGGGGGTGGGTCGTGGTGTCCGGGGGCGCTTATGGGGTGGACGGGGCCGCTCATCGCGGGGCGCTGGGGGTCGGCGGGGCGACCGTCGCCGTGCTGGCCTGCGGTGTGGATCAGGCTTATCCGCGCGGGCACACGGAGTTGATCGAGCGGATCGCCGAGCAGGGCCTCGTGGTCGGGGAGTTGCCGCCGGGCGCGCACCCGACGCCCAGCCGGTTCGTGCTGCGCAACCGGGTCATCGCCGCGCTGACACGGGGGACGGTCGTCGTGGAGGCGGCGGTGCGCAGCGGCTCCCTGGTGACGGCCCGGGCGGCGCAGCGGCTGGGCCGGTACACGATGGGCGTGCCGGGCCCGGTGACGAGCGCGCTCTCGGCCGGCGTGCACGAACTGCTGCGCGGCGACGGCCTGGTGGTGACGGACGCCGCCGATGTCGTGGAGCTGGTGGGGGAGATGGGCGAACTGGGCCCCGAGCGCAGGGGTCCCGTCCTGCCCCGGGACCTGCTGGGCCCGGCGACCGCGCAGGTGCTGGAGGCGCTGCCGGGGAACCGGCCCGCCGGGGCCGCGGAGATCGCCCGGGCCGCGCTGACCTCCCGGGACGAGGCGGTCGCCCGGCTGTACGAACTGCGGGCGCTCGGGTACGTCGAACGACACGGCGAGAGCTGGAAGTTGACACGCCAGGCGGTGATGTCCGTTCGCGACGGTCGGGGCGGTCGGTGAGGCGCGCGGTTCGGCCGTCCGAGGGAACGCGTAACCCCTTGGGAATTCCGGCAGTTGACGGACGCGACAGATCACACGAGTACCGGGCGGAGCCCTGGGAGACCGGAGAGTGAACGTATCTGCGCACCGTCCGGGGCTCGTTCCTCGCACACCGCGACAGCTTTGTCACGCTACGCTCACGAGGATTCCGGCACAGACCGGCCGTAGGCACCCCTACCTCACGTACGCACGGCAGAACGGCACAAGGCGACGAATGCCCCAGCACACCTCCGGGTCCGACCGGACGGCTGTCCCCCCAGCCGCCCGGGACGGTGGCAGCGTGCGGCCCGCTCCCTCGACGCTCGACGAGCTGTGGCGGTCGTACAAGGAGACGGGGGACGAGCGGCTGCGGGAGCAGCTGATCCTGCACTACTCGCCCCTCGTGAAATACGTGGCGGGACGGGTCAGCGTGGGGCTGCCGCCCAACGTCGAGCAGGCGGACTTCGTGTCGTCCGGGATCTTCGGGCTGATCGACGCGATCGAGAAGTTCGACGTCGGCCGGGAGATCAAGTTCGAGACGTACGCGATCACCCGGATCCGGGGGGCGATGATCGACGAGCTGCGGGCGCTGGACTGGATCCCGCGGTCCGTGCGGCAGAAGGCGCGCAACGTCGAGCGGGCGTACGCGACGCTGGAGGCGCGGCTGCGGCGTACGCCCAGCGAGCAGGAGGTGGCGGCGGAGCTGGGGATCGCCGTCGAGGACCTGCACGCCGTCTTCAGCCAGTTGTCGCTGGCCAACGTCGTCGCGCTGGACGAGCTGCTGCACGTCGGGAGCGAGAGCGGCGACGGGCTCAGCTTCGTGGACACCCTGGAGGACCACGCCGCTGACAACCCCGTCGAGGTCGCCGAGGACCGGGAGCTGCGGAGGTTCCTGGCGCGGGCGATCAACACCCTGCCGGACCGGGAGAAGACCGTCGTGACGCTGTACTACTACGAGGGGCTCACGCTCGCGGAGATCGGGAACGTGCTGGGGGTGACCGAGAGCCGGGTCAGCCAGATCCACACGAAGTCGGTGCTGCAGCTGCGGGCGAAGCTGGCCGGGTTCGGACGCTGAGTCTCCCGTGCGGGGCGGGGCGTCCGTACAGTGGACGTGTGCCAAGGATTCGAGCGGCCTCCGTGGCCGAGCACCGGTCGATGCAGCGCGCCGCCCTGTTGGACGCGGCCCGGTCCCTGCTGTCCGAGGGGGGCACGGAGGAGCTGACCTTCCCCGCGCTCGCCGAGCGGACGGGGCTCGCGCGGTCGTCGGTGTACGAGTACTTCCGCTCCCGCGCGGCCGTCGTCGAGGAGCTGTGCGAGGTCGACTTCCCCGTCTGGGCCGCCGAGGTCGAGAAGGCCATGGGGGCGGCCCGCGGGGGTGCCGCCAAGGTCGAGGCGTACGTCCGCAAGCAGCTGGAGCTGGTCGGGGACCGGCGCCACCGCGCTGTCGTCGCCATCTCCGCGAGCGAGCTGGACGCGGGGGCCCGGGAGAAGATCCGCGCCGCCCACGGTGGCCTCGTCGCGATGATCGTCGAGGCGCTGGCGGAACTGGGTCACGAGGAGCCGCGGCTCGCCGCGATGCTGGTTCAGGGCGTGGTGGACTCCGCGGTACGGCGGATCGAGCTGGGGGTGGAGGAGCCGGGGGTGGTCGCCGAGGCGGCGGTGGCGATGGTGCTGCGGGGAGTGTCCAGGTAGGGGAGCAGTCTGGGTGGGGTCCGGGGGAGGAGCGACCAGGGGTTGAGGTAGGTGTCTCCCTGTTTCAGGCCCCAGTGGAGGCAGGGGATCGCACAGTGGGTTCCGCCGGGTTCCACCTCGCCGATGATCTGTCCCTCCTCGACCTCGTCTCCCCCGGAGACCGTGGGGCGGACCGGTTCGTAGGTCGTGTGGAGTCCTGTCGCCGTCAGTTCCAGGGTGACCACTCCCCTGCCCGCCACCCGGCCCGCGAAGGCCACCCGGGCCCGGGACACCGCGCGGACCGGGGTGCCCGGAGGCGCTGACAGGTCCACGCCCCGGTGGCCGGCGGCGTACGGCGTCGGGGGCGGCTCGTAGGGGCGCAGGACCGGGGGCCGGGGAGTCACCGGCCAGGTGGCGGTCGGGGGCAGGAGCAGGAGCAGGGCGCAGAGGGCTTTGTGCATGCCCGCAAGCGTGGTCCCCGGCGGCCTCGCACGTTCACGCCTGTGGAGTACTCCCGGGTTGTGGACAGCGGCGTCATCCGGGGGTGTACGCGTCCCGTACACTTCTAGCGGCGATCCGGGTCACCGGGTCGACTTCGCACGCCCCGGTACGGGGCCGGAAACGGCCCGTATCTGCGCCCCTCGGTCCTTCGTGGCTCGGCGCACGTGGGCGTCAGGCGCGGGAGCCGTCCGGCACCCGCGGCACAACCGAGAAAAACAAGGAGTGCGGCCATGGCCGTCGTCACGATGCGGGAGCTGCTGGAGAGCGGCGTCCACTTCGGTCACCAGACCCGTCGCTGGAACCCGAAGATGAAGCGCTTCATCTTCACCGAGCGCAACGGCATCTACATCATCGACCTGCTCCAGTCGCTGTCGTACATCGACCGCGCCTACGAGTTCGTCAAGGAGACCGTCGCCCACGGCGGCACGGTCATGTTCGTCGGTACGAAGAAGCAGGCGCAGGAGGCCATCGCCGAGCAGGCGACCCGCGTCGGCATGCCGTACGTCAACCAGCGCTGGCTGGGCGGCATGCTCACCAACTTCTCCACCGTCTACAAGCGCCTTCAGCGTCTGAAGGAGCTTGAGCTCATCGACTTCGAGGACGTCGCCGCGTCCGGTCTCACCAAGAAGGAACTCCTCGTGCTCTCGCGCGAGAAGGCCAAGCTGGAGAAGACCCTCGGCGGTATCCGCGAGATGTCCAAGGTCCCCAGCGCCGTCTGGATCGTGGACACCAAGAAGGAGCACATCGCCGTCGGCGAGGCCCGCAAGCTGAACATCCCGGTCGTCGCGATCCTCGACACCAACTGCGACCCCGACGAGGTCGACTACAAGATCCCGGGCAACGACGACGCGATCCGCTCCGTCACCCTGCTCACCCGCGTCATCGCCGACGCCGTCGCCGAGGGCCTCATCTCCCGCTCCGGCGTCAACACCGGTGACAAGGGCGACAAGGCCGCCGCCGAGCCGCTCGCGGCCTGGGAGCGCGACCTCCTTGAGGGCGAGAAGAAGGCCGACGAAGCGCCCGCCGCCGAGGCCGCCGCTGTCGAGGCCCCCGCCGCTGAGGCCGAGGCTGTCGAGGCCGCCGCCGAGGAGACCCCGGCCGCCGAGGCCGAGGCCGTCGAGGCGCCCGCCGCCGAGGCCGAGCAGGGCTGATCCGCCACCGTCAGCGTTGACGGCGGGGGCGACGCCATCCAAGGCGCCCCCGCCGTTCACCCACAGGTCCCGCGCCACCGCTGCACGTAGGCCGGGACCGGGTAGATCTTCCAGACTTCGAGAAAGACTTACAGACTCATGGCGAACTACACCGCCGCCGACGTCAAGAAGCTCCGCGAGCTCACCGGTGCCGGCATGATGGACTGCAAGAAGGCGCTGGACGAGGCCGAGGGCAACGTCGAGAAGGCCGTCGAGGCGCTGCGCATCAAGGGCCAGAAGGGCGTCGCCAAGCGCGAGGGCCGCTCCGCCGAGAACGGCGCCGTGGTCTCGATCATCGCGGACGACAACTCCACCGGCGTCCTCGTCGAGCTGAAGTGCGAGACCGACTTCGTCGCCAAGGGCGAGAAGTTCCAGGCCGTCGCCCAGCAGATCGCCGAGCACGTCGCCGCGACCTCCCCGGCCGACCTCGCCACCCTCCTCTCCTCCGAGATCGAGGCCGGCAAGACCGTCCAGGCGTTCGTCGACGAGGCCAACGCCAACCTCGGCGAGAAGATCGTCCTCGACCGCTTCGCGCAGTACGACGACGGCTTCGTCCTCGCGTACATGCACCGCACGATGCCCGACCTGCCCCCGCAGATCGGTGTCCTCGTCGAGCTGGACAAGCCCAACGCCGAGGTGGCCAAGGGCATCGCCCAGCACATCGCCGCCTTCGCGCCGAAGTACCTCACCAAGGACGAGGTCCCGGCCGAGGTCGTCGAGTCGGAGCGCCGTATCGCCGAGGAGACCACCCGCGCCGAGGGCAAGCCCGAGGCCGCGATCGCCAAGATCGTCGAGGGTCGCGTGAACGGCTTCTTCAAGGACGCCACGCTGCTCGGCCAGCCCTACGCGCTGGACAACAAGAAGTCCGTCCAGAAGGTCCTGGACGAGGCCGGTGTCACCCTGAAGCGCTTCACGCGCATCAAGGTCGGCATCTGAGTCCGTACCGCGACGAGCGCCCGATCCCGATAAGGTCGGGTGCGCGTGACGGACGACAGCAGATCTGACGAGGAGGCCATTGCCGCGCACGGGTTGCGAACACACCCCACCGGCAGTGGCCTTCTTCGTATGTGCACCACGTGAAAGAGGCGGGATCACCCATGACCCAGAAGAGCGACGACGGCAAGGTACGCGGCCGGTTCATGCTGAAGCTGTCCGGCGAGGCGTTCGCCGGGGGCGGCGGCCTGGGTGTGGACCCCGACGTCGTGCACAAGATCGCCCGGGAGATCGCCGCCGTCGTCCGGGACGGCGCCCAGATCGCCGTCGTCATCGGCGGCGGCAACTTCTTCCGGGGCGCCGAGCTCCAGGTCCGCGGCATGGACCGGGCCCGCTCGGACTACATGGGCATGCTCGGCACCGTCATGAACTGCCTCGCCCTCCAGGACTTCCTGGAGAAGGAGGGCATCGACAGCCGGGTGCAGACCGCCATCACGATGGGCCAGGTCGCCGAGCCGTACATCCCGCTGCGCGCCGTACGCCACCTGGAGAAGGGCCGCGTCGTCATCTTCGGCGCCGGTATGGGCATGCCGTACTTCTCCACGGACACCACCGCCGCCCAGCGCGCCCTGGAGATCGACGCCGAGGCCCTCCTCATGGGCAAGAACGGCGTCGACGGGGTCTACGACTCCGACCCCAAGGCCAACCCGGACGCGGTCAAGTTCGACGCGCTCGGCTACGGCGACGTCATCACCCGCGACCTCAAGGTCGCCGACGCCACCGCGATCACGCTCTGCCGCGACAACAAGCTGCCCATCCTCGTCTTCGAGCTGCTGGCCGAGGGCAATATCGCGCGCGCAGTCAAGGGTGAGAAGATCGGCACGCTGGTGGGTGACCAGGACACCCGGGCCTGACCGGGGGATGGACAATGTCCTGCCGGTCGGGAACCGTGCAGGAAGAAGACGCGACGCAGCCGGCCGCCGCCGACAGGTAACCGCAGCCGGGCCTACTCAAGACACGCAGGAGCAAGTGGTGATCGAAGAGACCCTCCTCGAAGCCGAGGAGAAGATGGAGAAGGCCGTCGTGGTCGCCAAGGAGGACTTCGCCGCGATCCGCACCGGCCGTGCGCACCCGGCGATGTTCAACAAGATCGTCGCCGAGTACTACGGTGCGCCGACGCCGATCAACCAGCTGGCCTCGTTCTCCGTGCCGGAGCCGCGCATGGCCGTCGTCACCCCGTTCGACAAGACGGCGCTGCGCAACATCGAGCAGGCGATCCGCGACTCGGACCTCGGGGTCAACCCGAGCAACGACGGCAACATCATCCGCGTCAACTTCCCCGAGCTGACCGAGGAGCGCCGCCGCGACTACATCAAGGTCGCGCGCGGCAAGGCCGAGGACTCCCGGGTCTCCATCCGCGCGGTCCGCCGCAAGGCCAAGGACACCCTCGACAAGCTCGTCAAGGACAAGGAGTCCGGCGAGGACGAGGTCCGCCGCGCCGAGAAGGAACTCGACGACCTGACCGCGAAGTACGTCGCCCAGGTCGACGAGCTGCTCAAGCACAAAGAAGCGGAGCTGCTCGAAGTCTGATGAACGACTCTTCCTGGGGGGCGCCGCCACAGGCCGGACAGGCCGGGTATTGGGGGGGCGCTCCGGCGGGTCCCGCGTACGATGCGCCGCAGGCGCAGCAGACTCGCCCCATGCCCATCGTGCCCGACGTACCCGCTCATGGCGGAGACCAGGATGACGACCGGTGGACCGCCGCAGCGGGCGGTGGTCCCCTGTTCCGTGACGAGATCCCGTCGGCGCAGCCTCAGGCGGCGGTGCCGCAGAAACCGGAGCCCATGGCCGACGAGCGGCAGCCCGCGCCGCAGAAGAAGAGCGCGGGCCGTGACCTGGGCGCGGCCATAGGGGTCGGGGTCGGGCTCGGGGCGGTGATCGTCGCCTCGCTGTTCATCGTCAAGGCCGTGTTCGTCGGGGTGATAGCGGTCGCCGTCGTCGTCGGTCTGTGGGAGCTGACCAGCAGGCTCCAGGAGCGCAAGCAGATCAAGGCGCCGCTGGTGCCGCTGGCCGTCGGCGGGGCCGCGATGGTCGTCGCCGGGTACGTCCGGGGGCCCGAGGGGGCCTGGGTCGCCATGGCGCTCACGGCCCTGGCTGTGCTGGTCTGGCGGATGACGGAACCCCCCGAGGGGTATCTGAAGGACGTCACGGCCGGGGTCTTCGCCGCGTTCTACGTGCCCTTCCTGGCCACGTTCGTCGCGCTGATGCTCACCGCCGAGGACGGGCACCGCCGGGTGCTCGTCTTCCTGGTCCTGACGGTCGTCAGCGATACGGGTGCGTACGCCGTCGGCTGGCGCTTCGGCAAGCACAAGCTCGCGCCCCGCATCAGCCCCGGCAAGACCCGCGAGGGCCTGCTCGGAGCCATCGCCTTCGCGATGGCCGCCGGCGCCCTCCTCATGCAGTACGTCATCGAGGACGGCACCTGGTGGCAGGGGCTCCTCCTCGGTCTCGCCGTCGCCGCGAGCGCCACACTCGGCGACCTCGGCGAGTCGATGATCAAGCGGGACCTGGGCATCAAGGACATGGGCACGCTTCTGCCGGGCCACGGCGGAATCATGGACCGCCTGGACTCCTTGCTGCCGACGGCGCCGGTGGTGTGGTCGCTGCTGGTGCTGTTCGTCGGCTCCGGCTGACCTGCTGTGTAGCAGCCTTGCAACGCCGAGCCCCCTCCCTTCTCCGGGTGGGGGCTCGTTGCGTAGGGTGCGCGCATGAATCGTGCGAGACGTGAAGAGGACGGCACCTATCACGGGGACTTACAGTGCCGGTGGTGCGGTGCGCTGCTGAGCCAGAACGGGCGGCGGCGGGCGAAGTTGTACTGCGGGCCGTGGCATCGGACGAAGTCGTACACATCGAATGTCATCGGTGCCGTGCTGGCGCTCTTCTGACCCGGTCGGCGTACGCGTGGGGATCTGCGACACTGGTGAGTGTTATGCCTAAGCCCGGAGAACTTACTTTCGTCGCCCCCCGCGGAGCCAAGAAGCCGCCGCGGCATCTTGCCGACCTCTCGCCCGCCGAGCGGAAAGAGGTCGTCGCGGAGATCGGGGAGAAGCCGTTTCGTGCGAAGCAGCTTTCGCAGCACTACTTCGCGCGGTACGCGCATGATCCGGCGGAGTGGACGGACATTCCGGCGGGGGCGCGGGGCAAGCTTCAGGAGGCGTTGTTCCCTGAGCTGATGAGTGTCGTGCGGCATCTGTCGACCGACGAGGGGGCTACGCGCAAGACGCTGTGGCGGCTGTTCGACGGAACGCTCGTCGAGTCCGTGCTGATGCGGTACCCGGACCGGGTGACGATGTGCATCAGCTCGCAGGCCGGGTGCGGGATGAACTGCCCGTTCTGCGCGACCGGGCAGGCTGGTCTCGACCGGAATCTGTCCACCGCCGAGATCGTGCACCAGATCGTGGACGGGATGCGGGCGCTGCGGGACGGGGAAGTGCCCGGGGGGCCTGCCCGGCTCTCCAACATCGTCTTCATGGGGATGGGCGAGCCCCTCGCCAACTACAAGCGGGTCGTCGGTGCGATTCGCGCGCTGACCGACCCGAACCCCGACGGCCTCGGGCTCTCGCAGCGCGGGATCACCGTCTCGACCGTCGGGCTCGTCCCGGCGATCAACCGGTTCGCCGACGAGGGGCTGAAGTGCCGGCTCGCGATCTCGCTGCACGCGCCCGACGACGAGCTGCGCGACACCCTCGTCCCCGTCAACACCCGCTGGAAGGTCCGCGAGGTGCTCGACGCCGGGTTCGAGTACGTCGAGAAGTCGGGCCGCCGGCTGTCGATCGAGTACGCGCTGATCCGGGACATCAACGACCAGGGCTGGCGAGGCGACCGCCTCGGGCGGCTGCTGCGCGGCAAGCCCGTGCACGTCAACCTGATCCCGCTGAACCCGACGCCGGGGTCCAAGTGGACCGCGTCGCGGCCCGAGGACGAGAAGGCGTTCGTGGAGGCCATCGCCGCGCACGGCGTGCCGGTCACCGTCCGGGACACCCGGGGCCAGGAGATCGACGGGGCGTGTGGACAGCTCGCCGCCACCGAACGATAAGCTCGTAGTCGTACATCCATATATCCGACAGGGGAGCGCGACAGCGCTGAGAGTGCGGTGCACAGGCCGCAGACCCTCTGAACCTCGCCCAGGTCATTCTGGGTAGGAAGTTCGGTCATCACCGTGAAGAAGTTCGTCGTCGTCGCCGTGGGTCTCGGCATGGTCGCGCTGTCCGCGTGCGGATCATCGTCCGGGGAGTCCGATAGTCAGACCTCCTCCGGCTCCAAGACCGTCACCCTCGTCAGCCACAGCTCCTGGGCCGTCTCCAAGCCCGTCCTCGCCGCCTTCGAGAAGACCTCCGGCTACAAGGTCAAGGTCCTCACGGACGGCGACGCCGGGCAGGCCGTCAACAAGGCGATCCTGACGAAGGACAACCCCCAGGGCGACGTCTTCTTCGGCGTCGACAACACCCTCCTGTCCCGCGCCCTCGACAACGGCCTCTTCCAGCCGTACGAGGCGAAGGGGCTCGCGCAGGTCGGCGCGGAGTACCGGCTCGACGCCGGAAAGCACCGGGTCACGCCCATCGACTACGGCGACATCTGCGTCAACTACGACAAGAAGTACTTCGCCGACCACAAGCTGGCCCCGCCGGCGACGTACGACGACCTGGTCAAGCCGGAGTACAAGGACCTGCTGGTCACCGAGAACGTCTCCACCTCCTCCCCGGGCCTCGGGTTCCTGCTCGGGACGGCCGCCAGGTACGGGGACGGGGGCTGGCAGGACTACTGGAAGAAGCTCAAGGCCAACGGCGTCGAGGTCGTCGACGGCTGGGACCAGGCGTACAACGAGGTGTTCTCCGGGTCGGCCGGCGGCAAGAAGGCGAAGGGGGACCGGCCGCTCGTCGTGTCGTACGCCTCCTCCCCGCCCGCCGAGGTGATCTTCGCGGACCCGAAGCCGGCACAGGCCCCGACCGGGGTTGCCGAAGGGACGTGTTTCCGGCAGGTCGAGTTCGCGGGGCTGCTCAGCAACGCGAAGAACGCGGCGGGCGGCAAGGCGCTGATCGACTTCCTGATCGGCAGGGAGTTCCAGCAGGACATGCCGCTGAACATGTTCGTGTACCCGGTGCTCCAAGGCGCCGCGGTCCCGGCCGAGTTCACGAAGTTCGGGCCCGCCGCGAAGTCCCCCGAGACCATGGCCCCGGCGAAGATCGCCGCCGACCGTGACGACTGGGTCAAGACGTGGGCCTCTCTCGTCCTCAAGTAGTCCGGCTGGGCCTGATGGCCCTGCCGCTGGCGTTCTTCGGGATCTTCTTCGCCTACCCGGTCGTCGCGATCCTGCTGCGCGGCCTGCACGCCGACGGGACCTGGCACCTCGGGCGGCTGTGGGACGTCCTCGGGCAGTCCGACATCCGGCACGTCCTGTGGTTCACGACCTGGCAGGCACTCGCCTCCACCACGCTGACCCTGCTGATCGCGCTGCCGGGAGCGTACGTCTTCGCCCGCCTCGACTTCCCCGGCCGGGGCGTGCTGCGCGCGGTCGTCACCGTCCCGTTCGTGCTGCCGACGGTCGTCGTCGGTACGGCGTTCCTGGCGCTCGTCGGACGCGGCGGGCTCACCGACGAGCTGTGGGGCGTACGGCTCGACACGACCGTGTGGGCGATCCTGCTGGCGCACGTCTTCTTCAACTACGCGGTCGTCGTGCGGACCGTCGGCGGGCTCTGGGCGCAGCTCGACCCGCGGCAGGAGGAGGCGGCGCGGGTGCTGGGGGCGTCGCGGCTGCGGGCGTTCCGCAGCGTGACCCTTCCCGCGCTCGGGCCCGCTGTCGCGGCTGCCGCGCTGATGGTGTTCCTGTTCACGTTCACGTCGTTCGGGGTCGTGCAGATCCTCGGCGGGCCGACGTTCTCGACGCTGGAGGTCGAGATCTACCGGCAGACGTCCGAGATCTTCGACCTGTCGACGGCCGCTGTGCTCACGGTCGTTCAGTTCCTGTCGGTGGGCGCGATCCTCGCCGTGCACGCGTGGACCGTACGGCGGCGGGAGAGCGCGCTGCGGCTGGTGGACGCGTCGGTGACGGCGCGCAGGCCGCGCGGCCTCGGCCAATGGGCGCTGCTGGCCGGGGTGTTGACGACGATCGCCCTTCTTCTCGTCCTCCCCCTCGCCGTCCTGGTCCAACGCTCCCTCGGCGGCACGGACTTCGCCTACTACCGGGCGCTGACCTCCGACGAGGGCAACGTCTTCCTGGTGCCGCCGATCGAGGCGATCGGCAACTCGCTTCAGTACGCGGTCGTCGCGACCGGCATCGCGCTGCTGATCGGCGGACTCGCCGCCGCCGCGCTCGCCCGGCGTGACGCGGGGCGGCTGGTGCGGGGGTTCGACGCGCTGCTGATGCTGCCGCTCGGGGTGTCGGCGGTGACCGTCGGGTTCGGGTTCCTCATCTCGCTCGACGAGCCGCCGCTGGATCTGCGGAGTTCGTGGATCCTGGTGCCGCTGGCGCAGGCGCTCGTGGGGGTGCCGTTCGTCGTGCGGACCATGCTGCCGGTGCTGCGCGCGGTGGACCAGCGGCTGCGGGAGGCGGCGGCCGTGCTCGGGGCGTCGCCGTGGCGGGTGTGGCGGGAGGTCGATCTCCCGTTGGTGCGACGGGCGTTGCTCGTCGCCGCCGGGTTCGCGTTCGCCGTGTCGCTCGGGGAGTTCGGGGCGACCGTGTTCATCGCGCGGCCCGACAACCCGACGCTGCCGGTGGCCGTGGCGCGGCTGCTGGGGCGGGCCGGGGAGCTCAACTACGGGCAGGCGATGGCCCTTTCGACGATCCTGATGCTGGTGTGCGCGGTGGCTCTGCTGGTGCTTGAGCGGCTGCGGACCGATCGGAGCGGGGAGTTCTAGGTGCTGAGGCTTGAGGGTGCGACCGTGCGGTTCGGGGGGCGGGCCGTGCTGGACGCCGTCGATCTGGAGGTGGGCGAGCACGAGGTGGTGTGCGTGCTCGGGCCCAGCGGGAGCGGGAAGTCGACGCTGCTGCGGGTGGTCGCCGGGCTGCAACCCCTCGACGCCGGGCGGGTGTCGCTCGGGGGGAAGGACCAGGGTGGGGTGCCCGTGCATCGGCGGGAGGTCGGGCTGATGTTCCAGGACCATCAGCTGTTTCCGCAGCGGGATGTCGCCGGGAACGTCGCTTTCGGGCTGCGGATGCACGGTGCCTCGAAGGGGGAACAGGCGGCGCGGGTCGAGGAGTTGCTCGACCTTGTCGGGCTGCCGGGAGCCGGTCGCAGGGCTGTCGCCGCGCTGTCCGGGGGTGAGCAGCAGCGGGTCGCGCTGGCCCGGGCGCTGGCTCCCCGGCCTCGACTGCTCATGCTGGACGAGCCGTTGGGGCAGTTGGACCGGTCGCTGCGGGAGCGGCTCGTCGTCGAACTGCGGGAGCTGTTCCGGGGGTTGGGGACGACCGTGCTCGCCGTCACGCACGATCAGGGGGAGGCGTTCGCGCTCGCCGACCGGGTGATCGTCATGCGGGACGGGCGGATCGCCCAGTCCGGTACGCCCCTTGACGTGTGGCAGCGGCCCGCCGACGCGTTCGTCGCGCGGTTCCTCGGGTTCGAGAACGTTGTACCGGCCTCTGTGCAGGGGGAGTTCGCGCTCACGCCGTGGGGGAAGGTGCCGGTGCCCGCCGGGTCGGCGCAGGGGGAGCGGGACGTGCTGGTGCGGGCCGCCGGGGTGCGGATCGGGGACGGGGCGCGGTGTGTCGTCGTCGGACGGACGTTCAAGGGGACCCACGTCTCGGTGCAGTTGGCGCCCGAGGGTGACGGGCCCCGGCTGGAGGCGGCGGTGGCGCTGCGGGAGGCGCCGGGAATCGGGGACGTCGTCGGGGTG
Source organism: Streptomyces sp. 4F14 (assembly GCF_048159485.1). Taxonomy (NCBI): domain Bacteria; kingdom Bacillati; phylum Actinomycetota; class Actinomycetes; order Kitasatosporales; family Streptomycetaceae; genus Streptomyces; species Streptomyces sp. 4F14. Next base: position 167,713 of record NZ_JBLRVY010000025.1, read on the forward strand.
GGGTTCGACGCGGCCGAAGTGGTCGTTCTCGGCGGGGACGAATCCGACTAGCGTCGGAGTATGACGCTTCTTTCGCACGACCGTTACTGCGACGAGATCGCCCTGCGGGTGGCGGGGCTGCGGGCGGTGGTGAGTTCCGGGACGGATCTCACCACGGTGGTCCCGACCTGCCCCGACTGGTCCCTGGAAGACCTGATGCGGCATGTCGGGGGCGCGCTCGGGTGGGTCGAGCGGATGGTGCGGGCGCGGTCGGCGGAGCGGCTGCCGGAGGTGGTGGCGCCGCAGTTCGCGGGAGACGCGGCGGCGCTCGACGCGTGGCTCGCGGAGACCGGGCACGGCGTCGTGGGCGCGCTGCGGGAGGCCGGGGCCGAGGCGCCGGTGTGGACCTGGACGTGGGCGGCGCGGGCCGGCTCCGGGTTCTGGGCACGCCGTATGGCACACGAGCTGACCGTGCACGGCGCCGACGCGGCGTTCGCGGCGGGGGCGCGGTACGAGGTGGCGGCCGAGGTCGCCGCCGACACGCTCGACGAGTGGCTCGACATCGTCGTCTGGGTGCAGCGGAACATGCCGCACGCCGCCGCCGAGGAACTGGGGGAGGGGGCGCGGGGGAGTCTCCATCTGCACGCGACCGACGTGCCCGGCGCCGAGTGGCTCGTGGAGTGGGGGCCGGGCGGGGTGGCCTGGCGGCGGGCGCACGAGAAGGCGGACGTGGCGATGCGGGGGCCGCTCACCGACGTGATGCTCGCGTTCTACCGGCGGTTGCCGCTCGACGCGGTCGAAGTGGTGGGGGAGCGCCGGACGTTGGAGTACTGGTTGCAGCGGGCCAGCATGGGGTGAGCACCCGGGGTGGGAGTGCTCACCCCGGGGCGTCAGCGGTTGCTGCTGCCCTTCCTGCGCATGCCGAAGAAGATCGCGGCGCCGCCGATGACGACGAGGGCCGCGGCGATGCCGGCGATCAGGCCGGTGTTGGAGTTCGCGCCGGTCTCGGCGAGGTGGGAGTCACCGACCGCGGGCGTGGGGGCGTTGTTCACGGGGGTGATCGGGGTGCTGCTGTCGCTGGGGGAGGGCGACGGCTGCGGGGTGGCGGCGGAGTCGGAGGGGGACGGGGACGGGCTCGGGGAGGACTCCGGCTCCGAGGGGGACGGCGAGGGGGATTCCTCGGTCTTGCACGCCTTCGAGGGGGTGGTGAGGTTCGGGCTGATGTCGTCGTTCACGAGCTTGCCGGCGGTGACGTGGATGCGGTACTCCGCGTTCGGCTTCCAGTCCTCGGCGAAGGTGATGGTCGTGCCGGTGAGGCTGCCCTTCACCTCCTGCTCTCCGACCTTGCGGAGGTCGCTGCCGTTGTTCTCCAGGTAGACGGCGACAGTGGCGGTCACGCCGGTGGCGTCCACGTCGGTGACCTTGATGACGCCCTTGTCGCCGTCGCACTCGGGGGTGGCGGAGAAGTCCCGGATGTTGCAGGCGAGCGCGCTCGTGGACGCGGAGAGGACGACGGCCGCGGAAGCGGCGGCTACGCCGAGCATACGAGCCGAACGGGCGGCGGTGCGGCGGGATATGGACACGTTTGTCCTTTGCGGGAGGCGCAACTGCGGGGGGCTGTAGGGGGGATGAGCCCGCGGGGGGCGCATCAGCATCCCCTTGAGGCTCACAGGTGTATAAGCGCGCCATAAGAAGTGTCAACGCGCGCATCCCATTTGACCCCGGGCTTTGCCCGCTTATTAATTACCCGCGCGTTTCAATGCCTCCGGGGCGTCCTCGATCCGGTCCACCAGAACGATCCGCGACGCCATCGACCTGTCCCTCGCCAACGCCTCCAACAGCGGCCAGGCGGGCAGGCGCCTCGTCCAGTGCGCCTCGTCCACCAGCACCATCGGCCTCGGCTCGCCCCGCGACTCGTAGTAGTTCGGCGTCGAGTTGTCGAAGATCTCCTGTACGGTCCCGGCGGCGCCCGGCAGGAACACCACACCGGCCGTGCAGCGCGCCAACAGGCCGTCCTCGCGGGTGGCGTTGGAGAAGTACTTCGCCGTGTGCGCGGCGAACGCGTTCGGCGGCTCGTGGCCGTAGAACCAGGTCGGGATGCCAACGGACGGGCCGCCGCCGGGGTGTTGGGCGCGGACCTCGAACGCCGCCGACGCCCACTCCGTCACCGACGGGGTGAACGTCGGCGCCTTCGCGAGGAGTCGGAGCGCCGACTCCAGCATGCCGTCCTCGAACGGGGCCGCGTACGCGCCCAGGTTCGCGGCCTCCATCGCGCCCGGGCCGCCGCCCGTCGCGACGGTCAGGCCCGCGCGGGCGAGTGTGCGGCCCAGGCGCGCGGCACCGGCGTACTCGGCCGTGCCGCGCGCCATCGCGTGGCCGCCCATCACTCCGACCACCCTTGCGCCGGCCAGGAGTTCGTCCAGGGCGTCCGACACCGCGTCGTCGTGCACCGAGCGGAGCATCGACGCGAAGATGTCGCCGTTCGCCTTCGTCTCCTGGAACCACGCGTACGTCTGGGCGTCCGGGGTCGACGCGTAGCCTTCCGCGAGGCCGTCGAAGAGTTCGTCCGGGGTGTACAGCAGGCCCCGGTACGGGTCGAACGGCAGGCCCGGGACCGGGGGGAAGACCAGGGCGCCCGCCGACCTGACCCGGGCGTCCGCCTCGGGGGTCATCGGGCAGCCCAGGAAGACCGCGCCCGTCGTGTCGGTCGTCAGGAGAACCGGCGTACGGGCCGTCAGGTCCACCGCCTGGACGCGGTACCTGGCCAGCGTGCCGGCCGTCGCGATCACCTCGTCGAACTCGGCCAGGGACTCGATCTCGCGGTCGGGGACGCCGTCGTACGGCTGGGCGGGTGTCTGGTGCACCCGCCCATGCTAGGCGGGTGCCTCAGCCCTCGATCGCGGACGGGTTCATCCACACGACCTCCCACGTGTGGCCGTCCAGGTCGTCGAACGCCCTGCCGTACATGAAGCCCTCCATGTCCTGGGGCTCACGGGGCTCCGTCGCGCCCAGCTGGATCGCCTTGTCGACGAGCTCGTCCACGGCGGCGCGGCTCTGTGCGCTCAGGGCGATCATGACCTCGCTGGTCTTCGTGGCGTCCGCGATCTCCTTCTTCGTGAACGTCGCGTAGAACGACTTCGTCAGGAGCATCGCCACGATCGTGTCGCTGATCACCACCGAGGCCGCGTTGTCGTCGCTGAACTGGGGGTTCAGGGTGTAGCCCAGGTCCGTGAAGAACTTCTTCGAGGCCGCGAGGTCCGCGACGGGGAGGTTGATGAAGATCATCTGCTGGTATGCGGGGGTGGTCATCTCGGGGTCTCCCGTGGGTGTCGTTCCGTTGTGTTCGAGGGGTAGACCGGGGAGGCGGTCACTACTCATCGGTGGCCGGGGATTTTTTTCGTACGAGTTTTCACGTCGTCAGGGGGAGGGTCGCGAGTTGGGCCACCGCGAGGGTCAGGGGGGTGAAGACGATCAGGAGGGCCGCCATGCGTAGGGCCGCCGCCGTGCGGAGTGTCGTCGCCGGGGCGCCCAGGCGTACGAGGGCCGCTGTCGTGTCCGCTCGCGACTGACGGGACTCCACCGCTGCCGTCAGGAGTGTGCCCAGGGCGCAGCCGGTCACCAGGAGGGCGCCCAGGGTGGAGAGCGGGCCTGTCGGTCTGTCGCCGTTCAGGGACGCCATCGTGTAGGCGCCGGAGAGGACCGCGCACAGGATGCCCAAGGGGCGGCCGATCCGCTGGGACTCCTCCATCAGGCCCCTGCCCGCGAGGAGGCGTAGGGCTCCCGGGCGGAACATCTGGAGCAGGCGGCCGCAGAGGTGGGTGAGGCCCGGGCCCGCCAGGGCCAGGCCCAGTGCGGTGAGGGTCCAGCCGAGGAGGACCGCTGCGGGGCCTGTGGGGAGGCCGGCGGGGAGGGTGAGGAGGGTGGAGGTGGGGGTGGTGCGGGCTGCGTACGCCTCCACGGCGAGGCCGGCGGCGAGGGTGGCGGCGCCCCAGGGGAGGGCTGTGGGGGAGGGGGGTGCGGGGTTCGGGTGCGGGTCCGTGGGGGGCTGGGGTGGGGGCGTTTCGCTTGCCCGCGCTGGCGGGGTGCCGCTGCGCCCACCCGTGCCGCCCCATGGGGGTACCTCCCAGGCCCTTCGGGCACTGGGGGAGGCACGACTGCCCGCAGCTGGGTGGGGCTCTTCTGCCTTGGCACCCCCGCGTGCCCCGAACCTTCCGTACGAGCCGAATGTCTCCCTCGTGCTGCCCTTGTTGAAGCCTCCGAAGGCTCGGCGGGTTGCGTGGGCCGCTACCTGGGTGTCCCGGGGGCGGAGCATCAGGGCTACCGCTGCGGAGGAAGCGAGGGGGACCAGGGCCAGGAGGGTCAGGGAGGCGGGGAGGGGGAGGGGGTGGTCGGCGGCCAGGAAGTCGGAGGCCGCGCCGTCGAAGGGGAGGCCCGTGAGGTCGCCTCGGAGGTGGAGGAAGAGGAGGAGGGCCAGCATCGAGCCGAAGAGGGTGGAGAGGGCCGTGGTGGTGGCCGAGACGGCCATGAGGCGGGCCGGGCCCAGGCCGATGGCCGCGAGGCCGGGGCGGGGGCGGGTCGCGGGGTCCGTGCGGGCCACCGCCATGGCGAAGTAGACCGTCGAGGTTAGGGGGATCGCGCACCAGGCCAGGCGGAGTGCCGAGGACGCCGTCGCCTCGGGGTGGGTGAGGGCGTGGCCCAGGGTGGAGAGGAGCAGGAAGCCCGTTCCTGCCGCCGCCGCCGAGACCGCCAGACGGCGCGCGTGGACCGCCGGGTGGGCGGCTCGGGTCAGGCGGAGAGCGAGCACGCGGGGCGGCCTTCCGGGTCGGTGGGCGGGGGGAGGTGGACGGTGGTGACGCGGCGTCCGTCGAGGAGGGGGAGCGTGCGGTCGGCGAGCGCCGTCGTGTCGGGGTCGTTGGTCGCGAGGACGACGGTGATGCCGTGGGAGCGGGCGGCTGTCGTGAGGGTCCTCAACACGTGGGCCCGGTCCGCCTGATGGAGGGGGGCCGTGGGTTCGTCGGCGAAGAGGACCGACGGCGCCGGTGCCAACGCCCTGGTGATGCACACCCGTTGCCGCTCGGCCTGCGTCAACTCACCTGGCCGCGCACGCGCCTTGTCGCCCACGTCGAGCCGCTCCAGCCACTCCAGCGCGGCGGCCTTGGCGCGGCGGCGGCTCGTGCCGCGCAGCATCAACGGCAACGCCGCGTTCTCCCACACGTTCAGCTCGGGGACGAGCGCGGGCGCCGGGTCGATCCAGCCGAAGCGGTCGCGGCGCAGCCGTTCGCGGGCGATCGGGCCCATGGTGTGGACGGGGACGCTGTTGAACCACACCTCCCCGCGCTGGGCCGGGGTGAGCCCGGACAGGCAGTGCAGGAGCGTCGTCTTGCCGCTGCCGCGCGGGCCGGTGACGGCGAGGATCTCGCCCTCGCGGACCCCCAGGGAGACACCGGCGAGGCCGGGGGAGCCGTCGCGGTGCGTGAAGTGCAGGGAGCGTGCCCAGAGCACGTCGTTGTCCGGCGGGGCCTCCATGGGCGTACACCTTCGTTCAGATCCGTAGTTCCCGAGCCGTTTCCCCCGTCCGGGGGAACGAAAAGCAGGGGTGATCGGTCACTGCACGCTAGGCAAGGGGGTTCCCGGATGCCGGACAGCACACGGCCCCGCGGCGCCGATTCTCACTCGAACGGGCGCGCGCGGGGCCGTACATCAGACGATCAGAGCTTCGACCACGCCTCCGTGAGGGTCGTGCGCAGGATCTGCTCGATCTCGTCGAACGTCTCCTGGTTCGCGATCAGCGGCGGGGCGAGCTGGACGACCGGGTCGCCGCGGTCGTCGGCGCGGCAGTAGAGGCCGTTCTCGAAGAGGGCCTTGGAGAGGTAGCCGTAGATGATGCGCTCGGTCTCGTCGGCGTCGAAGGACTCCTTCGTGGCCTTGTCCTTGACGAGTTCGATGCCGTAGAAGAAGCCGTTGCCGCGGACGTCGCCGACGATCGGGAGGTCGTGGAGCTTCTCCAGGGTCGCGCGGAAGGCGGCCTCGTTGTCCAGGACGTGCTGGTTGAGGTTCTCGCGCTCGAAGAGGTCGAGGTTGGCGAGGGCGACGGCGGCGGAGACGGGGTGGCCGCCGAAGGTGTAGCCGTGCAGGAAGGCGTTGCCGTCCCGGTAGAAGGGCTCGGCGAGGCGGTCGGAGACGATGCAGGCGCCGATCGGGGAGTAGCCCGAGGTCATGCCCTTCGCGCAGGTGATCATGTCCGGGACGTAGCCGAACTTGTCGCACGCGAACGTCGTACCGAGGCGGCCGAACGCGCAGATCACCTCGTCCGAGACGAGCAGCACGTCGTACTGGTCGCAGATCTCGCGGACCCGCTGGAAGTAGCCGGGCGGGGGCGGGAAGCAGCCGCCCGCGTTCTGGACGGGCTCCAGGAAGACCGCCGCGACCGTGTCCGGGCCCTCGAAGAGGATCTGCTGCTCGATCTGGTCGGCGGCCCAGCGGCCGAACGCGACCGGGTCGTCGCCGTGGATCGGGGCGCGGTAGATGTTGGTGTTGGCGACCTTGTGCGCGCCGGGGACGAGGGGCTCGAAGGGGGCGCGCAGCGGGGGGAGGCCGGTGATGGAGAGGGCGCCGTGGGTGGTGCCGTGGTAGGCGACCGTCCGGGATATCACCTTGTGCTTGGTCGGCTTGCCGGTCAGCTTGAAGTACTGCTTGGCCAGCTTCCACGCCGTCTCGACGGCCTCGCCGCCGCCGGTCGTGAAGAACACCTTGTTCAGGTCACCGGGGGCCTCGCCCGCGAGGCGCTCCGCCAGCTCGATCGCCTTCGGGTGCGCGTACGACCAGACCGGGAAGAACGCCAGCTCCTGCGCCTGCTTGAACGCGGTCTCGGCGAGTTCGGTGCGGCCGTGTCCGGCCTGGACGACGAAGAGGCCCGCGAGACCGTCCAGGTAGCGGCGGCCCCGGTCGTCGTAGATGTAGGTGCCCTCGCCGCGCACGATCGTCGGGACGGGGGCGTTCTCGTACGAGGACATGCGGGTGAAGTGCATCCACAGGTGGTCGTACGCGGACTTGCTCAGGTCCTTCATCGGGTTCCCCACATGTAGGTCTGCTTCTTGAGCTTCAGGTAGACGAAGCTCTCGGTGGAGCGCACGCCGGGGACGGCCCGGATGCGGTGGTTGATGACCTCCAGGAGGTGGTCGTCGTCCTCGCAGACGATCTCCACCATCAGGTCGAAGGACCCCGCGGTCATCACCACGTACTCGCACTCGTCCATGGCCGTGAGCCGGTCCGCGACCGCCTCCACGTCGCCCTCGACGTGCACGCCGACCATCGCCTGGCGGCGGAAGCCCACCGTCAGCGGGTCCGTGACCGCGACGATCTGCATGACGCCCTGGTCGAGGAGTTTCTGGACGCGCTGGCGCACGGCCGCCTCGGAGAGGCCGACGGCCTTGCCGATCGCCGCGTAGGGGCGGCGGCCGTCCTCCTGGAGCTGCTCGATGATCGCGAGGCTCACGGAGTCGAGGTGTTTGTCGGTGCTTCGGTTGGCCACGGAGCCCACTGTGCATGACGTCTCGTCCGCCCCGCAAGGCCGATTCGATGAAATCCGTTGTTGAGATGGCTCAGATCTGCGGATTTCGCAAGTGTGGCCGGGTTGGGGGTGTTGAAGAAGCGATTCCGCGGATTAGGGTGGTGTCTCAGTCAGTGGACACCTGCGAACCGGGAGGAACCGGCCGTGAGCACCGAATTGCGTCGGCTGCGCAACTACATTGACGGCGAGTTCCGTGACGCCGCCGACGGGCGGACCACCGAGGTCGTCAACCCCGTCACGGGCGAGCCCTACGCCACCGCGCCCCTGTCCGGTCAGGACGACATCGACGCCGCCATGGCCGCCGCCGCAGCCGCCTTCCCCGGCTGGCGCGACACCACGCCCGCCGAGCGGCAGCGCGCGCTGCTGAAGATCGCCGACGCCTTCGAGGAGCGCGCCGAGGAACTCATCGCCACCGAGGTCGAGAACACGGGCAAGCCGGTCGGGCTCACGCGGTCCGAGGAGATCCCGCCGATGGTCGACCAGATCCGGTTCTTCGCGGGCGCCGCGCGGATGCTGGAAGGGCGCTCCGCCGGGGAGTACATGGAGGGCATGACCTCCATCGTCCGGCGCGAGCCGGTCGGGGTCTGCGCGCAGGTCGCGCCCTGGAACTACCCGATGATGATGGCCGTCTGGAAGTTCGCGCCGGCCCTCGCCGCGGGCAACACGGTCGTGCTGAAGCCGTCCGACACGACCCCGGCGTCGACCGTCCTGATGGCCGAGATCATGGGGGCCATCCTGCCCACCGGCGTCTTCAACGTCGTCTGCGGCGACCGCGACACCGGCCGCCTCATGATCGAGCACCCCACCCCGGCCATGGCCTCCATCACCGGGTCCGTGCGCGCCGGCATGTCCGTCGCCGAGACCGCCTCCAAGGACCTCAAGCGCGTCCACCTCGAACTGGGCGGCAAGGCTCCCGTCGTCGTCTTCGAGGACACCGACCTCGCCAAGGCCGTCGAGGACATCTCCGTCGCCGGGTTCTTCAACGCGGGCCAGGACTGTACGGCCGCCACCCGCGTCCTCGTCCAGGAGTCCGTCCACGACGAGTTCGTCGCCGCGCTCGCCAAGGCCGCCGCCGAGACCAAGACCGGGCACCCCGAAGACGAGGACGTCCTCTTCGGCCCCCTCAACAACCCCAACCAGCTCAAGCAGGTCTCCGGGTTCGTCGAGCGGCTGCCCGCGCACGCCAAGGTCGAGGCGGGCGGCCACCGGGTCGGCGAGACCGGGTACTTCTACGCGCCGACCGTCGTCTCCGGGCTGAAGCAGGACGACGAGATCATCCAGAACGAGGTCTTCGGGCCCGTCATCACCGTCCAGTCCTTCACCGACGAGGACCAGGCCGTCGAGTGGGCCAACGGCGTCGACTACGCGCTGGCCTCCTCCGTGTGGACCAAGGACCACGGCCGCGCCATGCGCATGTCCAAGCGGCTCGACTTCGGCTGCGTGTGGATCAACACCCACATCCCGCTGGTCGCCGAGATGCCGCACGGCGGCTTCAAGAAGTCCGGCTACGGCAAGGACCTCTCCGGCTACGGCTTCGAGGACTACACGCGGATCAAGCACGTGATGACGTCGCTGGACGCGTGAGCGTCGTACGGCGCTCGCGCGCGACCCGCCGCGTGAGCGTCGTCCGTCCCGGCGTACCGCAGGTGCAGTAGTCCGTCCTCCGTCCTGAGTAGGGGGTGACAACAGCTCAGGGCGGATGCCCCGGCCCGTGCGACCAGGCATCGTTCACCTTGGACGATCGTCGCCGAGCCGGAGAGGGCGGATGGCCAGCAGCCTGGAGCGTTACGCGGAGCTACACCCGCGGACCATCGACGCGGTGACGCTGCTGGTGCTGTTCGCCTGCGTCCTGTTCGGCATGTCGATCAGCACGGACGGGAACCCGTCGCCGGACGACAACGCGCCGAAGCTGCTCGCGGTCGCCCTGGCCGCGGGCTTGTCCTTCGCCGTGCTGGGCTGCCGCCGGTGGCCGCGCGGGATGCTGCTGGTCACCGGGGCGGGCGCGATGGCGCTGCTCGGGCTGGAGTACCTGCCGAGCCCGATGCTGCTGGCGCCGGTGATGGCGGCGCTGTACTGGATCGCGGCGGTGACCGACCACCTGACCAGCCGCAGGTACGCCTGGTGGACGACCGGCGCCCTCGCGGTGACCGGCGTCGCCGTCGACCCGACCTGGGACCTCTTCCTGCTCAAGACGGTCGGTACGGGCCTGTGGCTGCTGTTCCCCGTGGCCGTCGGCTCCCGCACCCGGCTGCGGCGGGCCTACCTGGAGTCCGTGCAGGCGCGCGCGGTCCACGCCGAGCGCACCCGCGAGGAGGAGGCACGCCTGCGGGTCACCGAGGAGCGGATGCGCATCGCCCGCGAACTGCACGACGTCGTCGCCCACCACATGGCCGTCGCCAACGCCCAGGCGGGCACCGCCGCCCACCTCGCCCGCACCCACCCCGAGCAGGCCCAGAAGATCCTGGCCGAACTGGCCGGGACGACGTCCTCGGCGCTCCTCGAACTGCGGGCGACCGTCGGCATCCTGCGCAGCCCCGACGACCCCGACCCCCTCGAACCCACCCCCGGCCTCGACCGCCTCCCCGACCTGCTCGCGGCCTGCCGCTCGGCGGGCCTGGACGTCACGGTCGTCGTCGAGGGAGACCCCCGGCCGCTCCTGCCCGGCGTCGACCTCACCGCGTACCGGATCATCCAGGAGGCCCTGACCAACGTCACCAAGCACGGCCACGGCCACGGCGCCGAGATCCGCCTCGCCTACAAGCGCTCCCGGCTCCTCATCACCGTCACCAACGAGGGCGCCGCCCCCCAGCCCTCCGCCCCCGGCGGCTTCGGCCTCGTCGGCATGCGCGAACGCGCCCACTCGGTGGGCGGCCACCTCCAGGCCGGACCCCGCCCCGAGGGCGGCTTCCAGGTGACGACCGCCCTTCCCCTGCACTCCCTGACCCACCCCGAGGACGAGGCACCCCTGTGACCATCCGTGTCCTGCTCGCCGACGACCAGGCCCTCCTGCGCGGCACCTTCCGGCTGCTCATCGACTCCTGCGCCGACATGGAGGTCGTCGGCGAGGCCGCGAACGGCCGCGAGGCGGTGGAACAGACCCGGGCCACCCGGCCGGACGTCGTCCTCATGGACATCCGCATGCCGGGCTCCGACGGGCTCGCCGCGACCGCCGAGATCTGCGCCGACCCGGACCTGGGCTCCACCCGCGTCCTGGTGCTGACCATGTTCGAGACCGAGGAGTACGTCGCCCAGGCGCTGAAGGTCGGGGCCAGCGGGTTCCTCGGGAAGTACGTCACGACGGACGTCCTGCTGGGCGGCATCAGAGTCGTCGCCGCGGGCGAGTCGCTGCTGTCACCCGGCGCCACCCGCGCGCTGATCACCCGGTTCCTCACCTCGCCCGCCGCCCCCGGGAACCTGCTCGCGGCCCCCGAGAAACTGGCCGAACTCACCCCCCGGGAACGGGAGGTGACGGTGTTCGCGGCGGAGGGCAAGTCCAACGACGAGATCGCCGGGGAGCTGACCCTCAGCGTGCTGACCGTACGGACCCACATCCACCGGGCCATGACGAAACTGGGCGCCCGCGACCGGGCCCAGCTCGTCGTCATCGCCTACCAGACCGGGCTGGTACGGCCCTCCGACGTACCACGCCCGTAGTACGCAGGTGACGGCGGTGGTACGACGACGCGGGCGCCGCCGTCGATGAGCCTGGGTGTGGCTGCCGGCGGCGAGAGACAGGACACCCGGGTATGAGGACACGGACACGGCTGGGGTTGGCGGGGGTCTTCTCCTGCGCGGTGCTGGTGACGGCCGTCGGCATCGAGCGGGGCGACGGGGGAGGCGGGGGCGGTGACGCCCGGGCCGTCGGGCCGTACGTCGCCCTCGGTGACTCGTACACCTCCGGGCCGAAGATCCCCGGGCAGACCGGGACGCCCGCCGGGTGCGAGCGGTCCGACCGGAACTATCCCTCCGTCGTCGCCCGGCACCTCAAGGCCCCGCTCACGGACGTCAGTTGCTCCGGGGCCACCATCGACGACCTCACCGCCGCCCAGGACACCGACTCCGGCACCAACCCCGCCCAGCTGTCCGCCCTCACGAAGGGGACGAGGCTGGTCACCCTCGGCATCGGCGGCAACGACGTCGGGTTCGCCGACACCATCACCGCGTGCGTGAAACTCGGCGTCCGCTACCAGCTGGAGAGCGCCTTCAGCACGGCGACCGACGACGCGCCCTGCCGCGACGCGCACGCCGACCAGGTCCGGGCGAAGACCGACGCCCTCGGCGGGAAACTCACCGACGCCCTCCAGGAGATCGAGCGGCGCTCGCCCGAAGCCCGGGTGTACGTCGTCGGATACCCCGCGATCTTCCCCGAACAGGGCGACACCTGCCGGGAGTTGGGGATCGCGCCGGGCGACGTCGCGTTCCTGCGGGACCAGGAGCGGCGGCTCAACTCGGTGCTGGAGAAGGCGGCCACCGGGGCGGGGGCGTCGTACGTCGACACGTACCGGCCCTCCGAGGGGCTGGGGGCCTGCGCCGACGACGGAGTCCGGTGGGTGGAGCCGCTGATGCCGGCCGCGCCCGCCGCGCCCGTGCACCCCAACGAGCGGGGGGAGGCCGGGATGGCGGCGGCCGTCCTCGGCGTAGTCCTCGGGTAGGAGGCGCGGCGGCCGGGAGTACCACGGTTTCGGTAGGGCCTTCCACGGTTTCAGCAGGGCCGATTGCCGACGGCGGTACGACGCGCGAAGGGGTCCTTCCCAGCGAGGCTTGAGACGAACCCGAGATCCGATGTGGAGTACCGCCTTGGCCACCTTCCTGCACCGACTGGGCCGACTGGCCTTTCGACGACGCTGGTACGTCGTCCTGATATGGGCCGCCGTCGTCGCCTTCGTGGGCCTCGGCGCCATGAAGGCCCCCGGCACCACCGACGAAGAGTTCTCGATGCCCGGCATCGAGTCCCAGAAGGCGTTCGACCTCATGGAGCAGCGCTTCCCGGGCGCCGCCGCCGACGGCGCCACCGCACGGGTCGTGTTCGTCGCCCCCGACGGGCAGAAGGTCACCGCCACCGAGAACAAGAAGGCCATCGAGGAGGCCGTCGGCTCCCTCAAGGACGGCTCCCAGGTCGCCGGTGTCGCCGACCCGTTCACCGCGAAGGCGGTCAGCGAGGACGGCACCACCGCGTACGCCGTCGTCACCTACAAGGTGACCGCGAACGAGGTCTCCGACGCCAGCCACACCGCGCTCGACAAGGCCATCGACCACGCCCGCGACGCCGGGCTCACCGTCGAGGCGGGCGGCACCGCGATGGAGGCGGGCGGCGGGCCCGGCGGGGTCGCCGAGATCATCGGCATCGCCGTCGCCGCGGTCGTCCTGCTCATCACGTTCGGCTCGCTCGCCGCGGCCGGGCTGCCGCTGCTCACCGCGATCATCGGCGTCGCGATCACCATGCTGTCGATCACGCTCCTCGGGGACGCGCTCGGGCTGTCCAGCAGCACCGGCACGCTCGCGATGATGCTGGGGCTCGCCGTCGGGATCGACTACGCGCTGTTCGTGGTGTCCCGGTTCCGGGAGGAACGGGCCCGGGGGCGGGACGTGCAGGAGGCGGCGGGGCTCGCCGTCGGGACCGCCGGGTCCGCCGTCGTGTTCGCCGGACTGACCGTCGTCATCGCGCTGGCCGGGCTCATGGTCGTCGGGATCCCGATGCTGACGAAGATGGGGCTCGCGGCGGCGGGGGCGGTGGTCGTGGCGGTGCTGGTCGCGCTGACCGTCGTGCCGGCGCTGCTGGGGTTCTGGCCGAACGCGGTGCTGAAGAAGTCGGAGCGGGCGGGGAAGAAGGGGACGGTGGGGTCCGATCATCACACCGGCACGCCGGCCCCCGCCGGGCAGACCGCCGACAACATGGGCACCCGCTGGGCCCGCTTCGTCCTGCGTCGCCCCCTCCCCGTCATGATCCTCGGCGTCGTCGCCCTCGGTGCCCTCGCCCTCCCGGCGACCGGCCTCCAGCTCGGCATGCCCGGCGACGAGGCGAAGCCGACGTCCACCACCGAGCGGCGGGCCTACGACGCGCTCGCCGAGGGCTTCGGACCGGGGTTCAACGGCCCCCTCACGATCGTCGTCGACGCCAAGGGCTCCGACGACGCCAAGGCCGCCGCCGCGACGATCAGCGACAAGATCGCCGGCACGAAGGGCATCGTCTCGGTCTCCGAGCCCCGCTTCAACAAGGCCGGCGACACCGCCGTGTTCAGCGCGACGCCCGCCACCGCGCCCACCGACGAGAAGACGAAGGACCTGGTCAAGACGATCCGCTCGGAGCGGCCCGGCGTCGAGTCGACGGCCGGCGCGCACTTCGAGGTCACCGGCACCACCGCCCTCAACATCGACGTCTCCGACAAGGTGCAGGGCGCGCTGATCCCGTACCTCGTCACCGTCGTCGGGCTCGCGATCCTGCTCCTGCTGGTCGTCTTCCGCTCGGTCCTCGTCCCGCTCAAGGCGGCGGTCGGCTTCCTCCTGTCGGTCCTCGCGGCGCTCGGCGCGGTCGTGGTCGTCTTCCAGGAGGGCCACATGGCGAGCCTGTTCGGCGTCGACCAGACCGGCCCGATCATGAGCCTGATGCCGATCTTCATGGTGGGCATCGTCTTCGGACTCGCCATGGACTACGAGGTGTTCCTCGTCTCCCGCATGCGCGAGGGCTACGTCCACGGCGACTCCGCCCACGAGGCCGTCGTCTCCGGCTTCCGGCACAGCGCCCGCGTGGTCGTCGCCGCCGCGCTCATCATGATCGCCGTGTTCGCCGGGTTCATCGGCGAGAGCGAGTCCATGATCAAGATGATCGGCTTCGGCCTCGCGACGGCCGTCCTGCTCGACGCGTTCGTCGTCCGCATGGCGATCGTCCCGGCCGTCCTCGCGCTGCTGGGCGACCGGGCGTGGTGGCTGCCGAAGTGGCTCGACCGGGTGCTGCCGAAGGTGGACATCGAGGGGGAGGCGCTGAGCAAGGCCGCCGACGAGACGCCGGTGAAGGAGCCGGTGGGCGTGTGAGAGTACGGGCGTACGGAGTGACGGCGTAAGTCGTACAAGCCGATATCCGTACGGCCCTGCCGGGCCCGCCCGTCATGGTTCGCCCCCAGCCTGCCCACAGGGAACCGACAGGTCCCTCGGGCAGGCTCGCGGCATGTCCGCCGCCACCCGTGTCCTGATCGTCGACGACGAACCCGAGCTGACCGAACTCCTCGGCCTCGCGGTCACCGAGGCCGGCTGGCGGCCGTTCCTCGCGGGGGACGGGCGTACGGCGCTGACGCTCGCGCGGGGGTGCGCGCCGCACGCCGTCGTGCTGGACGGGATGCTGCCCGACCTCGACGGCGTCCAGGTGCTGCGGCGGCTGCGGTACGAGAACGCGGCGCTGCCCGTGCTGATGCTGACCGCGCGGGACGCGCTGGAACACCGGCTGGACGGGCTCTCGGCGGGCGCCGACGACTACGTCACCAAGCCCTTCTCGCTGGAGGAGGTCATGCTGCGGCTGCGGGCGCTGCTGCGGCGGGCCGGGGTGTCGCCTGTCGATGAGTCCGTGCGGGTCCTCGGGGACCTGGTCCTCGCCGAGCGGACCCGCGTCGTACAGCGCGGCGGGGACGTGATCCCTTTGACGGCCAAGGAGTTCGACCTCCTGCGGTTCCTCGTCAGCCATCCCCGGCAGGTCCTCAGCAAGGCCCAGATCCTCGACCACGTCTGGAACAGCTCCTTCGAGAGCGAGGGCAACCTCGTCGAGGTGTACGTCTACAGCCTGCGCGGCAAGCTCGACCGGGGGCGCGCGCCGATGATCCACACCGTGCGCGGCGCGGGGTACGTGATCCGGGCGGCGGGCGAGAGATGAGGTCCCTGCGGGTGTGGCTCGTCCTGTTCGTGACGGCCGCGCTGGTGGTGGTGTGCACGGCGATGGCGGCGGCGACGGTGCTCGTGCAGCGCGCGAATCTGCTCGACGGGCTCGACCAGCGCGTCCGGGACGCGGCCTCCCGGAGCCAGGGCGGACTTCAGCGGCGTACCGGGGACGTCACCGACCTGGGGTTTCTCAATGAACGCGGCCAGCCGGTGGGGACGGTCGCCGCGCGGGTCGTGGACGGGGAGGCGGTCGCGGCCGAGGTGGTGACCGGGGACGGGGAGCAGGTTGTGTTGAGTGCCCGTCAGCGGGCCGTGCTCGACGGGGTCGGCGGAGGGCTGGTCACGCGGGTCATCCCCGGGCTCGGGACGTATCGGCTGACCGCCGCCCAGGGGGACGGGCCCGCTGTGCTCGCCGGGCTGCCCACCGCCGATGTCGAGGACACCCTGCACGACCTCGTCGTCACCGAGGCGCTGATCGCTTCTGCCGGGCTGCTGGTCACGGGGGTGGTGTGTGCCGTGGTGATACGGCGCCGGCTGCGGCCCCTTGAGCGGGTCGCCGGGGTGGCCGCTTCGGTCGCGCGGGCGCCGCTCGACCGGGGGGAGGTGCGCGGGCTGCCCCGGGTGGGGGGCCGCGACACCGACGACGGGAGCGAGGTCGGGCAGGTCGGGGCCGCGTTGAACCGGCTCATCGAGCGGGTCGAGGTGTCGCTCGGGGAGCGGCAGCGGAGCGAGGAGCGGATGCGGAGGTTTCTCGCCGACGCGAGCCATGAACTGCGTACGCCGCTCGCCTCCATCGCCGGGTACGCGGAACTCATGGGGCAAGGGGTGGCGTCCATCGCGCCCGGGCTCGCCTGGGAGCGGGTCTCCGCGCAGTCGGCTCGGATGACCGGGCTCGTGGAGGATCTGCTGCTCCTCGCCCGGCTGGACGAGGGGCGGCCGTTGGAGCGGGGGGAAGTGAATCTGGCGACGCTGGTCGCCGAGGCGGTGTGGGACGCGCGGGCCGCTGGGGGTTCGCACGAGTGGGGGCTCGCGCTGCGGATGGCCGGGCCCGCGGTGGTGGTGGGGGATGCGGGGCGGTTGACACAGGTGGTGGTGAATCTGCTGGGGAACGCTCGGGTGCATACGCCTGCGGGGACTCGGGTGGACGTGGTGGTGGAGGCGGACGCCGGTGGGTGTTCGGTGGTTGTGCGCGACGACGGGCCCGGGATCGCTGGGGAGTTGTTGCCGCGGGTGTTCGAGCGGTTTGTGCGGGAGGGGGGTTCGCGGACTCGGTCTTTCGGACAGGGGGGTGGACGTGGAGGTGGCGGGGCGGGGCTGGGGCTGGCCATCGCCTCGGCGATCGTCTCCGCGCACGGGGGTGGGATCGAGGTGGAGAGTGTGCCGGGGTGTACGGAGTTCCGGGTGTGGTTGCCCAAGGGGGTGGTGGCGGGCGATGTCGCTGTGGTGCCGGAAACTGGGCAACTTCCTTCAGCTGAGCCTCAGTTGGGTGCCTCAGGGTGGGTGGGGAAGGGGCGTTGAGGCCCCCCGAGGGCTTTGAGGAGTGCGCGGAATCATGGGCGAGCAGCATGGCGGGCGGCAGCACGCGGATCGGCGGAACTTCATGCGGAAGGTGTTCTTCGCGTCCGGCGCGACGGCGGTCACCGCGATGGGCGGGGCGGGAGCGTTCACGGCGCTCGCGGCGGACGAGACGGGGACGGCCACCCCCAGTGCCTCGCCGACCGACAGCGGAGCGCCCAGTGGCGGTCCGGGCGGAGGAGCCCCCGGCGGTGGCGGGCCCGGGAACCAGTCGCTCACCGAGGAGTTCTTCGGCCTCACCACCGACGGCAGGCGGATCGACGACCTCTACACGGTCCACTCCACCGGCGTCGACACCGCGCCCGTCATCGCCGCCGCCGAGGCGTTCCTCGCGGGCCTCACCGACGCGCAGAGGACGCAGACGCGGTTCACCGTCCACTCCACCGAGTGGCGGCTGTGGAGCAACATCGACTCCTACGGCCGTCAGGGCGTCTCCCTCGCGGACCTGACGGATGCTCAGAAAACCCTGGGTACCGCCCTGTTGACGTCCGCTCTGAGCGCCGACGGGCTGGAGACCACGGAGAGGATCCGCCGTATCAACCAGGCCGCCGGTGAGGCGATCGGCAACACCGGGTCCTTCAACGAGGACGCCTACTACTGGACCGTGATGGGCACCCCCTCCGCCACCGAACCCTGGGGGTTCCAGTTCGACGGGCACCATCTCGTCGTCAACTACTTCGTGTTGGGCGAGCAGGTCGTCATGAGCCCCTGCTTCTGGGGATCCGAGCCGACCGTCATGGAGATCGACGGCGAGACCGTGACCGTCTGCCACGAAGAGGTCGCCGCGTCCCTCGCCTTCGCCAACTCCCTCACCGACGCCCAGCGTTCGGTCCTCATCGCCTCCGCGACCAAGTCCAACGAGTCGATGAAGGCGGGGGCGTTCGCCGACAACACCGTCCAGGCGTACACGGGTCTGCGGGGCAAGGCCCTCGACGCAGCCCAGAAGTCCAGGCTGTTGGGGATCGTCGCCGCGTTCGCCGGACGCGCCAAGGCCGACGTCGCCAAGGCCCATCTCGCCGAGGTGCGCAGGCACTTGGACGACACGTACGTCACGTGGGCCGGGGGGACCGGCGACGCCGACGCCTTCTACGTCCGTGTGCACAGTCCCGTCGTGTGGATCGAGGTCGACTGCCAGTCGCCGGGTCCGCTGGCCGGGGCGTACGGGGCCTCGCAGGGCGGGGCGCCCACGCAGAAGCACGTGCACTCGGTGATCCGTACGCCCAACGGCAACGACTACGGCAGGGAGTTGCTGCGGCAGCACTACCTGACCTCACCGCACCACCGGTGAGGTCCACCGGCGGTTCTAGCGGCCCAGCACCCGGCGGTAGGCGTTCTCGTCGTCCTCGCCGAACACCGTGAACACGATCCGGTCGAACCGGCCGGGGTGTTCGTCCAGCCACTCGGTGACCGTGCGGACCGCCACCGGGGCCGCCGCCTCCTTCGGGTAGCCGAAGACGCCGGTGCTGATCGCGCACAGGCCGACCGTGCGGACGTCGTCCAGCTCGGCCGCGAGGTCCAGGCAGGCGCGGTAGGAGGAGGTGAGGGCCTCCGCGTCACCCTGCGCCGGGCGGCCCTGGACCACCGGGCCGACCGTGTGCAGCACGTACCGGGCGGGCAGGTGGTAGCCCCGCGTCACCTTCGCCACGCCCGTCGGTTCGGGGGCGCCCTGCGCGTCGTACACCGTCTTGCAGTCGTCGCGCAGGCGCGGGCCCGCCGCGGAGTGGATCGCGTTGTCGATGCACGGGTGCAGGGGGCGGAAGCAGCCGAGGAGGCCGCTGTTCGCCGCGTTCACGATCGCGTCCGCGGCGAGGGTGGTGATGTCGCCGCGCCACAGGGCCGTGCGGCCGTCCGAGCCGTCGGGCGTGGGGAGTTCGGCGGGCGCGGTCGTCGGGCGGAGCCGGCGTTCGCCGGACAGGAGGGCGTCCAGTTCGCGGTCCGTGCCCTCGGGGAGGGGGCCCGGGTCGCGCACCGTCAGCAGGGCGCGCAGGACCTGGCGGGCGGTGGCGGGGTCCTGCAGCTCCGGGAGCGAGCCGGGGACCAGGCCGAGGCGTGCCGTCGCGGGGTCGCCGTTCATCAGGCGCAGGGCCTGGCGGACGTGCGCGTGGAGGCGGTCCGCCTCGGCCGGGGGTGCGGTGGGGTGGAACGGGGTGTCCAGGTCGACGCTCTCGCGGTACTCCGCGAGGGGGAGGACCCGCGGTGCCCTGCGCGGGGCGAGGAACGTGGGCGGGGTCAGGGGGAAGTCCGGCATCTCAGGGCACCAGGAAGTCGTCCGCCCGGGCCGGGACGGACAGGGCTCTGGTGCCGAGGTCGGCGGGGACCTGGGGGTGGTCCGGGTTGATACGGATCAGGCGGGCGCCGGGGGTGTGTCGCACGAGGTTCTCCAGGGGGTGGCGGATGACACCGGGGGTGTTGAAGCCGGCGCCGATCTCCAGGGCTAGGAGGGAGGGGGTGGCGGGGGTTGGGGCAGTGGGGGGGGGGGGGGGGGGGGGGGGGGGGGGGGGGGGGGGGGGGGGGGGGGGGGGGGGGGGGGGGGGGGGGGGGGG